>NZ_CBCSIW010000018.1:0-96513 GCF_965139575.1 Comamonas aquatilis | reverse complement strand
GCTTTGAGCGCTGCGTTGTATTGCTTCCAGTTGGTGGTGCGATAGCGAGGTTTGGACTGCGGGGAATGACTCATCGCACGAGGCTACCTGACCCTAGCCTGCGATTTATGCAACAACGCCGTCACCGATGAGAAGCTCCGCGTGCTGGCCAAGCGCAAGGGAGGCTCGCTGTATGGCGATATCCCTCCAGACCACATCGTTTCCCTGCGAGAGCTGGACAACAAGTACCTCAAAGCCGTTGCAGACCTTGGGCACTCATCCAGCGACTTGCTCGCCGAAACCATCCAGTTGGCGGGCGAAAACTTCATCCTGGCATCACGCCGCATGACGCCTGCGCAGGGAGCGATGTACCGCATCTATGTCATCGCCCCCTTGAGCGATTTCACAGGCATCGTTCTCAAGACCCAGCAGAACGTGTTGTGGGCCGCGTTGGCAGCCATCGTGTTGTTGATCCCGATCGCCTACCTTGGCACACGCGGCGTAACGCGGTCACTGACCGCTCTGACCCGCCAATCTGAGCGCATTCGACAGCTGGACTTCTCGAGCAAGCCCGAACATGTGCCATCGCGGCTTTACGAAGTGCATGTTCTTAGCAGGGCACAGGAAGTCATGCACGACTCATTGAAGGAACGCACCGAGGCCCTGGAGGCTGCGACCCAGAAGCTCAGGCGCCTGGTGGACATAGGCATACAACTGGGCAGGGAGAAGGACAGGAACACGCTACTCAAGAATGTGTTGCTTGGCGCACGCGACATTGCGCACTGTCAGTCCGCCGCCTTGTTCCTGAAAACCGATCATCAGACGCTGCGCCTCACTATGCTCACCGACGACATACCGATGCCCGAGCTGGAATTGAGCTTACGCGATGCCAGCACGGGAGAGTCCTGCCATCACTCCGCCAGCGCGGATGCCGTATGGAGCGGCAAGACAGTCGTCGTGGACGATGCTGCAACGGACAAGCGCTTCGACTTCACGGAGGCATTGAAGCTTGCAGAAATTTCCGGTCATGACATCCGGTCGCTCCTGACACTGCCGCTCAGCGCACATGAGGGAGAGGTGCTGGGGGTCATCCTGTTGAGAAACGCGCTGGATCCCAACACGGGTCAACTCAGCCGCTTCGACAGCGAAACCGTGAAGTACGCCGAGGCACTGGCTGCAGAGGCCGCGATCATCATCGAGAACCAGCAACTCCTCCAAGCTCAGAAAGAGCTGATGGATTCGATGATCAAGATCATCGCAGGCGCTATCGATGCCAAGAGTCCCTACACCGGCGGCCATTGCGAGCGGGTACCCGAACTGGCCGTGATGCTGGCCGAGGAAGCCGTCAAGGTCGATGAAGGCCCTTTGGCAGATTTTGCCTTCCGCAGCGAAGACGAGTGGCAGGAGTTCCGCATCGGCGCCTGGCTGCACGACTGCGGCAAGGTGACAACGCCGGAGTACGTGGTGGACAAAGCCACCAAACTGGAAACCATCTACAACCGTATTCATGAAATTCGCACACGCTTCGAAGTTTTGTTGCGCGATGCCATGATCGAACGCTTGGAATCCATCTGGGAGCGCGGTGTCCCCCCGAGTCAGGCCGACGCAATCTTCCAGCAAAAACAATCGCAGTTGCTTGCAGACTATGCCTTCGTCGCACAATCCAATGTAGGCGGGGAGTTCATGACCCCGGAACACGTTGAGCGCATCGCGGCCATCGGGAGCACGACTTGGATGCGGCACTTCGACGACCGCCTCGGCCTGTCGCAGGAAGAAGAAAATCGCCTGACAAGTCAACCAGTCCCGGTGTTGCCGACCCAAGAGCGCTTGCTCGCTGACAAGCCACAGCATATCGTTGCGCGTACAGCCGACAGCACCCCGGACCCCAAATACGGCTTTGAGTTAAAGGTACCGCAACACCTTTACAACCAAGGCGAGGTCTACAACCTGAGCATCGCACGCGGCACCTTGACGGCAGAAGAGCGCTACAAGATCAACGAGCACATCATCCAGACCATTGTCATGCTGGAAAACATGCCTTTTCCCAAGCACCTGAAGCGGGTGCCCGAATACGCAAGCACGCACCACGAAACCTTGAGCGGAACGGGTTACCCCCGCAAACTTTCCGATAAGGAGCTTTCCGTACCGTCGCGGATCATGGCCATCGCCGATATCTTCGAGGCCTTGACCGCCAGCGACCGCCCCTACAAGAAGGCCAAGTCCCTATCCGAGGCCATCAAAATCCTGTCCTTTTTCAAGAAAGACAGGCATATCGATCCGGTGCTTTTCGATCTATTCCTGACCTCGGGTGTCTACAGACGTTATGCAGAGCGCTTCCTCTTGCCGGAGCAAATGGACGAGGTTGACGTGACCATGTACGTCACCAGCACCTGAACCGCTTCCTGTTCACGCCTGCGATGAATGTGTAGATCTGCTTGTCAAAAGCAGGAAAAGCCAGTGCAACGCGACAGGAATGCGCAGATTTGAAATAAAGAGAAGATTCTTTAGATATTTGAAGCATAATGACGCCAGTTCTTAGTCTGTGCCGCCATGAATCTGCACCAATTTCGCTTTGTTCAAGAGGCCGCGCGCCGCAACCTCAACCTCACAGAGGCAGCCAAGGCCTTGCATACCTCCCAGCCCGGGGTCTCCAAGGCCATCATCGAGCTGGAAGAAGAACTGGGCATCGATATCTTTGCCCGCCATGGCAAACGCCTCAAGCGCATCACCGAGCCCGGGCAGGAAGTGCTCAAAAGCATAGAGCTCATCATGCGTGAAGTGGGCAACTTGAAGCGCATTGGCGAGCAGTACAGCGCCCAGGACAGCGGCACGCTCAGCATCGCCACCACACACACCCAGGCCCGCTATGTGCTGCCCCCAGCCGTGGCCCGCTTGCGCGAGATGTACCCCAAGGTCACCATCAGCCTGCACCAGGCCACGCCGGCCGAAGTGGCACGCATGGTGATAGACGAAGTGGCCGAGATAGGCATGGCAACCGAATCGCTGGCCGATTACCCCGACCTGGTCACCCTGCCCTGCTATGAATGGCAGCACGTGCTGGTTTTGCCCACAGGCCATCCGCTGGCGCAAAAAGAGCGCATCACGCTGGACGACATCGCCCACGAAGCCCTGATTACCTATCACCGCTCCTTCACCGGCCGCAGCAAGATCGACCACGCTTTTGAAATGCGCCGACTGCAACCGCATATCGTGCTGGAAGCGATTGATGCCGACGTGATCAAGACCTATGTGCGCCTGGGTCTTGGCATTGGCATCGTGGCCGAGATGGCCATGCGTGACGAGCCCACCAATGACCTGGTGGTTCGTCCCGTGGGACATTTGTTTGGCTCCAGCGTGGCGCGCGTGGCCATCAAGCGCGGCGCATACTTGCGCAACTTCGTGTATAAATTTGCCGAGCTGCTGAGTGACCGCCTCTCGCGCGACCTCATCATCCGCGCCATGAGCGGCAGCGTGGACGATTTCGGGCTGTAAACCCCGCCTCCAGAATGTTTGTCAGGTCTGCGGCGAGCTGCGCGCAGGCCAGTTTTGCAGAACTGTCGTGACTCCTACCTTTCCCAGCAAGCTGCCCCATGTGGGCACCACGATCTTCACCGTCATGTCGGCCTTGGCTGCCGAGCACAAGGCTGTCAATCTAGGCCAGGGCTTTCCTGACTTTGGCTGCGATCCACAGTTGCTGGATGCTGTCGACGCCGCCATGCGCGCCGGCCACAACCAGTACCCGCCCATGAGCGGCTGGCCGGCCTTGCGTGAAGCAGTTGCTTCTAAAATAGAAGCACTTCACGCCCGCCGGTACGACGCAAACACTGAAATTACCATTACGGCCGGTGCCACCCAGGCCATTCTCACCATCATCCTGGCCACGGTGCATGCGGGCGACGAAGTCATCGTTCTCGACCCCTGCTATGACAGCTATGTGCCCAATATCGAGCTGGCAGGCGGCGTGGCCGTGCGTGTGCCGCTCACGCCTGGCACCTTCCGCCCGGACTTTGCAAAAATCGCCGCAGCCATCACGCCACGCACGCGACTGCTGATCATCAACAGCCCGCACAACCCCAGCGCCACGATCTGGACCGATGCCGAGATGCGCCAACTGCAAGCGCTGCTCGCGCCCACCAATGTGCTGCTGATCTCCGATGAGGTCTATGAGCACATGGTCTTTGACGGCGCCCAGCACCAGAGCACTGCCCGCTTTGCCGGCCTGGCCGAGCGCGCCTTCATCGTCTCCAGCTTTGGTAAGACCTATCACGTCAAGCGTGAGTTAATGGCATGGACATCGCAAGCGTTAGATTACAATCCATGGACATACTGGAGAGATGCATATGTCCATCAGGAAAGTAGTTCCGGTCAAGTTCACTGATTTTTACCTAGATCAATCGGAGGTTTTGCCCTCCAGCCATGTGATTGGCAAAGGATCTTGCCGCGGCAGGCGTCGCTTGTGCTTAGTCAATGCCGGGTGAACAATGGCAACGCTTGAATTTATCGAGTACACCCCGCAGCGCCTCATTCTCAACTCCACCGAGGAGCTCACCTGGGTCGAAGCTGCTACACAACAAAAAATTCGTTCCCTGCCCATGATTTATTGGGACGATGGGTCGCCATGGAACGAAGCCAATCATTGGGCCCATGAGCGAGCCACTGGCGGCTACGTCAAACTCAAGACGATTCAGGACCAGATGCGGCATCTGCACAAGTTTGCGCAATGGCTGGAGACAAAAGACGCGCCTGACTGGCGGCACTTTCCAATGAATCGCGCTGATCGTGTGCTGGTTAAGTGGCGAGGCTACTTAATCAAGTGCCGGGACGAGCTAGGAATACTTGCACCGTCTACGACAACGGCAAGGATGAATGCCTGCATCAATTTCTACAGTCATTGCGCCGAATTCGGTTTCATCTCGCACGATTCACCCAAATGGAAAAACATCCCAGTCATCGTCCGTTACCACGACACAGCAGGATTCAAGAGAACGCTATCGCGCGTCACAACTGACATTTCAATCAAATCTCGCGTCGCAAAGAAGTCAACGGTGGAAGAAGGCTTGCTTCCTATCACCGGCGTGCACATGCAGCAACTACTGGATTTTGCATCCCATGGCGCCAGCCAGGAATTGCAGCTTATGCTGAAGCTGGGCTTCTTCACGGGCGCCCGGCTTCAAACTATTTGCAACCTAAAGATTGGAAATCTTGAGCGTGCGGTACCAGACCCGGATGTGGAAGGTCTTTGGTGCATAGCGGTCGGCCCTGGCTCGCGACCATTTGTCGAAACCAAGTTCGATGTAGCAGGTATGCTGCGACTACCAGAGGCAATGCTCCTAGAACTGAAATCCTACGCCTACAGCGTACGGAGAATGAAGCGCCAGGCACGAGCGTCCAAAGAGTTCAAAGAGTTGCTGTTACTCACTACACAGGGAAATCCCTACGAAAGAAGAGACGATGGCAAGCGTAGTTCTGCGGTCAACAGCGAGATGGTCAATTTGCGGCGAAATGCTGTTGAGTCCGGCATGAAATTCATGGTCGATTTTCGATTTCACCAGACGCGAGCGACCTATGGCACCTTGCTGATGAAAACACTTTTGCCACTTGGAAACTTGCAAGCAGCGTTGGAATTTGTGCGCAATGCCATGTTCCACAAGGAAATATCCACCACGATGACTTATGTGAAATTTATCGAGCAAACTAAAGCAAAAGTGGAAGTGGCCAATGCATACACGCAGGCGTTCTTTGATCTGGCCCATAAAACAGTAGTGAAGGATTGGTAATCCCCCCATAAACCACCGCTCTGAGAAGTAGAGCTATGCGGCCATGGCCAGCCGCTGCTTGGGGGTGATGCCACCCAAGGCCATGTTTGGGCGTTCATGGTTGTAGCGCCACATCCACTGCGTGGCGTACTCCCGAACCTCGTCGAGATCGGACCAATAATACTGTGACAGCCATTCGTAGCGGACCGTTCTATTGAAGCGCTCCACATAGGCATTCTATTGGGGCTTGCCAGGCTGGATGTGTTCGATGCGAATTCCTTGCCCGCTGGCCCAGTTCAGCAGCGTAGCGCTGATGTATTCCGGCCCATTGTCGCAACGTATTGCTTGTGGCTTCCCACGCCAGGCCATGATCTGCCCCAGCACTCGAATCACGCGATGCGATGGCAGTGAGAAGTCCACCTCGATGCCCAGGGCCTCACGGTTGAAGTCATCAATTACGTTGAGTAGTCGAATGCTGCGACCATCTTCAAGCTGGTCATGCATGAAGTCCATCGACCAGACTTCGTTGCAGTGATCAGGCACTGTGAGCGCCTCGGGCTTCTCCCGCACCAGACGCTTGCGTGGCTTGATGCGCAGGTTCAACTCCAATTCCCGGTAGACGCGAGAGACACGTTTGTGATTCCAGGTAAAGCCACGCACGTTGCGCAAGTGCAGAAAGCACAAACCAAATCCCCAGTTGCGGTTGTTGTCAGTCAGGCACAGCAGCCACTGGGCGATCTCGTCATCTTCCATGCGGCGCTTGGTCACATAGCGATAGCAGGCTTGGCTGATCTGGAATGCCTGACAGGCCGACCGGATCGACACGCCGTGCTGCTGCACAGCTCGATGAGCCATCTCGCGTCGGCGAGATGGCTTTACCACTTTTTTGCGAGAGCCTCCGAGACGATCTCTGCTTTGATCTTCTCCTCAACGTACATCTTGCGCAGCCGCCGGTTCTCCTCTTCGAGCTCCTTCATGCGAGCCATGAGCGACGCATCCATGCCGCCGAACTTGGCCCGCCACTTGTAGAACGTCGCCGAGCTGATGCCTAGTTCACGACAAAGCTCAGGGACCGTCAGACCGGCCTCTGCTCGCTTGAGCGCGTCGATGATCTGGCTGTCGGTGAAACGTGATTTCTTCATGGTAGAGATTCTCCTGTGAGAGTCTCTACTTCTCCGCGCGCTGGAATTGCGGGGGGATTACCCCTGAAAAACGGCCTCCCCTGGTTCCATGCGAATGGGAACAAAGTCGAGCGTTTGGCCAATTGGAGCCGGGGACAACTCCCCCGCGAAGATGGCCTCGAACATTTCCATGCCAGAGCGAGCAGCGACACTGCCGTGCGGCCCAGTATCCACAGCTCTTAGATGTGCACGCACCGCCACTTCATCCGCTCGCCATCTCTCGATAACCTGATCCACAGTCATTTCAGCCTCCTTCATTTCTAAAACTTGTAATTACAACTATTGTAATTACAATATATCAAATGAAGAACAGCATCAAGCCCCAGGGTTGCACCAACCTGAAGTTGCGCCAACTCAGTCGCATTGTGACGCGGCACTACGACCATTTTTTTGCGGAGGTGGGCTTGAAGATCACGCAATACTCCCTGCTCTCCCACGTCGTCAAATTAGGGCCGGTACGGCCGGTGGATCTGGCCAAGCGCATGCAGATGGACGCTTCAACGTTGACGCGCAATCTTCAGCCGCTGACAGCGATGGGCTTGCTGACGATTGGCGCTGGAGTCGACGCACGCAGTCGTTTGGTCACCGCAACAGAAACCGGCGTGACCAAACAGGCACAAGCACAACAGGCTTGGAAGGCTGCACAGCTTGCTTTGAACGCGCAGCTGGGGACGGAACGTGTGGCGGCGCTGCATGACTTACTCGATTCCTGCATTGAATGCCTTGACGGCGATGAAGGGGGCGACGATGCACAAACCGATTGAATCCACACAATCTTTCTCAGGCGAATTGCTGCTGATGCTCGCTGGACTGGCAGCGCTGGGATCGTTGGCTACCAACATCATCCTGCCGGCCTTCCCTGCCATGGGTGCCGAGCTTGGGACATCTGTAAAAGACCTTAGCGCCACCCTGAGCACCTTCTTTGTGGCTTTCGCGTTGGGTCAACTTTTCGTGGGACCTTTGTCGGATCGCTTTGGACGCAGACCTTTGGTGGTGTGCGGTCTGGTCGTGTTTGTCGTCGGTAGCGCGGTATGTGCCTTTGCGTCGAGCCTTCCCCAGCTCATCGTCGGCCGAGTTGTTCAAGCGCTCGGGGTATGTGCCACGTCCGTGCTGTCTCGTGCCATTGCACGTGACCTGTTTGAAGGTGAGTCGCTCGCACGTGCGCTTTCGCTGGTCATGGTCGCCATGGCGGCTGCACCCGGTTTTTCTCCGCTGCTGGGGGGCGCCTTCAACAGCTTGTTGGGCTGGCGTGCGACCTTTGGCGTTGTCGGGGTGCTCGCCATCTTGCTGGGTATCCACTATGTTTCGCGGCTTGGCGAGACCCATCGCGCCGACTTACGCCGGCCGTTGGCGCTCAGTGCTGTAACTGCGACCTACAAAGCACTCTTGACTGACCGCCGTTTCATTGCACCAGCAATGTCTGTCAGCTTGGTCTTGGGCTCGCTGTATCTGTTTTTTGCAATGGCACCGGCCATCTTGATGGAAGGGTTTGGTTTTTCACCCTTGCAACTCGCACTTTTTTTCGCGTCTACCGTCTTTGTTGTCTTTGGCGCTGGTCTGCTCGCTCCTAGGCTTGCGCATCGCTTTGGCGCAATGCGCGTTGCCCGTGCAGGCATCACCATCGCCTTTGCCGCTGGTGCGACCCTGCTGGCAGCCCCAGAGCAGGTGTACTACTTTTCGGCGGCGTTGACAGTGTTTTTGATTGGAATGGGCCTGATCAATCCCTTGGGAACTGCCGTGACCCTGCAGCCATTTGGCCAAAATGCTGGGGCAGCCTCTGCCTTGCTGGGCTTCCTGCAAATGGGCTGTGCTGCTATCTCCATTGCGATTACCTCAGCACTGCAGCTTTCACCCTACTTGGCATTCAGCGCTGTTATCGCTACCAGTATGTTCCTGGCGATGGTGACGTTTGGGGCCGCGGTAAAGAGCTAAAGGCAAAGGCTCAGGCCACATCAGGTTGAGTAGCATGAGCCGCTGCGGGTGACGGTACACCTTCTTGCTCCGTCAGCGCGCCAAGTATCTTGTCCCGACACACAGTCAAGATTTCGTCGGCAAGTGGCGAATCATCGGGACAGGCCCGTGACATGACCAGGGCCCCGACGATATGCGCAAAGGTGTCGATGGACTTGGCCCGTGCCTCGTCATTTCCTGCTCGCTCCGAGGTCGGACATTCCTTCTCAAGGGCCTGCAGCAAGCTTTCGATGCCTGCAGCAAATGTCGTCTTGACCTCTTGCGTCTGGCGCGCTGCATCCGAGCCCAGGGCGGCCATAGTGCAGCCTGCCGCCCGATTGTCACGATGCTCGCGAGACAAATAGCTGTTCACAAAAGTCGACAGGTCAATACCTTTCGTCAACTCTACGGTCTGCTCTATCCCGCAAGCAGCTGATTCCGCCATCAAGTCCGTCTTGGAGCGGAATTGTTTGTAGAAGCCGCCTTGCGTGAACCCCGCTGCCGCCATCAAGTCGACCACGCCCACGCCATCGTATCCACGCTCGCGAAACAGCGCTGACGCGGTTTTCACGACATGTGCTCGGTTTGCCTGTGCCTGTGCTTTGGTGAGCTTCATTTTTTCTACCGTGGAGTGTCTGTGTGCATGCGAAGCTTCTACTATATATTGATTACGATCATAATTAAAGTATTGACTTTTTAGATTACGATCGTCATTATTGACTCTTCTAGAACATTGCTGTGGATGCAACATGACTGAGAAGACGCTTTTTCAACCCTATGTCTTAGGTGATCTGGTACTTGCCAATCGAGTTGTGATGGGGCCGCTAACCCGCAACCGCGCCGGTTCAGGCCTTGTGCCTAATGACCTTGCGGCCATCTACTACGCACAGCGCGCCTCAGCTGGCTTGATCATTACGGAAGCGACTCAGGTCTCAGCACAGGCGCAGGGCTACCAAGACACCCCCGGTCTCTACACAGCCGAACAGGTCGCTGGATGGCGCAAAGTCACCGAAGCGGTGCACTCCAAGGGCGGCAAGATCTTTGTGCAACTGTGGCATGTGGGTCGCGTGTCCCATGTGTCCGTGCAGCCGGATGGCGCAGCGCCTGTAGCTCCCTCTGCCATCCGAGCACAAACCAAGACCTTCGTGAACAATGGCTTTGCGGAAGTATCTGAGCCCCGCGCTCTGGGTTTAGATGAGATCCCAAACATCGTGGAGAGCTTCCGCCAAGCTGCCGCCAATGCCGTGAGTGCAGGCTTCGATGGCGTGGAGGTGCATGGTGCCAACGGCTATCTGCTGGAGCAATTCATCAAGGATGGAGCCAACCAACGCACGGACGCATACGGCGGCTCAGTGGAAAACCGTGCACGACTGTTGCTAGAGGTGACCTCTGCCGTTGCCCAGGAAATTGGACCTGAGCGCACCGGCGTGCGCATTTCCCCAGTTTCCCCCGCCAATGGCATCTCTATCAGTGAGCCGCAGCCTCAGTACAACTACATCGCGGAGCAACTCAGTGCCCTGGGCGTTGTCTACCTGCATGTCGTCGAGGGTGCGACAGGCGGCCCCCGCGATGTCGCTCCTTTTGACTATGACGCGTTGCGCGCTCGCTTCAAGCAAACCTACATCGCCAACAACGGCTACACCCGCCAGTTGGCCGAAGCTCGTCTGCAGGAAGGAAAGCTTGATTTGGTCGCCTTTGGTCACGCCTTCATTGCCAACCCAGACTTGGTCGAGCGCTTGAAAACCGACGCGCCTCTGGCTCAGATGAACATGGCCACGCTCTACGGCGGTGCCGCCGCAGGCTACACCGACTATCCCGCGCTCGCAGCCTGACGCCAGTGCATGCAACAGGAGCTCTGCAACCTGCTCCTACCCTCCAACGCTATCCCATCCCCCTGATCTTCCCAAACCATTTCTGGATATAGAACTATGACTAATCTGCCTACAGCCTTGATCACCGGTGCGTCTTCCGGCATCGGTGCGACCTACGCTGAACGCTTCGCCCGCCGTGGCCACAACCTCGTCATGGTTGCCCGCGATAAAGCTCGCATGAACCTCCTAGCCTCCCGCTTGCGCGAAGAGACCAAGGTCGCCATAGACGTGATTCAAGCCGACCTTACACAACAGGAAGACCTGGCTGAGGTCGAGACGCGTCTGCGCGAAGACACGTCGATCGGGATTCTGATCAACAACGCTGGCATGGGCCAGTCCGGGGCCTTCGTCCAACAGAACGCGCAGAGCATTGACCGTCTGGTAATGCTCAACACCACGGCGCCCACGCGCCTCGCTGCAGCAGTCGCTGCGCGCTTTGCTCAGGAAGGCAAAGGCTCGATCGTCAACATCGGCTCGGTTGTTGGCTTTGCTCCCGAGCTAGGCATGACTATTTATGGTGCGACCAAGGCATTTGTACTGTTTCTCTCACAAGGTCTGAATTTGGAACTAGGGCCGAAGGGAATCTATGTGCAAGCCGTACTCCCGGCGGCAACCCGTACTGAGATCTGGACCCGCGCCGGCATGGATATCAACACACTGCCAGAGGTGATGGATGTCAACGAACTGGTTGATGCCGCACTCATCGGCTTCGATCGCAAGGAACTGGTGACGATTCCGCCCCTGCATGTCGCAGAACGTTGGGACGAGCTGGATCAGGCGCGACAAGGACTGATGTCCGAAATCCGTCAAGCGCATGCCGCTGAGCGCTACAAGCCGCAGGCCTGAGCGCTTTGACCATCTAACGGAGACGATATGTTCTACGAGTCCAAAGTGCGAGCGTCTTGCCTCGCAGCGCTTGCAACGCTGTTTCTGCCATACGCATCGGCCGCAGATTTGGCCACATCCAGCAGTATGGAGATCAAGAGCAACGGCACTCCTGCAACGCAATGGAAGAATGCTCCGACACAAGTTGTTTCAGCAGACAGCGTGGACTACGCCTACCGAGAGCTGGGCCAGGAAAACGGCGGAACACCTGTAATACTCCTCGTGCACCTAGCTGCGGTCCTGGATAACTGGGACCCCCGTGTCGTAGACGGCCTTGCTGCAAAGCATCACGTCATCGCGTTCGACAATCGGGGGGTAGGCGCATCCACGGGGTCAGCTGCCAACTCGATTGAACAGATGGCCGATGACGCGACTACCTTCATCAAGGCCAAGGGGTTTCAGAAGGTCGATCTTTTGGGCTTCTCCATGGGCGGGATGATCGCCCAGGAGATCGTCCTCAAGCAACCACAGTTGGTGCGCAAGCTGATTTTGGCAGGCACGGGTCCTGCCGGTGGCCCAGGCATCAGTTCGGTGGCAGGAGTCGCGAACTATGACCTCTTGCGCGCGATCTTCAGCGGCCAAGATCCCAAGCAGTTCCTGTTCTTCACACGTACGCCGAACGGCATTGAGGCTGGTAAAGCCTTCCTACAACGATTGCAGGAGCGCTCAGAGAATCGGGACAGGGCTATCAGCTTTGGCGCGTATATGGCGCAGTTGCGGGCGCTCAAGGCTTGGGGCGAGAAACCAGCGGTCGATCTGTCGGTGATCAAACATCCTGCGCTTGTGGCAAACGGTGATCACGACCGGATGGTACCCAGCAGCAACACCTACGACTTGGCCAAGCGCCTGCCCAACAGTGAGCTGGTCATTTATCCCGATGCGGGTCACGGTGGTGTATTCCAGTATCACGCCGACTTTGTGCCGAAGGCACTGGCCTTCCTCGCACAGTAATAGCTGAACAACGGCTCCGGAGCGACACAACAAAGCAGGGGCTGACTATGAGGCGACACCAGGCACTTGCGTATGGCCGCCTTCGTAACACACAAGCAGGAGCATCATGAAAGCCCTCACATTTAAACGCTACGGCAAGACCCCAGAGATCGGCATCACCGAGGTGCTTCGCCCAACACTTCGACCCAATGAAATGCTGATTGAGGTGCATGCAGCAGGCTTAAACCCTATCGACAATATGATCACGACGGGAATATTCAAGCCCGTGCTGAAGTTCAAGCTTCCCGCCGTCATGGGCAGCGACCTGGCCGGAGTGGTGGTTGAAGTGGGGAGCAGTGTTACCCGCTTCAAGCCAGGCGATGAGGTCTTTGCCAGCATCTTTGATCAAGGCACCGGATCACTTGCCGAGTTTGCGGTAGTTCCCCAACATCTGGCTGCACGCAAACCTGCCAATCTCGACTTCGTGCAGGCAGCGTCTGTGCCTATGGTTGGGTTGACTTCCTGGCAAGCACTGAGACACCGTGCCGAAGTTAAGGAGGGTCAAAGAGTATTTATTCCTGCCGGATCGGGCGGTATCGGCACTTTTGCGATTCAGTTGGCCAAGCACCTCGGCGCCTATGTAGCAACAACTACAAGTACTGCCAACGTTGCCCTGGTCAAGAGCCTGGGCGCAGACGATGTGATTGACTACAAAAAGCAGGAGTTTGAACAGGTACTGCGAGGATACGACGTGGTACTAGGAACGATCCGCGGGGATGCACTGGAGAAGTCTATTGGTATCCTCCAGTCTGGCGGCAAGATAATTTCGCTGATTGGTCCGCTGGACGCTGCATTTGCACAAGCCCGCAAGTTGAACTTCGCTCTCAGACTGATTTTTGGCCTCATGAGCAGAAAAATCATTCGCTTGGCAGCAAAGAAGGGTGTGGGTTACTCGTTTCTATTCGTGCGACCTGACGGTGAGCAGTTGAACGAAATTGGCGTGCTTCTCGACGCCGGTCATATACATCCGGTTGTAGACAAAGTGTTTCCGTTCGACCAAGCGAAGCAGGCACTTGAGTACTTGTCCCAAGGACGCGCCAAAGGCAAAGTCGTAGTGCGGATGCAATAGGAGTGCATAAAAACTATGCACTCCATGATGCAAGTCCTATGCGACATACAGGTTGAGGGAAGATTTTTCGCTAAAGGTAGCCGATTGCAAGTAATCGAAGCAGGCGATAGCTGCTTGGTACTGCCAGACCCCGACGCCCACACTACGCTCTGTGCGGTGCCACGTAAGAACCTCGGCCGATTGACACTGTTCCGTTTAATGTTGGTGAACCATCGAGTCAGCCTCATGAGCGAACAGAGGCGATTGGGCCTTGACGCGGAAGACGTTTGTTCGAGCATTGCAGAATCCGCACCGGACTGCGAGATTCTCGAAATCGATGAGATTTCGTCATGAGCGATTCTCACTAATCGTTTTATTTCCCCTCGGAGGTAGCGTTACTAACGCTTCAGCGAGTTGCTCGACGTGGCAATTTGCACAGTGGAACCTCAGGCAGAGCGCCTCGCACAGTCTGATGTCTGCATCAGCAGTGATCGATCAGCCAGAAGTCGATGACGCCTCTATGCCTCGGCCTGCCTGTCGCGGTCACGCGCCGGACGACAGCTTCCGGCCGAGGCTGTGTGAAAACTCGAAAAAGTCAATTTTTCGGCAGTAGCAAAACCATTCCCAACAGCACGATCGTCGATCCTGGATCGATCTGAGAGGTCGACTTCCGATCCGCCTTGCCCAACATGGCGTTTTCACACAGCCTCGGCCGGTTGCGGCTGTCTCTGTTCTGCTACGGTCAGATCCTTTGATGATGTACGGCACTCGTTGTCCATAGGACCGTTCTGTACGCAGGCTATAGTGCTTGCAACGAATTCACTCGCGGGCGAGGCCCAGTATCCCTTCAACCCCCTGCGCTTAAAAGTCATTTACCCGTAGCTTTGCCATGCTCATCATTCGACAAGCACTTTTCCCGACCGAGCGTGAGGACGTTATTTCGATTTTTCGTGAGTATGTGAGCAGCCCGACTGTAAACCTCGGCTTTCAGGAGTACGAAGCTGAGTTTGCAGGACTTCCTGGCAAGTACGAAGCCCCTCAAGGCCGCCTTCTATTAGCACGTGAAGGTGACACAGTTCTTGGCTGTGCAGCGCTGCGCGGCGTTGATGAATCAACGTGCGAAATGAAGCGTGTTTATGTTCGCCCTGCCGCGCGAGGAAGAAACCTTGGTCGCTTGCTCGTTGAGGCGATATTGAGTGAAGCTAAGCTTGCCGGCTACTCGCGCATCTGTTTGGACGTACTGCCTGAGTTCACAGCAGCGCAGACGCTCTACGAATCGATGGGCTTTGAGCATGCGGAGCCTGTGAGCTTTAACCCCGTTCCAGGCACAAAATTTCTTGCGCTCGCTCTGTAGAATCCAGTAGTTAAACATAACCGTTCAGTCATGCCGACCCGGCTACGGCTGTCGGTTTACTTTAGCCGTTGAGTGACTGCATTTTCTTTCTGCCACCAGCAGCTTGTGGCCGAGAGTGCCAGTTTGGCCCAGGGCCGCATTGCAGCCGTTGAAGGCGGCCACCCTGGCGCAGGTTCCGGGGTGGCCGTCAGCGGCAGCTTCAAATCTCCGTCTTTTCAGAGATCTCGAGGGCATCGTCGACCTCGATGCCCAGATACCTCACTGTCGACTCCAGCTTGGAGTGGCCAAGCAGTAGTTGTACTGCGCGCAGGTTCTTGGTGCGACGGTAGATCAGTGTCGCCTTCGTCCTGCGCATTGAGTGCGTCCCGTACTCCGTGCGGTCCAGGCCTAGCTCATCGACCCAGTGACCGAGGATCCGGGCGTACTGCCGCGTTCCCAGATGCGGCGATTCGTGTAACCGGCTTGGAAACAGGAAGTCTTCTGGCTTCAGCCTAGCCTGCTTGATCCAGGCTTGCAAGGCATCACGAGCGGCCTGCGTGATCTCGAACTGCACTGGACGCTGAGTCTTGTGTTGCATGACGACAGCGCGCGCCGCCACCTGGTCGCTGTGGCACACGTCCCGAACCTTGAGGGCGACGAGGTCGCATCCTCGCAGCTTGCTATCGATGCCCAAGTTGAAGAGAGCAAGTTCGCGCACGCGGCCTTCCATTTGAAGCCTTACGCGCAGCGCCCAGATGTCCTTGAGCTTGAACGGCGCCTTCTGCCCGACGATCTTGCCCTTGTTCCATGGCTCGCGATGAGCGGTATTTCCGGTGGTTCCCATGATGGTCTCCCATCGAGTTGAGGGTCACACAGGATGCGCTCTGGAGCGGGCGGGCTTCGACTCACCTAAGCGACTAGCGATGGTCGGCTTCCACAGCCCCATGACTGTCGGCTTCCTGGCGCTGCCAGGAATTCACCGTTTCGGCCACTAGCAGTCCTTCGGGTCAAAACCGCCGGCGGCACGTTTAGGCTGGTTGCCGTCGTTCACCACAGAAATACCAATGACTGATAGTTGCACAAAGCAGTCATGGCCGCAAGACTTTCGAGCAAGTCCGCTCTACACCTCAAAGCTGTCACTGGAAATGGGAGCATCGCAGAATTCATCTCTCTGCTGGGACTTGTTGCAGTTGTGCTGGACGGATGAAAAGCGGTCCAGCAACTACTCTCCTCACCCGATTAGAGCACCGCCATCGATATCTATAACGGTTCCTGTCACAAAAGGGTTATCAATCACAAAGAGGTAACCCCTCGCCAAGTCTTCGGCACGTCCATAACGCATCGCTGGAAGATTTTGAGCAGCGCGCACTAGCATCGCGAGTCGTGCCTCTTCAGGCATCTTTGCATAGGCCTCTGTATCGGTTAGACCAGGACTGATTACATTGACACGCAGGGGAGCCAGCTCCTTGGCCAGCACCTTCGCGACGGCTTCCAACGCAGCATTCATAGCCGTTTTCACATAGGTTCCTGAAGTGGCACGGCGTGACAAGAAACCTGACGTCAAGGTGATGGTGCCTCCAGGGCGCAGTCGTTTCGCCGCTTCCCGAGCGGCTGTGATGCTCCCCCAGAATTTAATGTCGAACGCGGCTTTCGCTGCGTCTACATCAATTTCAGTCAGATTGCCGCCCGGAGCGGCCGAGCCCGCAGTAATGATCAGATGGTCTAGGGGGCCGAGGCGTTCAAAATATGCGGCAACACTGCTAGCGACAGCTAGGTCTAGTCCATTCTTACGGCTGACCACATCAACTCGGCCTGGACGCTCACTTAGGGCTTGTGCAACCGCATATCCAATGCCGGTGTGCCCGCCAATGACGACTGAAACAGTCTCGTTGTGGAAGGAGTGTGAATTCATGAGTTCCTCAGACTCAAAGCAGTAGATCGATCAGACCGTGCGCGCGCGTGGCTGATTGCATCCGAGCGCAGTTAGTCTGTCTGATGATGTTGATGGGGTGGCGGGCAGGGAAATCACGCGTCATTCCCTGCCATCTAGTTTGTGAAGGGCCAAGCCTTACACATGAAGCATGAGCGGACCAATATAGCTGCCAACTTCGCGCAAGCCAATTAGCTGTAGAGGCCGAGCCAAAAGTTCTTCGAATCGCTTTGCGAACTCCTGGAAATAAGGCTTGGAGAAATGCTCCTCCAACGCAGCTTGGTCTCTGAAAGATTCGCGCATATAGAACGTGCCGGGGGTTTCGGTCAGTTCAAACAGCGTGTAATCCAAGCATCCTGCTTCCTTTCGTGTAGGTGCAACTAGGGCGAGCAACGCCTCGCGCAATTGCTCTTGCTGTCCAGCCTTTGCTTCAAGCACGGCCAAATTGAAAATGACAGTGGATTGCATGGCTCAAGCCCATCCTTCCAATACGACCTTGCCGCGTGCTTTGCCTGATTCAATCAGTGCATGAGCGCGTTTCAGATTGGCGGCATTGATGCTGCCGAAGCGCTCTGCCAATGTGGTACGAATCAGTCCCGCATCAACCAAATCGGCCACTTCATTCAATAAGCGGTGCTGGCCAATCATGTCGTCAGTACCGAACAGCGACCGAGTGAACATGAGCTCCCAATGAATCGACACAGCCTTGCGCTTGAACACGGTCGCATCCAAAGAACTGGGGTCGTCGATGAGTCCGAACTTGCCCTGAGGGGCGATGGCTTCAACGATCTGGGCAAGGTGGTCATCGGTGTTCGTTAAGCTGACGATGTAGTCCACCACGGGAAATCCGATGCGCTTGAGTTCCGCAGCAATCGGCTGGCTATGGTCAATGACGTGGTGTGCCCCCAACTCCTTCACCCAGGCTTGGGTTTCTGGTCGGGAGGCTGTTCCGATCACGGTCAGACTGGTCAACCGTGCAGCCAGTTGCGTCAGGATGGAGCCCACACCACCCGAGGCACCAATGATCAACAGTGTCTTGTTGCTAGGCTGTTTGCCAGGCGCAATGCCCAGACGATCAAATAGCATTTCCCAGGCCGTAATGGCCGTCAGTGGCAAGGCTGCTGCCTGTGCAAAGTCGAGTGACACGGGGGCATGGCCGACGATGCGCTCGTCCACCAGGTGCAACTCGGCATTCGTGCCGGGCCGAGCGATGGAGCCGGCATACCAAACCCGGTCACCTGGTCGGAACAGCGTGACGTTAGGTCCCACGGCTTTGACGATGCCACTGGCGTCCCAGCCCAGAACCTTGTATTCCTGACCCTCGACTGGTTTAGCGCTGTTGCGCACTTTCGTGTCTACGGGGTTCACTGAAACTGCCTTTACCTCGACCAGTAGATCACGCCCGGTCGCGACCGGCTCAGGCAATTCGATGTCCAGCAGCGAATCGGCATGGTCAACGGCTTGGGGGATCTTGTATCCAATGGCTTTCATTGTCGTTCCTTTTGAAGTGTGTAGGAGAGTGAGGTTTAGGAAGAGTAGGATTGGTAATCGATATAGCCACGCGCGTCGCCACCAAAGAGTGTCGAGCCGTCAAAGCCGGCCAGAGGCAAGCTCTTGGCAAATCGGTTGGGTAGGTCCGGGTTGGCTACAAAAGGCCGGCCAAAGGCCACTAGGTCGGCCAAGCCTTCTTTCAGAATGCGCTCGGCGCGTTGCTCGTCGTATTTACCCGCGACGATGACGGCTCCGCTATATGCGCGACGTAGTGCATGTCGAAAGTCTTCTGGTATCTGTGGCGCATCATCCCAATCGGCTTCAGACAGATGGATGTACGAGAGGCCCATCTCGTCCAACTGCTTGGCAAGATGCAAGATGGTGGGAATGATTTCCGGGCAGTTCATGTTGCGCTGAGTAATGAAGGGGGCTAGGCGGATACCAGTGCGCTCCACCCCAACTTCGCTGGCGACTGCTGCAGCCACTTCTTCGACAAAACGAGATCTATGGGCCATACTTCCGCCGTAGGCATCAGTGCGGTGATTCGATGTGGTGCGCAGGAATTGATCGAGCAGGTAGCCGTTGCCGCCATGTATCTCGACACCGTCAAAACCGGCACGCATTGCATTGGCCGCAGCGTGGCGGAAATCCCCAATCACAGACTGAATGTCTTGCAGCGTCATAGCACGTGGCATAGGGCAGTCGACCATGCGTCCCACACCATCGTCACCCACCACCCAGACTTGCGCGTCAGGCGACAGGGCTGACGGTGCAACCGGCACGCCATCTTCTTGGAAGCTCGCGTGGGACATGCGCCCCACGTGCCACAACTGAAGCACCATACGACCGCCTGCCGCGTGCACCGCATCCGTTACCTGTTTCCACCCTTGGACTTGTTCTTCACTGTAGATGCCAGGGGTGAAGCTATAGCCCTTGCCTTGTGGAGAAATCTGAGTGGCCTCGGAGACGATGAGCCCAGCTCTTGCTCGTTGGGCGTAGTAAGTGGCCATCATGGCGTTGGGAACGTCGCCTGGCTGGGTGCTTCGGCTGCGAGTCATCGGTGCCATTACGATGCGATTAGGCAGTTGCATGGGGCCCAGTTGGAATGGCGCAAGCAGTGCAGAGTGAGCATTAGTGGTAGTCATTGGGTTCGTCCAAAAATGAATGAGAGTTGGTGGTTAATGGCGCAGAAATGGGTCAATCAAAAACCTTCTGCCTTCGGTGCAGCTTGAGTAGAGCCGTAGTGGTGAGTCAAAAGAACGTCGCTGTCGTCGGGTACATCAAGTTCAATCACTAGGCTCCCAGGCAACTGCACAAAGATTTGTGCAATGCTTTCTTGCGGGATGCGAGCTACGGTGTGTGGCAGTCCCACTTGTCTCAGTTGCTTGAGGACTTCGGATGCGCACTGTTCGCTCTTGAATGCAATATGGTTGAAACGCAGTTCACCGACTTCCGCAGATAGCGCTGGGTCGTAAATTCCATGCACAACAGCCTGCTCACCGTCATAAAGCCATCGACCAGGAAATGGAAAAGGTGGACGAAAACCGTTCTCGAACCCCATCACGCCTTCAAACAGCGTGCGCAAGGCGTGATCAGCCCCCATGGACACACTGACATGATCAAAGCGCCACATTGGCTTCGCATCAATGGAAGCAACTTCGTGCCGGGCAGGAGGGTTGGTTGTCATGACGGAAGCTTTGGTGAACATGGCTCAATCTTGAATGAGATGACGTGATCTAAAAACACCGTAAAGCACGAAGGAGTCTTCAAAAAATATTTGAATATCCAACTTAAACTTTGACGCTAACTTTCGACACGGGATGTGCGTGGGGCTGGCTGTAACGCTCTGCCACCACGATCAGCGCCAAACCAAGCAATGGAACAGCTGCTGCCAGGAATGGAACCATCGGCGCACCGATGCTGGAGTCATCAACCGCATATCCGCCAATGACGCCCCCAAGGGCATTTGCAACATTGAAGGCAGAAATATTGGCTGTAGCTACCAACTCCGGAGCGCTACCTGCATGGCGCATCACGCGCATCTGGAGGGAGGGGACATTCGTGAAGGATGCAATGCCAAACACGACTGAAGCGGCCACGAACGTCCACACATTTCCTGTAGAGAAGCCGACGATCAGGAGAGAGACGATCATCGCAATAACACCGCCAAACAGGGCTCGTCGCAGGTTCGCATCAGCTGCGCGGCCACCGACTGCATTGCCGACCACGAGACCAGCTCCGACTGCTACGAGCAAACCCGTCACTGCGACATCTGACAAGCCTGCAGCATGGTGCGCTACCGGTGCAATGTAGCCATAGAACGTCATAAAGCCAGTCCAGCCGAACACGGTGATAGCCAGGCTCAGCCACAACTGCCGGTTGCGAAAAGCCTTCAGTTGCTCACCAACTGGCTCAACCTTCATCGCTGCAAGGTGTGGCACAAGTCGTGCTATGGCTGCGATCGCCAGTATGCCGAGCACAGCCACGGCCCAGAACGTGGCAGACCAGCCGTAGGCATTTCCAATCCAAGCTCCAGCGGGCACGCCCAGCACGTTGGCCAGCGTCAGCCCGGCAAACATCTGGCCGACAGCGCGGCCCGCCATGCTCTGCGGCACCATGCGCGTAGCAACTACGGCTCCAATCCCGTAGAAGGGGCCCTGTGCAAGACCCGTGATAACTCGACTGATCATCAGTACGGTGTAGTCTTGCGCAGTGGCAGAGATGATGTTGCCGATAGTGAACAGCAGCATCAGACCCATCAGAATGGTTTTGCGGTCGAAGCGAGAAAGATAAATGGTCAAGATTGGACCGCCAATCACAATCGCCATCGCATAGGCAGTGATGAGATTGCCAGCTGCCCCATCGCTGATTCCGAGTGACTTGGCCACATCGAGCAAGATGCCCGCGATCACGAATTCTGCTGTGCCAATAGCAAATGCAGAGAGAGTCAGAACCCAAACTGCAAGAGGCAGACGTGTGATAGTGCTTGGTGTATAAGAAGACATGAAGCGCAACCTGTTTGTGAAGGTTGATCTTCATTTATCTGTTTAATTTGATAAACATGCTCACTATTGAAGATTTATTCAAAATTATTTTGAAATTCTGGGGGCATTCTTAAAATGCGCTAATGAAATCGTTGAACGACTTGGACATCTTCGTCCGCACGGCAGAAAACGGCAGCTTGTCCGCAACAGCACGTGCGCTCGATCTAACGCCGGCAGCGACCAGCGCAGCCCTGAAGCGCCTTGAAGCTGAATTAGGTGTCCAGCTATTTATTCGATCCACCCGCAGTTTGCGCCTCACGCCACCTGGCGAGTTATTTCTAGAGCAGTGCCGCCCGGCACTGCTCGCCCTGCAGCAGGCCAGCCAGCAATTGGTTTCCGGCGAGCAAGCCTTGAGTGGCGTACTTAAGCTATCGGCTCCGTCTGATCTTGGGCGCAACCTGCTTCTGCCCTGGCTCAACGAATTTCAAGACCTTCACCCAGAGGTCGATATCCGGCTGCAGTTGTCGGACCGTATGGCCAACGTCTACAGCGACCCAGTAGACGCAGCCTTTCGTTACGGCAAGCCGCCGGACTCCAGTCTTGTGGCACTGCCACTGGCTCCTTCCAACCGCCGTGTGCTGTGCGCGTCTCCTGCCTATATCGCCAAACATGGTGTGCCAACAACACCGCACGAACTGTCTGCGCATGCATGTCTGTGCTTCATGCTGGGCGACGAGATCCATGACAGGTGGCGCTTTTCATTTGAGGGAGCCCCTGAAATCACTGTCCGGGTCAAGAGTGTGAATGTCTCCAATGACGGCGATGCAGTACGCCGGTGGGCGCTTCTGGGAAAGGGCATTGTTTACAAAGCGGGCTTTGACGTTGCAACCGATCTGCTTGAGGGGCGGCTTCGGACCCTATGCGCCGAGTGGACAACCGAGGCGGTTCCGTTGTTTCTCGTTGTGCCCAGTCGACGCCAGTTGACGCCACTGGTGAGACACTTACGTAATTTCATCGCACAACGAACCGCACAATTGGAACAGCTCGCTTTTAAAAGCTGGATACAGTGAATCTATGTCCTAAAAGATGAGGAACGACCTGTCAAAAATTAGGTATGCGCAGCCAACTGGCGGCCATAAAAGAAACCTCCCTGCAAGAGCGATCTCTCAACTCAAATTGGGCTTCCGGGATCTGCGTGCCCGCTAGCCACTGACTGTTGCTCACCTGAATCCAGTCATTGAGGCTCGGTGCCTTGGTAAGCGGGAAGGCCGCTATCTAACTGAAACCGGAAGTTCAACCTGAGAACCTGAGCAGCAGCAATCACTGCAAAGCAGACACCCGCGGGAAAATCACGAACGACAGCAATGGGTCGCAAGCTCCTGTTCGCGCGACGTGACAGCAGACATCTAGCGGCCTATCTGCCTGCACTTGATGGTCGCTGTCCGCTGCACACCTGAAACCCGTCATTGGGCAGTCCCCCACGTCGATGCTCGGATGGCCGGTATGGAACGGTGACCGTTAGGAAGCGTTGCGACTACGAGCAGCGGCAATCGCTGCAAAGCGGGCATAGGCCTACAAAGCCCGGACGACAACAATGGGTCGGGCAGCGACAGTCCCAGATCGGCCAGAAGAAGACTTAGGAGTCATTGGCTGCAATGACCGCTATCAGATTGCATATGAGTCGCAAAAGACTGCCACAGCCCTATCTGCTATTGCATCAATATCTTTCAGGGTATCGGCATCTAAGGCGTGCAGAAGGAATTTCAGCAATAACTCGGACTCCAGAAGCCCAATGAAATGACTCGCAGCAACCTGTGAATTTGCTGAACGCAGTTGCCCATTTCCCATTGCGGCACTCAATAACATAGATGCCGTGTCTTGATTCGTTCTGACAGATAAGTCGTAGACGGTCTTTGCCAATTCCTTATCCGATATTGAGAACACAAGGCGACGTATGGCCTGGAACCTTGGTGCGTAGAGCGTTCTCAAAACACTTCTTCCAAAGTTCTGAAGTAGCTGCGCAATTCCTGTTGTCAAAGAGTCAATCTCTTCAAAAGTGCCTTGCACCTGCGTATCGGTCGCAGCCAAGACAGACTCGCAAAAGAGATCTTGCTTGTTGGTGAAATAGCTGTACAGCGTGCCCTTAGAGCAACCGGCCCTATCGCTGATGTCCACCATCAATGTTCGTTCATAGCCCTTCTCCAAGAACACCTCTATAGCTGCGTTCAGGAGTTCCAAGCGTTTGCTGTTCGTTTTAACTCTTGCCACTTCAAAACCTCCTTAGCAGAACCCGTTGGTTCGATTTTCCACGAAAGTGATACACTTAATTATCGAACCCACAGGTTCAGTTATTCCGCAAGAGGACATCATGGAAAATCAAATCAAGCAGTACGGTGCACCGAAATGGTGGGAGAGCTACATCGGAGCACCCATTCTTTTGGCTATCTTCCTTGGTGGATTGTTCATAGCTTTTCTTCTGCTTGAGCACTTCCGCAATTGACCCACCGTTGCTCGAAACTGGCCAAGCAGTTGTCGCAATCAGCCATTGGTTAGTGGCACGTCAGTGGCTGCTATGAGTCGGTCAGCGACAGTCGCAGATCGGCCAATAAGCGACGTTCACAAGTTTCTACCACCGACATTCGAACGGCCGGTTGATGCGAAAAGCAGTCGCTTAATTAGGAAACGGATTCGCGTTTCATCAGCTTTTACCGAAGTCCCAAGGAGTGCCGCAACCTCAACAAGCTATGAGCTCGCATCGCCGTTCTGTTGATCAAAGCTCTGCCTTGCTTCTCGGAATCGATCCGCGTTCTCAACGATCCAGGTCCACAGTGGGACCATACGAAGGAGCAGCTCCATCCCAGTGCCGGACAGCTCGTACTCGACTCTGGGGGGAACCTCTTCAAAGTCATACCGGAGCACCAAGCCATCACGTTCTAGCTGTCGTAACGTGCGCGTCAGCATTCGTTGGGTGACTCCGTGCATGCGCCTACCAATGTCTGCATGCCGGAGCCGGCCATAAACGCCAAGTGTGTGAACGACGCCGAGAGACCAGCGACTTCCCGCGTGCGCAAGCACCTCACGCCGCAGCCCGTCGTCGTCATCTCTCAGACCATCACATACCGTCTGCGAATACTTAAGAAGTTCTTCCTGATTCAACTTGCTGGCCCCCAGTATCACGCGTGTACCTTCTTACATATTTTTTGATGCATCGCTAGACTGCCCCACTTCTTTAGTAGGCTATACGATGAATCAAGCAAATCCTAACTCTACGTCTCAGAACATTCTCGTACTCGGTGCTGGCGAACTTGGCCTCCCGGTACTCCGCAATCTTGCGCTCAAAGCCAAAGGCGTTGACGGAGCAAAGATCAGTGTTCTTCTGCGTGCCAGTGCCGTGAAATCCTCCGAGCCCGCCAAGCAGCGGGATATCGCGGAGATTCGAAGCCTCGGCATCGAGATCGTCAAGGGCGATCTGGTGAAAAGCTCCATCGATGAGCTTGCCGTGGTTTTCGCACGCTATGACACGGTGATCGGGTGCGCGGGCTATGCAGCCGGCATCAATACACCGATGAAGCTGGCGCGGGCCGCGCTGCAGTCAGGCATTCCCCGGTACTTCCCCTGGCAGTTTGGGGTCGACTTCGACGTAATCGGCCGAGGCAGCCCGCAGGACATCTTCGACGCACAGCTCGACGTGCGCGAGTTGCTGCGCAGCCAGGATCAGACGGAATGGGTCATCATCTCCACCGGCATGTTCATGAGCTACCTCTTTGAGCCCGAGTTCGGCGTCGTTGACCTGAAGAACGATGCGGTCCACGCACTGGGCGACCTCGACACCGCGGTGACGCTGACTACGCCCGACGATATCGGCGCGCTGACGGCCGAAGTGGTGTTCGCCCAGCCGCGCATCCGCAACGAGATCGTATATCTGGCAGGCGACACCGTGACCTACGGAGAGGTGGCGGACAGGCTGGAAGCGGGGCTCGGCCGCCCCTTCACCCGGTCGATATGGACTGAGCAGTACCTGCTGGATGAGCTTGCGCGTGACCAACAAAATATGATGCGTAAGTACCGCGCGGCCTTTGCCCAGGGGCGTGGCGTGGCGTGGGACAAGAGTGGCACGTTCAACCAGCGCCGCGCCATTCCTGTGACTGACGTGTTGTCGTGGATTCGCGCGAACTTGGCATCTGGCCACCACGAATGATTAGGTTGGAAGCGAACGCTTCTGGCTTCACATTTGCCACCTGAGCCAGTCCGCGATCTGCGGCAATTGCGCCAAAGCCGACTCCACTGAGCGATAGCTCCAGATCGATCGCAGGCCCTCGCCAACGGTCGCTAACCGGCATGCAAACTTGCGGCCAAACTTCGTCCAGATTGCCCAGTGTCGAGTGACCGCTCCCGCCGAGAGCAGAAGCTGGCTAGTGATCTTGCGAACGACCGCAATGGGTGGCGGATTCAACCGGTCGTTGCAACACACTAGCCACCACATAGGCGGCAGGAGTGTTGCAAATGAAGCAGCGACCGGTTGAATCCGCCACCGATAGCACCATTACTACAATGCTCCCAAATGCAGACAACGGGTTATTGCCCTCAGCAGTGAGCGTCAGCTCATAGGTCCTATGACGATGCCCTGCGGCAAGAGCTCCAACAGGGCCGCGCAAAGTTCTTGGTGGTGGTTATCCGCATCGTCAGCCCCTAGCCACAATACATAGTCAAGAGGGATCGACCGAATCGAGACTGCCTGTTTTCACATAGTGGCTTGAGGCAGAGAGGTTTTTCGAGGTGCCGGTATCGAAAGTTAATTTGACTGGTTGCGGTCGTTCCCTGTGCCAACCACACAAGCTGGCAACTCCAGAAGCAACTTCCAGTTGCCTAGTGGAGCGGCTGACGCTGCAAACAGTGAGTCCATATGGTGGCTGCCATCTTCTTTCGAGTAGATCTTGGCATTGATGCTCGGGTCAGCTGGATCAGCGCACTCCCAAACCTTTGTTAAGCGATCGATGGTCCAACCTCCGCTTGGGCCTAGGTCGGGGGTCATCAAGAACACCGAAAGTACTGCGGTGTTTTGACTGGCAAAGCTTAAGAGATCTTCTCCAGTGGAAAGCAGCACCGTGCTGGTAAAAGTAAGTTCACCGCCGCCATCAACTTGTTCACGCAGCTGATAGTCGACGATGAACCAGATGCGATTTATCAGAACCTTGACGCCGGTCCAAAGATGATTGCCCTTACCGTATGCCGTTGAGAGAGGATGCTTGTTAGTGTCTGTTGTGAGAAACATGAAATCGAGCGGTTGACTGGCGAGTCCAGCCGCGAAGACTGTGGAGTGATAGTGCGGGCGGCGATTATGTACCATTAATGGTGGTGCATTAATGATTCATTCCCGCGACAGTCGGCGGGTGCCAAGCGTTTCTGATCTCAACTTCCGTCAAGCCGTCGCGGCTGAGGTCAAGGCGCGCCGTGGTTTGATCGGGATCAGCCAAGAAGAGCTGGCATTCCGAGCGGGTGTTCACCGGACATTCATCGCAAAGCTGGAAATTGCTAGCACCCAGCCTTCGCTCAGCATCACGTTCCAACTAGCTGAAGCGTTAGCGGTATCCCCCGAAGACTTGGTCAGGGCCGTTCGACTGAGGGTTGCACGTTCGGCGCAGCAATAGGCGACGTATAGCCTTTGCTAATTGGCAGGGCCTCGGTTCAGGAGCTGTGGGACGCTCATCTACCGGATAGGTTCCAGCAGTTCTGCTTGTATCCGGCTGAACAATGCTGCAGAGACCACTTTTACGGGCCACCCATCTGCGCATGAGTCGCTTTGAACTGTTTCAAAAGTTCGCCATAACTTGCGCAAGTTATATAACCTGCGCAAGTTATCAACATTCGCTTTCCCCGTAGAGCCGGCGATAGATGAGATTGCTGCGAATATGAGTGGGCATCGTTACTAGGCCCCCTATTCACAAGGCTCCACTCAAGCGCACGTGCTGCCTGTGCCCATCAGGTTCAGCTTCCTGCTGCTGGGCATTACGTCAACTGTTAGGCCGGTCAATTTCATTGATCTCGTGGATGCTAAAAATCCCCTAAACCATTGAAAAATATAGATTTTCTGTAAATTTCAGAAAAATCTTATTTTTTGTACAAAATGGAGTTCAAACATCTATCGAACACCGCAGCAAAGCAAGTGATTGACGCGACCCGTGCATACAAAGAGTTGATGCGTACTCGACTCCTTTTACAAACGCTAGGTGGCCGCATGTTCTGGAAGCTCTCTGGTCGCTATGTTTATTTGGCCCAGCGCTGCTTCTTTGACAGCCGAAAGGCTCAAAACCTAGGCATCAAGTCAGATCAAACGGAGCAGAGGCTGAAAGACTACGAGGCTGAGCGTGCAAGATTGCAGCAGCGCGCGGCCGCATTACAAGAGCGGATCTCGGTATACGAGCGGATGAATAAAGCAGTTCGTGCCGGAGCCGTAGCAAATGGCGTGATTGACGCTATCCGCTTGCTTGAAAGCACCGGTATTTCAGAAGACTGCTTATGGGTGGGTACTCCAGCTCAGCATGCCTACTGGCAGTTTTGCGGGTTTGAAGCTCCTAAGCTCTTAGGTGACGGTGAAGATTTGGGCGAGCACTTGGTGTTCGTGAAACGCAAAATCGACGCAAAACCCCTCAACAAGCTATTTCGTTGCAAGGCATTGAAATTTGAAGCCGTGCGGGGAGAGCAGACTACTCTCTTGATCATCAAGCCCAAAGTATCGACTCACTTGGGCGTAGATCCTGGCTTGCCGGAAGCGCACACCCAGCGGCGCTACTCAGAGTTCTTCCAGGATACGGTTCGGGGATACATTGATCTGATCTTTGATTGCTCGGAGAAGGTCCCTGCTTTTGAACAAGTCCTGATCAGCAAGACTGGGAGGATGGGATTGATGAGGACAGTAGATCCAAGATTTTTCAGAGCTTGGAATACATTGTTTGGACTCGCAACTAGGGAAGAAGACTCGTTCCAAATGTTGCTCGAGTCGAGCTTCTTAGGCCGGAAAAATGGTTAGGTGCGAATTTCGGTGGAGCCGGCTGTCTGTGCTTTTGAAGCATCCTCGCTTGGACTGCCCCCGCTGCAGTAGACAAATCCCGGCCTCACGCCCGGGCGCGTTCAAAAGCCTCGGGACTGATATCGCCCAGATGGCTGTGGCGACGTGATCGGTTGTAGAACACTTCAATGTAGTCAAACACATCGGCCCGGGCCATATCTCGGGTCTTGTAGATCCGCTTGCGGATGCGTTCTTTTTTAAGACTACTAAAGAACGATTCCATGACCGCATTGACGCTCCTATGTCAAGGACCTCGTGAAGACTCCGTCAAATCAGCCATGATGAGCGGGTACAGCTCGCGCACGATGTAACGTTTGAGGCACCGGTGGATCTCCTTGCTTGACAGGCCCTCCTTGGTGCGACGCTCAACGTATGCTCGAGTGCGTGGGTCACTCCGCATTCGCACCATAGCAATCGTCCACAGGGCATTGTTTGCGTAGCGCTGTGAAAGCCAAAACGCAGGCGATCAATCAATTGCGTGCCTTGCTTGTTAGTGCGCCGCAAGAGGTGCGGGAGCGCCTATTGCGAATCAAACCGTGGGATTGCGTGAAGCATTGCGCCGCACTCCGCAGCCTTGGTGAATCCGTCGTGCTGCAAACATTGACGAGCATTCTGCGCCTACTGGCCAAGCGGTGGCTCGCACTGCAAGCAGAGCTCAAGACGCTCGACGCCATGCTTGAGAAGCTTACCCAACAGCACGCAAAACGGTTGACCGAGCGATTTGGCGTGGGACCGCAAACCGCTGCAGTTCTGGTTGCAGTCGCTGGAGACAACCCCGAACGGTTGAAAAATGAGTCTTCACTCGCAGCCCTGTGTGGCGTCACTCCCTTACAAGCGTCCTCTGGAAAGACCGTTCGGCATCGGCTCAACAGAGGTGGCGACCGCTACGCAAACAATGCCCTGTGGACGATTGCTATGGTGCGAATGCGCAGTGACCCACGCACTCGAGCATACGTTGAGCGTCGCACCAAGGAGGGCCTGTCAAGCAAGGAGATCCACCGGTGCCTCAAACGTTACATCGTGCGCGAGCTGTACCCGCTCATCATGGCTGATTTGACGGAGTCTTCACGAGGTCCTTGACATAGGAGCGTCAATGCGGTCATGGAATCGTTCTTTAGCAGTCTTAAAAAAGAACGCATCCGCAAGCGGATCTACAAGACCCGAGATATGGACCGGGCCGATGTGTTTGACTACATTGAAGTGTTCTACAACCGATCACGTCGCCACAGCCATCTGGGCGATATCAGTCCCGAGGCTTTTGAACGCGCCCGGGCGTGAGGCTGGGATTTGTCTACTGCAGCGAGGGCAGTCCACTACCTGCCTAGGGGCAGTCCACTATGCATATGTATAACTTGTTTTAACAACGGTATAGAACTCCTTGGCGTAGCTTCCCTGTTCGCGCGGTCCATAGCTTGATGCCTTTCTGCCACCAAACGGAACGTGATAGTCCACCCCTGCCGTAGCAACATTGACCATCACCATGCCAGCCTGAGAGTGGCGTTTGAAATGACTGGCATATATCAAGCTCGTGGTCGCAATGCCTGCCGACAGCCCAAACTGCGTATCGTTGGCCACTGCCAGTGCCTCTTCATAGTCCTTGACACGAATGACGGTCGCCACCGGGCCAAAGATTTCTTCGCGATTGATGCGCATCTGGTTGTGGGTTTCCGTGAACAGCGCCGGCGCCAGATAATTACCAGGCGCTCCCCGCTCCAGCAAAGTTCCACCAATCGCCAGCGTTGCTCCCTCATCCCGGCCAATCTGCACATAGGAGAGATCCTGCTCCAACTGAGAACGGCTTGCTACGGGCCCAATGTCGGTATCGTCCGCCAAAGCATCCCCAACACGCAACTGAGCCATACGCTCCTTCATGGCTGCGACGTAACGGTCATGAATACCTTCTGTGACGATGAAGCGGCTTGTGGCTGTACAGCGCTGGCCGGTTGAGAAGAATGCGCTGTTCACACTCAGCTCAACGGCTTGCTGCAGGTCTGCATCGTCCAGCACGACCTGGGGATTCTTCCCACCCATCTCCAACTGCACTTTTTTGAGCTGCGCGGCACTCTTTTGAGCAATCTGCATTCCAGTACCCGTCGATCCCGTGAATGTCATCGCGGAAATATGCGGGTGATTGACCATGCACTCACCCACGACACGACCAGAACCCATCACCAGGTTAAAAACGCCGGCAGGAATGCCACTGCGCGAAATGATCTCTGCCAGCGCCCAAGCGCTTCCTGGCGCCACATCTGCCGGTTTGAACACCACACAATTGCCATAAGCCAGCGCAGGCGCAATCTTCCATGCAGGAATCGCGATCGGGAAGTTCCAAGGGGTGATGACGCCAACCACGCCCACCGCCTCGCGTGAAATTTCCACAGAAACACCTGGCCGCACGGAAGGCAAGATATCGCCGGTCATCCGCAGACATTCACCCGCAAAAAACTGAAAGATTTGCCCTGCGCGAACCACTTCAGCAATGGCTTCTTTGCGGGTTTTTCCTTCCTCACGCGCTAGCAAGGTTCCCAGTTCAAACTGGCGTGCAATCAGCTCCGCGCCAATAAACGCCAACGCATCACTGCGCTGCTGAATGCCACTGACAGACCAAGATTCAAAAACCTGATGGGCAGCGGCAACCGCAGTCTCGACCAAAGGCAAGTCGGCCTGAGCGTAATAACCTAGGACATCTTCGTGATTGCTGGGGTTGACGTTTGGCTGATAGCTAGCACCACTGACCCACTGGCCAGCGATGAAGAGATCATGTTTTGGACTGCTCATATAAACCCAATGCTTACAAATCTTGAAGTGGCATCAAACTTGCTTAGGCAAGCATTTGCCGAGTGCGTAATGACAGCCATCGCCTGCGGCTTAAAGCTGCCATGCCATCTGGACACTTAATTGCAGGCGCCTTGCGAGACGCAAGATCTCGCTCTGACGCGCTGGCTGGAAATATGGGATCAATAGCCGTTACGGCTTACCACAACCGGTGAAGCGGTCTGGGTGAACCGAGAGGCCAGCCCTTGCGCAGCCATAGACAAAAGGCTGATATCTACGCCCACAGCTGCAAAGCTCACACCCGCCTCCAGCCACTGGTGCGCTTGTGCTTCCTGGGTCGCCAAAATACCCGATGGCTTGCCTGCAGCAGCAATGCGTGCCACGGCCTTTTGAATCGCAGCTACCACCTCTGGATGGCCGGGCTGCCCCAAAAAACCCATGGATGCAGACAGATCTGCCGGGCCAATAAACACGCCATCGACGCCGGGAGTTGCCGCAATCTCATCGATATTGTTCAGCGCCTCCACCGTTTCAACCTGGACCAGCAGGCAAACTTGCGCATTGGCCTCTTGCAGATAACTGGAGAACCGGTTCCAGCGCGAGGAGCGCGCCAAACCGCAACCAATGCCACGGTTCCCCATGGGCCGGTAGCGCATGGCACTGGCCATGGACGCAGCCTGCTCAGGGGTATCAATCATCGGCAACAACAAGGTTTGCACACCCAATTCCAGATACTGCTTGACCAACACCGGATCTGCAGTGGGCAAGCGCACAATGGGATGCGGCGCTTTGGCAGTCGCGGGCAAAGTACTCGTGGCACTGGCAATCGCTTGCAGCTGAGCCAAAGTACCGCGCAGATCATTCGGCGCATGCTCACCGTCGATCAGCAACCAGTCAAAACCTGTGCCCGCCACCATTTCTGCCACATAGGCATCGCCGGTCGCCAGCCACAGGCCGATTTGACGGTCACGCTGCGAAATCGCCTGTTTGAAGGGATTGACAGGCACGCCTGATGCAATAGTCGTCATATCAAAGCTCAGCGGGTGTGTTCAAGCAGAAAGGGCTCGCTGGCCTGATGAAAGGCCTCTGGCTGCTCATACTGCGCCCAGTGGTCACAGCCCTTGAGCTCCACCAGTTCGGCACGGGGTGCCGTCTTTGCAATAGCGTAGGCGTTGCCCAGGAACATATTGGGTGCATCCACCGCTGCAATGACCTGAATGGGCAACTGCAATGACTGCCACTGTTCCTGGGTCAAAGCCTGACCTCCCAGGCTGAACGCGAGCAGGCGTGGCATGGCATCTTTCATCGACGGTTGCTGGTAAATCGCCAGACGCACGGCGACCAGTTCATCCGCCAGCGTTTCAGGGTTCAGAACCAGCCCCTTCATGGCGGCAGATACCGAATCCCAGGACGGAGCACCTGCAGCCTCAGAACGGCGCTTGCGCACGCCCTCGCCAAAACGGCGCTCTTCTTCTTCATCGGTCACGATGCCTGCAGGTGCGATCATGACCAAGCTTTGAATACGCTCAGGATAGGCTTGTGCAATCGCCGCTCCGATCCACGAGCCCAGCGAGACGCCCACCATCGAGGCACTGGCAATGCCCAGCGCGTCCATAAAAGCCACCACATGCGCAGCGTAATCAGGAATCAGATAGTTATGCTCTGGCTTGTCGGTATAGCCACAGCCCAGTAGATCAAGACCAATGACGCGAAAATTCTGGGCGTATTGCGCATAGTTATGGCAGAAATTCTCCAGACTCCCAGCGGTACCGTGCAAAAACAGCAGGGTAGGAGCCCCCTGTGGGCCTGCGACCAAATAGCGCGTCTTGACGCCATTCACGTCCGCCCACCCCAGTTGATGTGGCACCTGGTTGAGATGCATCCAGATTGATGATGTTTGGCTCATACTTCACCCACTATCCAATGAAAATCCAACAAAAAAACATCATTTCCACGCACACCTTGAAGCTGTGAGCGCTGTGAAGGTCTGCCACATAGCTTCAGCAGACCTTTTCACTTACCTATTCAGGCTTAAAGCCAGTCCTCGCAATGATGGGACGCCACATGGCCAGTTCTGCCCGCTGCAACTGATCCATCTCTTTGGAGTTGCGGTACATGGGTGCCATCGTCATCTTGGTCTTCAACGCGCTGATAAATTCCGGACTTTTGGTAATTTTCTCCAGCGCAGCGGACATGGCCTGAACTTCACTGGCAGGCGTGTTTTTGGAAGTCCAAATCCCCATCCAGGCATCTCCCGCTACGGCATCAAAGCCTTGTTCCGTAAAGGTCGGCACATCAGGCGCCAAAGAGGAGCGTTTTTGACCAAACACGCCGATGATCTTCACTTTGGGATTGTCTTTGTGGTGCAGAAAATCGCTGGCTGCCATGCTGGCTGCAGGAATCTGCCCGCCCAGCAAATCAATATTCACGGCACTATTGCCCTTGTACGGCACCACTTCAAGCTTGATACCTGCAGCTTCCGCCAGTCGCATACCGGCGAAATGCGTATGGCTACCTGCACCAGAAGTACCAAAAATGCCTTTTCCTGGGTTGGCTTTAACCCATTGCACATACTCTTTGGCGTTGGTAACGCCCGTGCTGATGTTCACCACCATCCCTAAAGGATAAGTGGACAAGGCAGCCACCGGCGTCAAATCCGTCAGCATGTCATAGCCAAGCGCAGCTCGTGAAAAGAGCAGCTCCAAGAACACGAGCCCCGCATTGGGTGAGATAAGAAAAGTATGGCTATTGGCTGCGCTGGCTTTCACCGCCTGCGTTGCCATTCGCCCATGCGCTCCCGGTCTGTTTTCCACAATGACCGTTTTGCCCAATTCACTTTGAATTCTTTCTGCACACAAACGGGCAAACAGGTCAGTCACGCCCCCCGGCGCAAACCCCACCAGAAGTTTGATCGGGGAACTTTCCTGAGCCTGTGTACCCGCGGCTACTGTGGCCAGCGATGCAGAAATACTTGTCTTCAAAAAATGGCGGCGTTGCATGTTTGTCTCCATTATCCTCGGCTGGGATTATTCTTGGTGCTGAATGCGATTGAGGCTATTAATTGAATTTTTAGGCAGATTGCATTTGATTCTGCATATTTTCAATCCATTGCTGACGTGGCATAAATGTCGGGTTATCACGACATTCCACTTCTACCTGAGCCAAAATATTTTCTTCGGATAAATTGAGGTCCAATGGTTTTCCAACAGGCTGGCTTACATACCAAGGCGTATGGCAGTAAATTTCACACTGATTACCCTCAGGATCCTGGACATAAAGACTCAGCGCATTGCCATGGCTTTTGACCATATTAATGGACACTCCTTCTGCCAGCGCTTTGGCATGAAAACCTTTGAGTGTTGTGAGATCTGGCACCAGAAACGACAACTGATTCACGGTGGGCTTGCTGCCAGGCTCACGCCCCACCACCAGCACTACCTGATGGTGCTCCGTAGGGTCAGCGCTCAAAAAAGCCCCCTTCCCCACCGTTCCCATGCCGCCATCCGTCTTGGTCATCCCAAAAAAATCTTGGTAGAAGGCCGCCATTTTTTCCAACTCCACCACGTAAATACCAACGTGTTTGAAGTGTGCTTTCAGTTTCTTGGTCATATCTAGCCTTCTCTAATTTAGAAGGTGTGGCGCATGCCAACACTCCACTGGTTTTGTCGAGAGTTGCTGGAGTTGAGCAAGCCCATCGACGCTATGCCACCATTGCTCACCTTTTGGTTGGTGTAGAAGGCATACAAAGTGCTGCGCTTACTCAAATCATAAGTCGCGCCCAGATTGAATTGACGCACATCCTGATTGCGCGCGCTCTTGTCATTGAGCACCTGATAACCCGCAGACAAGCGCCATGCGTTCACCGGGAACACCGCACGCACGGACATCACATCACCATCCACGTCTTTCACGTTCTTGGCATTGCGCTGCTGTGTATAGATGGCACCCAAATGCATGAAGCCAAAGTTGTAGCCACCTACGACGGCCAGGATCTTGTCTTTGGCCTCAGCACCTGTACAACCACCCGATGTCTTGCATTCGCGTTCAAGGTAAGTCACCGCAGCATTCACCGGGCCTTGGGCGTAACCCACACCTGCAGACAGTGTGCGACCAGCGGCGTTATCACCCGCTACTTCACCCAGGCCCACCATGGCTGTTGCCGTAAAACCACCCAGATTAGGGCTGGTGTATTTGATGGAGTTATCGGTACGGCTGCCACCAATGGTGTTGTCAAAACGACCCACAGAGGATCCGGGGATGGCAATCCCATCCACAGCACCGCCGACCAAGCCAAAAGTGGGGGCCCCGCTTGAAAGCACCAGGTGGTCGTAAATAGGCGAGTACTGGCGACCCAGTGTCAAAGTACCCAGTTGCGTAGACTTCAAGCCTACCCATGCCTGGCGATTGAAGAAAATCGTGGACGAAGTGGATGTTCCGGTGTCCATTTCGATGCCACTTTCCAAAGTGAACACCGCGCTCAACCCACCTCCCAGGTCTTCATTTCCCTTGAAGCCGATGCGAGAAGACTGCAAGCGCCCGCTGGTCACAGCGTTCAAGCTGCTTCCCCCTTTGTTGCTGATGTGCGCAAAGCCCATGTCTGCCACGCCATATATTTGCACGGAGCTGGTTTGAGCCGAAGCGCCCATGCAAGCGGTAGCTACCACGGCACCGGAAGCCAAAGAAATTGTTATATTCTTCATTTTGTCTCCTGAAATTGTTATCTTGATAATTCCGTTTAAGAAGGGCACGTCTTTTCAGATGATGTTTTTAAATTTCATTATGAATTCCATAATGACTTATCCACACCCCAGAAATTTCAAATTAAAAATTTGCGCGAATTTATCCAGCACAGATCACTGCGCTTTTTTTTAATGGATTAGTATTTATTGCAGCTTAAGAAAACCGGTTACTTCGAGATTAAACTCTTCGGGCTTTTCAATAGGAACCAGCAACCCACATTGAGAATGAATATGAACTCGAGAGTTCTTTATTCTATTCAACATATATAGCGAGTTATCGTAATTCAATGTTGGATTATCACGGCCCCAGATAATCAGCGTTTTGGCTTCAATGCGGTGCAATTCCGGCCACAGCACCTCCAAATTTTCGCCAGGCTTTCCGCCCTTACCCTCCGGGGCCTGGGCCATGAACTCGGGAGCGATACTGGCCTCATAACGCTCGCGCACCATCTCCTCTGTAATGCAGCGCTTATCAAATACCAGGCGCTCCATGCTGGCGCGCATGCGCTCCATGCTAGGGCCTTCGCCTTGGTAGTAGCTGTGCGTGGCTGGGGCACTTTTTTGCTGGAACAAAGACAGGCCGCCAGGGCAATTGATAAGCACCAATCTATCCACAACGCCTGGAAACTCGAGCGCCATCTTGATGGCCACAGCCCCCCCAGTCGCCATGCCCAGAATATGGGCCTTATCAATGCCCAGTGACTCCAGCATATCCTTGAAGCACTGCGCATAAGCACCGGTACGTACACCGTCAATGGCCGGTTTGTCTGACTTTCCGTAGCCCGGCAAATCCACAATCAGCGTACGAAAATTTTGCGACAACGCTTCCAAATTGCGGCCAAAGTTGCTCCAACCAAAAGCGCCTGGTGCCCCCCCGTGAATGCACAAGAGCACCGGGCCTGTACCCGCCTCGTGGTAGTGAATCTTGACGGGGCCAGCTTGGACAAATCGGCTGGTATTTTCAGGGGTGAGACGCATGGCAATGGACGCTTGAAATAAAAGGCAGCAAAGCAAATAAAACGGTGCTCAAACTACATAAGGACGACAGTGGAAACAGCGCCTTTTAAGGCAACTGGCGCTGCGCATCAATACGCGCCTGAATCTCGACCTGCCATTCGCTGCGCAGCTTGAAACCCTTGCTGCTCTTGGCCGATTGCTCGGTGCGCGCGCGGATGGTCTGCACATCTTCATGGACCAAATCCAGCGGCCACCAGATAGGCTGGCTCACATACCAAGGCGTGGGGGTGTAGCACTCGATGCGGTTACCTTCGGGGTCTTCCACATAGATGCTCCAGGTGTTGCCGTGGTCTTTTTGCTGCAGGATCTTGACGCCTTCTTTGTGAAAGTCTTCGGCCAAGCCTTTGAGCGTTTCCAGATCTTCGTAAACAAACGAGATTTGGTTCATGCCGGGCCATTCGGGCTTGCGGCCATTGGCAATCGCCAGTTGGTGGTGCTCTTCTGGGTCGGCGGTCATAAAAGCCACCTCATGACCTGTAGAGCCAATGCCGTGGTCGGACACGACCAAACCAAACCAGCGCGAGTAAAACTGGATCAGTGTGGACGGCTCAAAAGCAAAAATGCCAATGTGACGGAAGTGACCTTTGGGTAGCAATGCCATGAAAAATCCTTGAGAAACGGTTCGAAGATCAATTAGATAAAGCGAAAGGCCACGGAACCCAGTGGGCCGTAGTCCACATGAAAGTTATCGCCCGCCACGACGGAGACGGGGCGTGTGAAGGAGCCTGCCAACACCACCTCACCGGCTTGCAGCGACTCGCCCCATGGGGCCAGCTTGTTGGCCAGCCATGCCACACCGGTGGCCGGATGGTTGAGCACGGCAGCGGCCACGCCCGACTCTTCAATCACGCCGTTTTTGTGCAGCAGCGCGCTGACCCAGCGCAGGTCCACGGCATCCGGGCGCACAGGGTTACCGCCCAGCACAATGCCTGCGTTGGCGGCGTTGTCAGAGATGGTGTCAAACACCCGGCGCGGCGCTTTGGTAATGCGATCGAACTGCTCAATACGCGAATCGATGATTTCGATGGCCGGCACCACGTAATCCGTGGCTTTGAGCACATCGAAAATCGTCACATTCGGGCCTTGCAACGGCTTGGCCAAGATAAATGCCAACTCCACCTCTACCCGTGGTGCAATAAAGCGATTGACCGGAATATCGCCTTGTGCAAAGAACATGCTTTGCAGCAAGGTACCGTAATCAGGCTCATTAATTTGGCTGCTGAGTTGCATGGCACGCGAAGTCAGGCCAATCTTGTGTCCTCTGACCACGTCCCCTTGCGCAATTTTTTGGGCCACCCATGCACGCGAGATGGCGTATCCGTCCTCGATCGTCATGTCCGGAAAGCGCTTGGAAAAGTGCTCACTTTGCACGCGGCTTTGCTCACTGTCGTGCAGTTCTCGGGCCAGTTGCGCAATGGTTTGGGGGTCCAACATAAATATCCTGTAGAGCTGTCGCTGCGTGTCTTGTTCGCTGTGGTGGGTGCCCGGTCTTACTGAGGCGTGATTCCCAAACGAGCGGCCAGAGCCGTCCACTCGGTGATGCTTTGCTGAATTTGATGGCGCAGCCCATCGCGCGTGGTGGGCTTGGCCTCGAAATACAGGTTCTCGATGCGCTTGACGGTCTCTGGCGTACGCAGCACTTCGTTCACATCACGGTTGATTCGGTCCAGCACATCCTTGGGCGTTCCTTTGGGAGCAAACAGCCCCATCCAGTTACTGCGAACATTGGGAAGACCCAGTTCCGTAAAGGTAGGCGTGTTGGGGTAGACCTTAGAGCGCCCCTCACCCGTAATGGCCAAAGTCTTCAGACGGCCTTCCTTCACGAAAGGCAAAGGTGGGAACTCGGACTGCAGCGACATCTGTACTTCGCTGGCGACCAATGCATTGAGCAAAGGCGCAGAGCCACGGTACTGAATGTGTTCCATCTTCACAGCATATTTGTCCTGCATCACACCGAAACTGAGCAGCACATCGCCAGGCCCTGTCGTGCCGTAATTCAGCTTGCCCGGATGCTCTTTGGCATAGGCCACCATTTCCTGGAAGGTGTTGGCAGCCAAATCTTTGGGAGCGGTCAGCACCAAGCGACCCTGGGCCACCTTGGAGATGGGCTCCAGCGCATCAGGCACGCTCACCCCAGGATTGCGCACAAAAATAGGCTGAGCAGGCCACGCTGTGGTGTGCATCAGCAGCGTCAAACCATTGGGAGCCGTGGTGGTCACATAACGGGTACCGATCAAACCACCAGCGCCAGGACGGTTTTCCACAATTACCGGTTGCTTGATTTTTCGTCCGAGCTCCTCCGCCACGATGCGCGCTATCGCATCAGTTCCCGAGGCCGCTGGATAAGGCACCACGATCTTGACGGATCCGTTGGGGTAGCCATTGGCATTGGCGGCTGCGGCACTCAATGCCAACAAACAACCCAGCCCCATCTGGCGCAACATTTTCTTCATAGCGTGTCTCATCCTTATTTGTAGCAACAGGCGTTGATGACAGCGGCAGCCATTCACTGACGCAATCAACACCTCCAATTGGCACGTATCTTTTGAAAGATGCGCCATTATTGAGTGGCTAAAAAAATAAAAAAGACTGTGCAAAGAGTGCACAGATAGATCAGGGAAAACCCAAAGACACTTCATTTCATCAAAAAATTATCATTTGGCACGTGAAAAGATCAATTTGGCATTTTTCACAACTTTGGTTGTACTTAAACTCAACTTCCTCGCTTCATGAATGCACACGTTCTAGCCATCGCAACACCCCCTGAGACCATGAACGCACCTACCCCTGCCACGAGTCCACGTAAAGGTCGGCACACTTTTAACGTTCAGGAAGCGTTGCTGAATGACATTGACCGGGGGGTGCTCACACCAGGCATGCCACTGGAAGAACGTGCGCTGGCAGATAAATTTGATGTCTCTCGCACCCCTGTGCGCGATGCTCTCAAACAACTGGCCCAGATGGGGCTAGTCAAACTCACGCCGCACGCGGGGGCACAAATCGCACGCAAATCCATTGGTGAGTTGCGGGCTTTGCTGGAGTACGTCAGCGAGTTGGAGCCGCTGTGCACCAAGCTGGCGGCCCGCCGGGTGGATGCGTTGCAGATCGCACGCATGGAGGCCGCCAATGCCCTGTGCGAGCGCTGTGCCAACACACCGGAGGAATACGGCAAGGCCAATGAAGCCTTTCATGATGTCATCTATGACGCCAGCCATAACCCGATCCTGGCCAACCAAATCAAGGCGGCTCGTCGCCAAGTCAAGATGTACCGGGTGGGAAGCCTGGCGTCTCCTGCGCACATCCAGCGCTCGCTGGAAGACCACGCCGCCATTGTGAAAGCCATCTCCAGCGGCGACGAACGCCGCGCCATGGAAGCCATGCAAAAACATTTGCCAGCTGGAAATACGGGCTTTTCGGAGTTTTTAGCCAAAGTACCCATGCACTACTTCGACAATGAATCCGCCAACCCCTATGCGTTGATGCGCTTATAAAATTCATAGCACCTCATCTACTCATATCCAAGCATTCAACACTATTTACATGAAGCTCCTTCATTCACAGTGACTGAATGCTTCCATATAGATAGCAAAAACCAAACACCAGGCACCTAGATCGCATACCTGCACTGCAACCGCAAATGCTGCAGCACACATCGGCTACCTCGCGATCACAGACGCACGCGTTTATCGAATCCACGCTTCCTCGACACATTTACAGGCCATGGCTACCACCACTCCCAACGCAGCTGCCGTATGCCCCGACCCGCAGTACAAAGAAGTGCGAGGCCTGGCGCGTGGTCTTTCACTGCTTCGCTCACTCAATCAGATGCCGGGTGGCATGTGCTCGACCAGCGAATTGGCTAGGACCTGCGGTATTCACCGGACCACGGCGAAACGACTCCTGGAGACGTTGCGCCAGGAAGGCTATGTAGCCCTGGGCGAGCGCGATGGGCAATATCGCCTGTCACGCATGGCCCGCGTATTAGGGGACGGCTACCAGGAGCGTGCATGGGTGAGTCAGGTGGCCCTGCCCCAGTTGCAGGCCCATGCCACCCAGCTCCTATGGCCCTGCAACCTGGCCACGTTTGAAGCAGGCTGGATGGTGCTACTGGCCTCCACCCGCAAACAAAGTCCCATGGCGCATAACCACGCATTACTGGGTGAGCGACTTCCAGTCCTGCAAACTGCACTCGGCCGCGCCTACCTTGCCGCCTGCAGCTCCGAGCGATTGACTGCTGTGCTGGCCGATCTGCGCTACCGCCAAAAAGAGTGCAACGTCACCGAAGCCGACCTGCAAACCGTGCAAGAGATCATCGACCAAACCCGTGCCCGTGGCTACGCCCTGAGCGCGGATGTGCAAAATGCCCGTTTTTCCAGCCTTGCCGTGCCAGTGCAGTGCGATGGCACATTGCTGGGCGCACTGAATTTGGTGTTCACTAAAAATGCCCTGGACACCGAAGCCATCGCTCAGGCCTACTTGCCCAAACTTCAAGCCTTGGCCAAAGACATTGGCGAGACCAGCATTTCCTGGATTGACCGATGAGCCAGCCCCTGCGTATTTCAGAGCGCATGCCCTCACTGACGGCAGTGCGCTATTTTTCTGTGGCAGCCCGACTGCTGAGTTTTACGGGTGCGGCACAAGAGCTGCATGTCACGCAAGCGGCCGTCAGCCGCATGGTGCAAACGCTGGAGCAGGATCTGGGCGTTGCCTTGTTTCAGCGCAGCGGCAAATTCATTCGACTGACCCCTGCAGGCCTTGCCTACTACCAAGAGGTCAGCGAGGCTTTGGCCAAAATTATGCAAGCCAGCCAAACTGCACGTCGCTCTGTCCAGGAAGAAACGCTCTCGCTGATTGTCAACACCGGTTTTGCCATTCGCTGGCTGGTGCCCCGGCTGCCAGATTTCCAACGCCTGTACCCCCACATTCACGTGGATATTCTGGCTAGCGAAGCGGATGCCCTGGAAAGTCAGCGCCCAGTGCACTTAAGCATTCGCCTCGGCAGCCAGAGCGCGGCAGGCCACAGCGTCACGCGCCTGAACGTAGGAGATGACTTTGGCGTGGTGTGTTCACCGGCACTGCTGAGCTACAAAAAAGTCTCTACCCCTGAGGACCTGATAGGACAGCCGCTACTGGCCCACACCAACCCCACCCGCGACTTCTGGGCAGAGTTTTTTGCCGACTTTGGCCTGGGCTCACCCGACTTGGGGCAGGCCCCGCGCTTTCATCAACTGCTGATGATTGCGGAGGCGGCGATCTCAGGCCTTGGTTTTGCGCTGGTGCCTCTGTTTTTATTTCAGGAAGAACTGAAATCTGGCCGCTTGGTGCCGGTGTTTAGCCAAACCCACCGACCACGACAAGGCTACTGTTTGGTGCAATCCAAAGAGTCCGAAAAAGACCACAAGGTCAACTGCTTCAAGCAATGGCTGCTGAAGACGGCAGAAACCAATATGCCCTCCGCCTGAAGCATCAGCACCCAATGACGCGGGAGACAAGACTCGTCAATGCAGGTCATGCCTGACGAAGAGCACCCCTGACGTGGCGCTCTTGCATATCCTCGCGGTACTTTATGCCGCTGGTTGGCCGACTAAGCACGACACTAGAGAGCGTACATCGCTCAGTGTCTCTAGCTGATCGAGTAACGCTAGACCTTGCTGGGCTTGCTCCGCTGTCACTCGCCCCGAGAACGTCATATTGCGATCATATTTTTCACGCACGTGCGCAGGCGTGATAGGGTTGTCACCCCAGCCCAGCGGGGTGTCTCTGAAGGCAGAAAAGCGCTCGCCATTGCGCAAGTGCACCGTCAGCAGTCCCGCATGGGGCTTCGCCATCTCATCAGAGGGCAGCAGTTGCACCTTGGCCGACAAAGCAATCACATCGGCATCGCGGATAAAGCCTTCGGTGTAGTGCTCAATGCGCACTTCGCGGTGCAGCAATGCATTGGCCACGCCATACGGAATGCTGAACAACGAACGGGGCTGCGCATCATCCTGGGCCATAGTCTGGTTCAAAAAGTGCTTGATGCGGTTGGGTGGTACCTCCAGCGTCACCGAGGTGATATCAGCTACCTCGTAGGATTGGTTGCGGGCAATTTCCAGCGCGCTTTCAATCGGGTTGTGCACGCCGTAGCAAGATGGATGAATCTTGTGCATGCCCTTGGCATAAAACACCTTCCCCAGATCGATCAGCGCGTTGTCGGGCTGCGGGTTGTGGCAATACAAGTTGAAATAGCCTTGCAGAGCATTGAGCGGATCTTTCACACCCTTGAATCCCTTCATGGCCAACTCCACCGCCAGCACAGCGTTGTATCCAGCCAGGGCACCTGGCAGCTTGAAGGTATCCACCCCATCCCACAAGGACTGGAAAGAGCCAGCCATCATGTGCAGCAAAATGCCATAGGCATTCACCAATTGCTCATGATTGGCTCCCATCAAACGGCCCACTGTTGCTGCCGCGCCCATGGCGTTCGCCGTGCCGCACACTTCAAAGCACTTGTCAAAATTAAACTGGTCAGAGACAGCGATCCGCGCGCCAATATCGCCACCCAGCACCACGGCTGCGATCAACTCTTTGCCACTGCTACCCACAAACTCAGCGGTGGAAAATGCCGTGGGGTCCGTGGTGCTGCACACATGACCCACCATTTTGTGGGCATTGGCACCTTCAGGCTCCGGACCGGCCACTTCAAAGTCAAAAGAGCGCCCCATCAAGCAGTTCATCATGACCGCATGCTGAAGTGGCACCTTATCGCCATGCGCCAAAATGCTGGCCTGCGCCGCACCACCCCAGGTGCGAATCAACTCTAACATGGCATTGTTTCCGCCTGCTTGCCAGCCACCTACCGTGCAGCTGAGCGTATCAATCAAGCGCAACTTGGCGGCGTTCACCGTGGCTTCGTCGAAAGCCTCGAAAGGAGTGTTGAGAGTGTGATCAACCAGCGTATCAATAAGCATTTTGTAGTCTCTTACAGTCTCTGAAAAACAAACAAGTCTGCGCCGGTCCAGCGGGCAGACTTGCAGATGGATACCGTGTAGCGCGCAATCAGTGGGCCTGCAACGAATCCATCACTTTTTTGGCCGTTGCAATCTCTTGGGCCGTCAGACCTTTGAGCTTTTGCAAAGTGAAGTCCATAGCGCGCTGGCGCAAAGCCTCCACTTTGCTTCGGCCGCTGGCGGTCAACGTGTACTCGCCTGAAGCGTCTGCATGCGTCACATAGCCATTGGCCAGCATCTCGTTCAGCGCATCTTCGGTGGAGGTTTGTCCCAAATAGGTGGCACGTTCCAACCCATCGAGAGTGCTAATGCCATCACCCAAAGCATTCAACATGCGGCTGGTGGCCAGCGTCATACCCAAAGCTTCACGATGCTCCTCAAACTGGCCAGAGAGCTTTTGCGCCGTGGATTTGAGCAGCGACAGCAACGGCATCTCAGACGAGTCTTGCTTGGGCACAGGCGTTTGCTCTGCGGCAGGTGCCAGGAGCGAGGGATGACTTTGCGCCACGGCATACTGCCCTTGCGTGAACAGCAGAGGACGACCATCAAAGCGGGAAAATCGCAACACGCGGCCAATCAAAATATGATGATCACCCCCATCGGCCACATGCTCCAGCGCGCATTCAAAATGCCCAATAGCCGGAGAAATCAAGGGACAGCCATGTACACCGCTTGCCCAGCGCACTTGCTCAAACTTGTCTGCGCGTCCCGCACCAAAGATGCGGGACACTTCGGTCTGCTCTTCTTCCAAAATGTTCACCGCATATTTTTGCGCACCCAAAAAGGCCGCCGCACTACTGGACTCTTTGCGAATGGACCACAGCACCAGCGCAGGATCGAGCGATACCGCAGCAAAAGAGTTGACAGCCATGCCCACCGGCTGACCCTCAAATTCTGTAGTGATGATCGCAATACCCGTGGCAAATTGACCCAGGCAACGGCGAAATGCCCGCGCATCGTCTTGAGGTTGACCCTCTTCCACGGGCTGTACAGCAGGTGCAGTATTGAGTAAAGGTGCGGTGTTCATGGCGTGATCTGGATCTGCAACGCCCGGCCCATCAAGGCAGGCCGAGGTGCTTGTTCAAGGAAATCTTCAGCCCCACCCAGTCCAGCATTGGCTTTGAAAGAGCCAGCGCTGCAGGGGGCTTGAAGTCAAAGAATGGGAAAGCTTTGAGTGCCTTGTCTGAAATTACTTGTAGTAGGCCAGCGTTCCCATGTCGCTGAAGGGTGCTGGCTCCATGCCAAACATGGTCTTGATATACAGACTTGCCGCCATTTCACGACCCGCCGACCCGTGGTTGCGGGCTGCCATCAAATCACGATAAACCTGCTGCAAATCGTTGTTTTGTGCCGAGGCCGCTGCACCGGCAATCGGCCAGATTTCATGAATTGCATCAAAACAAGTGGCATTGGCATCCGCCGATTCAAAGCGCACACGCATGCGCTCCAGCGGCGTACCTTCTTTGCCCTTGCAAGCCAGATCAAACAGCGCACTCCAGTTGCTCAGGTGACGGTTGCGCACACCGTTGACCTTGGTCAGCGTGTCTGCCAACTTCAGGTGCAAAAACGGATTATTGGCAATGGGTGCGCCCGTGCCTTGACGTGTCAAGCGCACCTTGGCTTGTTCCATAAAGTACTGCAGACCGTAGCTGGCCGTGCCAATTACAGTATTGGTAGCTGTGGAGTTGAAGATGCCCATGAACGACAGCCAGTAAAGCGGACGGTTGTTGAGCAACCAGCCAGCGTTGTTGTCTTCGTAGGTATCGCGCAAATGGTGCACGCGGTACTCGGGCACAAACACCTCGCGCAGTGTGAGCGACTTGCTGCCCGTGCCCTTCAAGCCTTCCACATTCCAGCTGCTGTGGTCGACTTCCAAGTCGGTCACGGGAACCACAAAGTTCTTGTCGCCACCGCCCAGAATCACCCATTGAGCGTGGTCCACGCCGCTGGAGAATGTCCAGGTGCCGTTGAGCTCATAACCCCCCTCCACTGCTCGGAGTTTGCCGATAGGCGCATAAGAGCTAGAGGCACGGGTGTCGGGGTTGTCGCCCCAGAACTCTTCTTGCATACGCTCGTTCATCAAAGCAATTTCAAAAGAGTGGCAATTCAGTTGCCCGGCAATCCATGCGGCGGCGCTATCTGCTTCGGCAATTTTCATAACGCCTTCAAAAAACGATGCGGGATCGGCTTCCAAGCCGCCGTACTGCAATGGCGTGAAGGTGCGGAACACGCCCGCTTGCACCATCAAGTCACCTGTGCGCTGGCTCACCTTGCCATCGCGCTCGGATTCATGGCGCAAAGACTTGATCTCCGGTGTGACGGCTTCTACAGCCTTCACAAATTCGCCGCCTGCCTTATAGGCACGAGCGCGGTAATCGCTCCAATCTTGCGTAGCAGCCATGGCGCGCAGCTGTGCAGGGCTGTTGCATTGCTTGGATTCAATTTCGACGGTCACGGACATGGTTTCTTCCTTGTTGATGAGTGCTTAGGAAGAAATGTAGAAGCGATGACTACAAAACCAAAACGACCTTTTTCAGGGCTTCCATGACGTCAGATCATGCAAGTCCCCAACTGCCCAAACCACGCCATCCAGCATTACCGGACACTTGGCAGATTGCAAGACTGCCTCAAACATGACTGGCGTGGACTTCAATGACGCTTTGCTACTCGCGATTACTCATCCATGGCTGAATATCCTTGCCAATACGCTGAGCCAGGCGCTTTAAACGAGGAAAGTAACGATTTTCTATGTCTGCCACGCTGACAGAGGCTTTGGGAAACACCAGGTTAACCCCTCCGAGCAACTGGCGCCCGCAAGTCACCGGGACGGCAATGGCCGCAAACGCGTCTTCTCTATCCCAGTCACCATCGTTGATGGCATAGCCCCGAGAACGTGTTTCCGCAATCAATTGCTCTACCGTACCCGTATCACGTGCCATCACCCCCACGTCATCAGCTCGTTGTGCAAGCAGTGTGAGCAGTCCTTCTCGCTCAGCGGTAGAGCAGGCTGACAAATAAGCACGCCCCATTGCCGTAAAAAACAATGGCAGTTTTTCGCCTATTTTCCCCCGGTGCTGGGACAGAAGACTGAAGCGATGCGTACTCTCACGCACCACCATGAAACCGCCTTCCAGAGTCCCCAAATCACAAGGCCAAAGCAAATCCGGTATGGCTGCACGCATGAGTGGTAATGCAATTTTCTCCACCCAGTCGTCATCCACAAAACCTTCACTCAGGCCACGCACCGCAAAAGTCAAATAGTACTGGCCCTCTTTCTCTCCTTTGCGAACATAGCCATCTGTGCGCAATGTCTCCAGAAGACGTTTCACCGTTGTTCTGTGAATATTGCAACTTTGAGCCAATGACGTCGTCGTGGCCATGCCTCCAGGAGCGCGATTGAGTGCCTGCAATAACGCAAGGCCACGAGAAAGACTGCGGACATCTTTGTAGTCGTTGTTGATCGTCCCGAGATTGGAAGATTGCATATTGATGAAATGTTTTTGTGGGGAATCTCGGCCATATCCGTACCTAAGCCATCACGTAGCAAAGCGCGCATCTAAGAGATCAGAGGTATGTACGCTCTCTACTGAGCTAACGCTTCGAGGGTATTCACCAAGCTTTATGTGCACCACGTGCACGCAGTTCTGAATTTTGGCACGGGTGTTGAGAATGATCAAAACAGCGGGAAATTCGCGCTGAAGCGACATTGGAGACACAGGAATGAATGCCAAAGATCAACGACCAGTTGAAATCAATGAGTGTGATGTTTTGATTGTTGGAGCGGGGCCAGTGGGACTGACCTTGGCCAACACCTTGGGACTCGCTGGTGTCAGCGTACTCGTGCTGGAAAAACTCGACAGCATCATCGACTATCCCCGCGCTATTGGCATTGACGACGAATCTCTGCGCACTCTTCAGGCCGCAGGTTTGGCCGAAAAAGTTCAGGCCCACATCACGCCTGATCACTGGATGCGTTTTTACACCGCATCAGGCCAGTGCTTTGCCTCTATCGAGCCACGTACTGACGAATTTGGCTGGTCACGCCGCAATGCCTTTATTCAGCCCCAGGTCGATGCCATCCTCTACCAAGGGCTTCAGCGCTTTCCTCAAGTACAAGTGCTGCTGGGCCAGGAGTTGCAGCAGTTCTCGCAAAACGACTCCGGCGTGAGTGCAGAGATCAAAGACTCCAGCGGTCAGCAGCGCATATTGCGGGCCAAATACATGGTGGCCTGTGATGGCGGCAACAGTTTGATCCGCAGAACGCTGAATGTCGGATTTGAAGGTCGCACTAAGCCCAACCAATGGATTGTGGTTGATGTGCGCAATGACCCATTGGGTACACCGCATGTCGGTATGCACTGCGACCCTGAACGCCCTTATGTGTCCGCAGCCCTTCCCCATGGCATTCGCCGCTTTGAATTCATGGTGATGCCCGGCGAGACGGAGGAAGAACTTTCCAAACCCGAAAACCTGGCCCAACTCATGCGCAAAGTGGTGGCAGACCCTGATAAGGTGGACTACATCCGAAAGCGCGTATACACCCACAACGCACGTTTAGCCAACCAGTTTCGCGTGAATCGTGTTTTGCTCGCCGGTGATGCCGCGCACATCATGCCCGTCTGGCAAGGTCAGGGCTACAACAGCGGCATGCGTGACGCCAGCAATCTGGCTTGGAAAATGGCAATGGTCGTCAAAGGCCAAGCAGGTCCCTCCTTGCTCGACAGCTACGAGCAAGAGCGTCGCAGCCACGCACGCAGCATGATTCACCTGTCTGAAGTTGCGGGTGACATCTTTGCCCCAGAAAGCCACACGGCGGCAAAGGTGCGCGACACTTTGATGCTCGCACTGAATGCGGTGCCCCCCGTGAAGCAATACTTTGCAGAAATGCGCTTCAAACCCATGCCGCGCTATGAGCAAGGTGTGGTGCTTCACCAGACTGCTACGCAGAATCAAGGTCACAAAACGCCTCTGGCCGGCCTGCTGAATCGCTCTGGCGATACGCCATTCAGCCGTCTGCTTGGTCTGATGGCTGAAAAAAAGGAATCTCTGTTTGGCCGCTTGGTTCATGGCTTGGAGGCCCCACAACCCAGTCCTATCGGGCGAATGTTTATTCAGCCCAAAGTCTCGACACCTGACGGCGAAACGGTACGTCTGGATGACCTGATTGGCCTGAACTTTGCCATCATTGCCTGGGGCACTGATCCAAGCTATGGTATGGATGAAGCGACCCTTTCCTTCTGGAAAAGCCTTGGTGCACGCTTTATCCGTGTCATGCCAGTTGGGCAAATGCAGCACTCTTCACCCACTCGTGAAGGTGTTTTGACCATTGGCGACGCACAAGGCCGTATCAAAGACTGGTTTGGCGCACAAAACAAATCCATCGTTTTCGTGCGTCCAGATCGTTTTGTCGCTGCGCTTGCATCACCTCAAGAAGTTTCCAGCGTTACGCGACAACTCGCAGGTGCGCTGCATGCCCAACTGCCCTCCACTCAAGAGGCATTTGCATGATGCAAGTCACACTCCAAAATGCCCAACGCGCATTTTTGGGTATGTCTCATTCGCCCCTGCTGGGACTCAACCCCATCAGTGCCGAAGATCAGACCGCCCTGGACAATGCAGTGGCACAGGCGAAGGCAGCCGTTCATGCTTTTGATCCCGAGCTCATCATCTTGATTGGCCCTGATCACTACAACGGCTTTTTCAATGAGCTCATGCCTACCTTCTGTATTGGTAGCGATGTAACGGCCGTCGGAGACTACTTGTCTCCCGCTGGCCCATTGAATGTCCCCAGTGATACCGCCATCGCCTTGGCTGAACACTTGATGGATTCGCATTTTGATATGGCCGTGTCTAGACGCATGCAGGTCGATCATGGGTTCTCCCAAGCGCTTCAGGTTTTATGGGGAGATGACCTCAAAACACCACCAGTGATTCCAATCTTCCTCAATGCGGTAGCCCAACCCACCATCGCACGCCTGAGTCGTTGCGTTGATCTGGGCAAAGCGATTGGTAATTTTCTGGATACCTTGCCGCAGCGCACCTTGCTGATCGGCTCCGGCGGCTTGTCACACGAACCACCCGTGCCTACGCTGCAGCACCCCGACCCCGCTGTGCGCGAACGCATCACGATTAAGCAGATACCGACATTGCAGGAGCGCGATGCCAAGACCGAGCGCGTCAAAGCAGCGGGCATGGCTCTGGCTCATGGTGAAGACTGGATGAAGCCGCTCAACCCTCAATGGGACTTGCAATGGATGGAAGCGCTAGCTAGCGGCGAGCTGACAGACCTCTGCGCCATGAGCGAAGACTCGATTGCCCAGGAAGCCGGCAACTCTGCCCACGAGTCCAAAACCTGGCTGGTCGCACGCAGTGCCCTGCCGTTGAACACCAAACTGCCCTGCCCTGTGCGGGCCTACCGCGCCATTCCTGCACTGATAGCGGGCTACGGACTGATGCTAATGCACACCCAGCAATGAACGAACACGAGAGCACCATGTCTGAATCCACCCTCCAAATCGCCCGCTGGGCTGAACGTCTTCGCCAAGCCGAGGCAACCTCCACTCCGATCGCGCCACTGCGCGACGATATCAGTGACAACGAAACCGCCTACGCTGTGCAGCTTGCCAATGTCCAGCATGCGCAAGCGCAAGGTCGCCGTATTGTCGGCCGCAAGATTGGCCTGACATCGCTCGCCGTGCAAAAGCAGTTAGGGGTTGATCAGCCTGATTTCGGCACTTTGTTTGCTGACATGGTGTATGGCGACGACGAAATTGTTCCCCTGTCACGCACACTGCAACCCAAAGTGGAAGCCGAAGTGGCTCTTGTGCTCGCGCGCGATCTGAACTTGAAGGATGCGACTCTGGTCGACATCATCAACGCCACTGACTACGTGCTTCCGGCCATCGAAATCGTGGGCAGCCGCATTGCCAACTGGAATATTCGCTTCATCGACACCGTGGCCGACAACGCCTCCAGTGGTCTGGTTGTTCTAGGCGCTGTACCCACCCGCTTGAATGCACTCGACCTGAAGCTGTGCGACATGCGCATGGAGCGTAACGGCGAGGTGGCCTCCACCGGCTCTGGGGCTGCCTGTCTGGGCCACCCGCTGAATGCTGCTGTCTGGCTTGCCCGCAAACTGGCACAGCTAGGCCAGCCCCTGCGTGCAGGTGATCTGGTTCTCACCGGCGCCCTCGGCCCCATGGTTCCTGTGCAAGCAGGAGATCGCTTTGAGGCACATATCAGTGGCGTCGGTTCGGTCCGCGCCCAATTCGGACAGGCCTAAACGCGCTCACAGACTGGTCATAGCCAGCACGCCCATCAAGCTGTCTGATTTTTCGCTTTTCTACCCCTGCAAACGACACAACACCAACGGAGACAATCGGATGTGGAATCGACGTAACCTGCTGAGCCTGACGGCCTTCACCCTAGTAGCAACCGCTACGCCTGTCTGGGCACAAGCCACAGCCCCAAACTTTCCCAGCCGTCCGCTGACGATGGTCGTGCCTTTTCCCGCCGGCGGCATCACGGATGCCATTGCCCGCATTCTGGCGCTGAAGGTAAGTGAGCAACTAGGCAAGCCTGTTGTGGTGGACAACAAGCCTGGCGGTGGCGGCCAGATTGCAGCCGCTTTTGTGCGCCAACAACCAGCTGACGGCCACACCATCTATGTGGCAGCCACCGAAATGTTTGCGATCAACCCCACGTTGTTCCGCAACTTCTCGTATGACCCACTCAAAGACTTCACGCCTATCACGTCGCTGATTTCATCTCCCCTGGTGCTGGTCGTTGGTGCCAACAGCCCCATGAGCAGCGTCAGCGATGTGGTAAAGCAAGCCAAGATCCGTAAGGACGGCCTGAACTTTGCATCGCAAGGCATGGGATCCATTGGCCATCTACTGGGTGAAACCTTCCGAGGCAAGACAGGCGGCACCTTCAACCATGTGGCATACAAGGGCTCAGCCCCGGCGCTGCAAGATGTGATGAGCGGGCAGGTGGACTTTATGTTCGATCCTGTCATCAGCACGGCGCCTTTGATTGCAGGCAAAAAACTCAAGCCGCTGGCCATTGCAGCTGACAAACGCGCCTCGCAAATGCCCGATGTCCCCACACTCAACGAGCTGGGTATTGCCGGTGTGAATGCTGGCGTGTGGTTTGGTGCCGTCGCCAAGGCAGGCACACCCGCGACAGCTGTCAACCGTCTCAACGAAGCGCTGCTCAAAGCCATGAAAGATCCAGAAGTGCTCAAGCGCTTTGCCGATCAAGGCATGCAGCCCTTTCCTTCAACACCTGCGCAGTTCGGCACTTTCATTCAGTCCGAACTGACTCGCTGGGCACCGCTGATCAAAGCCAGCGGCGCCTCTATCGATTAACGCAGACAGGAAACAACGCATGTTCGACCGTCGCACAGCACTTCAAACAGCTTTGGTTTTTACAGCATCAGGCTGGGCAAACCTGTCTTTCAGCCAGCACTTTCCCTCTCGCCCTATCACCCTTGTGCTGCCATTCGCCGCTGGTGGTATCAGCGACACCATGGCCCGACTGCTAGGCCAGCATGTCGCCCAGCAACTGGGTAAACCTGTAGTGATAGAAAACAAGCCCGGGGGCGGTGGGCAGATTGCTGCCTCCTACGTGAAACAACAGCCCGCCGATGGGCACACCATGTATGTCGCTGGTACAGCCATGTTTGCGATCAATCAAACTTTGTTTCGTACCTTTTCCTACGATCCGGTTAAAGACTTTGATCCGGTTACTGCACTGGTCACTTCACCGCTGGTTTTGGTCGTCGGCGAAAACAGCCCGATTAAAAATGTGGCCGATCTCGTCGCGCTGGCCAAGAGCAAAAAGGCGGGCTTGATCTTTGCTTCACAAGGCCTTGGCTCTATTGGTCACCTGCTCGGTGAGCTTTTCCGCAGCCGCACTGGTGGCGTTATGGAACATGTAGCCTACAAAGGCTCTATGGCGGCATTGCAGGACGTCATGACGGATAGGGTGGATTTCATGTTTGACCCCATCAGCTCAACCGAAGCGCTGATTGCGGGAAAGAAAATGCGCGCCCTAGCCATTGCAGCTGACGTACGCGCACCACAGCTGCCCAATGTGCCCACGCTCAAGGAGCTGGGCATTTCCGGCGTTGATGCTGGCGTTTGGTTTGGTGCGGCTGTACGGGCAGGCACTCCCGCTTCTGCTGTACAGGTGTTGAACAGAGCCTTGGTTGCTGCGCTCAACGAGCCGAGCATACGACAGCGCTTTGCATCACAAGGCATTCAGGCAATACCTCAGACACCTGAACAGTTCAAGCAATTCATTCGCAGCGAAATATTTCGCTGGACACCGCTAGTCAAGGCCAGCGGCGCCTCAATCAACTGATTTTTTCTGGAAAGCAATTGCTATGACCCGCAAACTCAAGGCTGCCATCATCGGCAGCGGCAACATCGGCACAGATCTGATGATCAAGATTCTGCGCCACGGCCAGAACATCGAAATGGGTGCCATGGTTGGCATTGACCCTGCCTCCGATGGCCTGGCTCGCGCTGCCCGCATGGGTGTGGCCGTGACCCACGAAGGCGTGGAAGGTCTCACGCGCATGCCCCAGTTTGCCGACATCGACTTCGTCTTTGATGCCACCTCAGCAGGTGCTCATGTAAAGAACGATGCCTTTTTGCGGGGTCTCAAGCCCGGCATTCGCATGATCGATCTGACGCCTGCGGCCATCGGTCCTTATTGCATTCCCGTGGTCAACGGCCTAGCGCACCTGGACGCGCTGAACGTGAACATGGTCACTTGCGGCGGTCAGGCCACCATCCCCATGGTGGCAGCTGTCTCGCGTGTGGCAAAGGTGCATTACGGCGAAATCGTTGCCTCCATTGCCAGCAAGAGCGCAGGCCCAGGCACCCGCGCCAATATCGATGAGTTCACCGAAACCACCTCTAAAGCCATTGAAGTGGTGGGCGGTGCGACCAAGGGCAAGGCTATCATCATCATGAACCCGGCCGAGCCGCCACTGATCATGCGCGACACCGTCTACACCTTGAGCGACTTTGCGGACCAAGATGCAATTGCCGAATCGGTGGAGCGCATGGCAGCAGACGTGCAGTCCTATGTACCCGGCTACCATTTGAAGCAAAAGGTGCAGTTTGACCACATCGACACGCCCATCCGCATCCCTGGCGTGGGCAATGCCTTAACGGGTCTGAAGACCTCGGTGTTCTTGGAAGTGGAAGGCGCTGCCCATTACTTGCCCGCCTACGCTGGCAATCTGGACATCATGACCAGCGCAGGTCTGCGCACCGCTGAACACATGGCCGCCCGCATGCTGGCCGCCACACTGGCTACTGCTTGAGGAAGACCGCCATGAACGCGAACAAGAAAATCTACATCTCCGACGTCACCCTGCGCGATGGCAGCCATGCCATTCGTCACCAGTACAGCGTCGAGCAAGTCAAGCAAATCGCCAAGGCCTTGGATGATGCCAAGGTGGACTCCATTGAAGTGGCCCACGGCGACGGCCTGCAAGGCTCCAGCTTTAACTACGGCTTTGGGGCACACACCGATCTGGAGTGGATTGAAGCGGTTGCCAGCGTTGTCAAGCACGCCAAGATCACCACCTTGCTGCTACCCGGCATCGGTACCGTCCATGACCTGAAAGCCGCCTACGACGCCGGCGTGCGCGTGGTGCGAGTAGCCACTCACTGCACCGAAGCCGACGTTTCGCGCCAACACATCGAATACGCCCGCCATCTGGGCATGGAAGCCGTGGGCTTTTTGATGATGAGCCACATGCAGACCCCCCAAGGTCTGGCCCAACAAGCCAAACTGATGGAAAGCTACGGCGCCACCGTCTGCTACGTGGTGGACTCGGGTGGTGCCTTGGGCATGCAAGACGTGCGTGACCGTTTCCGCGCCTTCAAGGAGGTTTTAAAGCCGGAAACACAAACCGGCATGCACGCCCACCACAACCTGAGCTTGGGTGTGGCCAACTCCATCGTGGCTATCGAAGAAGGTTGCGACCGTGTGGATGCAAGCTTGGCCGGCATGGGCGCCGGTGCAGGCAATGCGCCTCTGGAAGTCTTCATTGCCGCTGCCGAGCGCATGGGATGGAACCACGGCACCGATTTGTACAAACTCATGGATGCGGCCGACGATATCGTTCGTCCCTTGCAAGACCGCCCAGTACGCGTAGACCGCGAAACACTGGCTTTGGGTTACGCCGGTGTGTACAGCTCGTTCCTGCGCCATGCCGAAGTGGCAGCAGCCAAGTACAACTTGAAGGCCGTAGACATTCTGGTGGAGCTGGGCAAGCGCCGCATGGTGGGTGGTCAGGAGGACATGATTGTGGACGTGGCTCTTGATTTGCTCCGCCAGCGCGGCGCAGCTGTAGCGGCTTAAAACGGTGCGCATGGCACGGTGGCCGTGCCATGCGATGCACTTCAAGTGCCTTAAGGCACTTTCAACTTTGTGCAGCCCCTTTCTCAAGGCGCTGCCCTCTTAAGGAATTTCAGGCATGAGCACCCCCATCACCGAAGAATCCACCAGCCACTTCATCACCATCACCGAAGACGGTAAGCCCCTGAAGCTCCACTACAACGACGTCGGGCAAGGCGAGAAAGTAGTGGTCATGCTGCACGGCTCCGGCCCCGGCGCTAGCGGCTGGGCCAACTTCCACCGCAACATTGACCCGCTGGTGGCTGCAGGCTACCGCATCATCTTGCTGGACTGCCCAGGCTGGAGCAAAAGCGACACCATCATCAGCACCGGCTCACGCTCCGACCTGAATGCGCGCTGCTTAAAAGCCGTGCTTGATGGTCTGGGCATTGGCAAGGTTCACATCATTGGCAACTCCATGGGCGGTCACAGTGCCGTGGGCTTTGCACTGGCCAACCCCGACATGGTGGGCAAGCTCATCTTGATGGGTGGCGGCACGGGCGGCCCCAGCAACTTTGTGCCCATGCCCACCGAAGGCATCAAGCTGATCGGCGCGTTGTACCGCGACCCCAACGTGGAGAACATCAAACGCATGATGAGTGTGTTTGTGTACGACACCAGCAGCCTGACCGAAGAGTTGTACCAGCAGCGCCTGAACAACATTCTGGCCCGCCGTGACCATCTGGAGAATTTCGTCAAAAGCGCTCAGATCAATCCCAAACAGTTCAGTGACTACAGCCCGCGTCTGCACGAAATTAAGGCAAAGACCTTGGTCATCTGGGGCCGAGATGACCGCTTTGTGCCGCTGGACATTGGTCTTCGTTTGATCTGGGGTATTCCGAATGCCGAGTTACATGTTTTCAACCAGTGCGGGCATTGGGCTCAGTGGGAACATGCTGATTCCTTTAATCTTATGGTCCGCCAATTTCTCGCTTCCTGAGCGTAAGTGGACTGATGTTGTCCCAAATTGTGGGGTTCCTAGGGATCCTTTGCATAAATCTTCAACGCATGTGCTTGCACATGCGTGCCAGGAGCGGCAGCATCCCGGCCCATGCAGCAATTTGATCTCGGCCTGAACCTTTCCACCAAAAAAACACACAAACGCGAATTCCTGGAGCAGATGCAGCAGGTTGTGCCATGGCAAGAGTTGGTGGGCTTGATTGCACCCTATGCACCTGAAGGGCGTAAGGGACGGCCACCGTTTCCTGTTGAGATGCTGCTGCGCATTCACTTCATGCAGCAGTGGTTCAACCTCAGTGACCCGGCCATGGAAGAAGCGCTGCATGACATGCCTTTGTTTCGGGACTTCGTTGGCTTGTCATGGGACAGTCCTGTACCCAACGAGAGCACCATCTTGCGTTTCCGCCATTTGCTGGAGTCACACAAGCTGGCCTGAAGCCTCCTCGAATCTTCGCTCCACTCCAAAGTAGAGAATCCACCCCACGGAGGTCTCTGCATGAAGAAATCCAGATTCAGTGAAGCGCAAATCGTCGGCATCCTCAAAGAGGTCGAGCTCGGCGCCAAAGTCGGTGACACCTGCCGCAAACATGGCATCAGCGATGCCACGTACTACAAGTGGAAGAGCCAGTATTCAGGGATGTCCGTGCCCCATCTGGCCCAGATGCGGCAGTTGCAGGAAGAGAACGCCAGGCTCAAGCGCATGTATGCCGATTTGGCGCTCGTGCACCATGCACTGAAGGATGTTGTCGAGCGAAAGCTCTGACCCCGGAGCGTCGGCAGTCCGTCGTGCATGCGCTCATGAGCGAGCATTGCCTGAGCCAGCGCAGAGCTTGCCAAGCTGCGGGCCTGGCTCGCTCAACGCGGCGATATGCACGGGTGGTCTGTGACGACTCCGGGGTAATCGACTTCATCCAAGGATACGTGGCATTGAATCCTCGCCACGGGTTTTGGCTGCTTTACGCCAGCGCCTGCTATCAAGAACAGCCCTGGGGCAAGACTGTGCTCTGGCGCGTGTATTGCCAGCTCAAACTGAACCTGCCCAAGCGAGGCAAGAAGCGTTTGCCGCAGCGCATCAAGCAGCCCTTGGAAGCTGCTACCCAGCCAAACCAGGGCTGGAGCTGCGACTTCATGTCCGATGCCCTGTGGTCAGGACGGCGCTTCAGAACATTCAATGTCATTGACGAATTCAACCGGGAATGCCTGCGTATCGAGATTGACACCAGCTTGCCCGCCGCTCGGGTTGTACGTGCCTTGGAGGAACTCGCTGAGGTCCGTGGGACGCCGCAGTCCATTCGCCTGGACAATGGACCAGAGTTCATCGCCCAGGCTTTAAAGCAATGGGCACAGCGCAAAGGCGTAGAGCTGCGCCACATTCAGCCGGGTAAGCCGACGCAGAATGCTTACGCAGAACGTTTCAACAGAACCTATCGCACGGAGGTGCTCGACTGCTATGTCTTTGAATCGCTGCAGGAAGTGCGCTCGATGACCGAGGACTGGCTGCATCGCTATAACCACCATCGTCCACATGAATCGCTGGGCCGGATTCCGCCGGTCGCGTATCGTGTCAAACGTTTCCCCAACCTCTACTTTTAAGTGGCGCAGGAAAGCGAGGATGCTTCAGATGTGGCGCTACAACCATGAGCGCCCAAACATGGCATTGGGCGGCATCCCCCTAAACAGCGGCTGGCCATGGCCGCATAGCTTTACTTCTCAGTGCGGGGTCTATGGGGGATTAACATTTCTTCATGGTACAGATTCTCCTGTGAGAGTCTCTACTTCTCAGCGCGCTGGAATTGCGGAAAGATTACCGGATGAGTGACATCGAAATACCACCACTGACGTTCACAGGTGTTCCGTACGGTGACAAAGAGACGCCCTGGACTTTGTTTCCGCTACTGTACAAAGGTGGGGCGGCGATAAGAGCTAACTTGGTAGGCGCAATAATCACTGCAGGAGAGTTGGGACCAGCGCACCTAGAGCGCCTCCCTCTGCTTGTAGGATTACATGGCGTCATTCAAGGAAATATAACTGGAGGGGCCAGTAAGTTTTCAGAACAAGTCGTCCTTAACACGATTAAACAATTCTTCCGATGGATGGAGGAGCGTGAAATGTCTTTCAGACTTCAGGATATAGAAACTACTTATCTTGTCTGGACTGACTATCTATTTCATCGTGTAAGAACGGTTAGGAACCTCTCAGAGCACAGTGCATATGTGACCGCTTCCAGGTTGGGCCGCTATTTGGACCAGATTCTTGAGCGACGCAAACCAATCTTGCTTCAATCGAGTTTAAGAAGTCCACCTAATCCAAAGAGTGCGATCGGGACAGGGGCCGACAAGCAGAATCTTGAACATGCATTCTCTTTTGGCGCCGCTCTGTTGGATATCTGCAGGGGTTTGGATCTGAATGCGCTTTGGGGGCCTTTGCCTGTTCGAATTCACTTGCGCACTGGGCAAACTCTCCTTGAGTATTCCATGCCCGGTCGGCGGGAATGGCCCCACCCACTCGAGGCGGATTCAGCCAGCCGGAAGTCCCAAGAAAGAGTTAAGGCCGCTCACCATGCCAAGCATGAGGCAGATCGGACACTTAAAACCCGATACTTGATAGTCAATCTTCGTATTGAAGCTGAATTGCTGGTCTTCATCGCGCAGACTGGAATGAATTTGTCCCAAGCTCACCAGCTACGGATGGATCAATACAGCTACACCAGCTCCACCGATGGATACCAAGTGCGAAGCTACAAGCAGCGGCGAAATGGACCGGTGTTGTTTGAAATTTTTTCTCACTACAGGGAGATGTTTGAACACTACCTCCAATGGCGCAACGCGGTCTTCCCAAATGACCGTGATGGCCTATTGTTTCCGCTGATCCGGCGCTCGCGTCATGTCTCCACACCACCCACATTTAACAAGATACAAGCTGCTTGTGAGAAGTTGAATTTGCGATTCATCGCACCTCAAGCGCTGCGCAAGACGCGCGTAAATTGGCTGCTCCGGCGCTCGCGTGATGCCGATCTGACGGCCGAACTGGACCAGCACACCAAAGAAACGCTGTTGCAGGTCTACGCGGAACCTAGTCTCCAGGTGGCGATGACTGAAGTGACTCGTTTTTGGCATAGCCACGACCCCGCCATCGCGCCTCCATCACCTGGCATTTGCGTCGGAGCGGGGCCTAAACCGCTCGCGGACATTCCACGTGAAGCAACGACACCAGATTGCATCACCCCTGCCGGATGCCTGTGGTGTGAGCATCAGAGAGACATCGACAGTTTCGATCACGTATGGAGTCTGTGCAGCTTCCGCTATCTGAAGACCCAAGAGCATGCGACAGTTCGTCCGAAGGTAAGGCTCAATGGAGTTGTCCCACCACATCCAGCGGGGTTAGCAATCGACCGTATCACTGAAAAACTGCGCTTTTTTAAGAATTCAAGCGAGGTCAGATTGCAGTGGGTCGAGGAAGGGCTGACACGAATTGAGGAAGGATTTTTTCACCCAGATTGGGCGAACCGAATTGAAACCTACACAGGAGCGTAGCTTCATGCAACTAGAAAACTTGAGCTTAAAAATCGTTTCGCCCGTGGTTTCGCCATCAGCGGCCAATTTCCGTCCGCCCAATTGGCCGCCTCCGCCCGATTGGGCACCTGTGCTTGACTCGCAAGGGCACCCTGTCTGCTATTACAAAGACTCTATTTGGCCTTTGCGCAGCTGGAGCGGTCAAAGCGGCCGAGCGAAACAGCTCAATTTTGGCGATGGCGGAAAGTCTAAAACTGCGCCCATCGCACGAGATAACGCTGACTTATTGCGCCTGTTAATGACTTGGCGAATTTGGGGACCCCGCGGAGCAAGAACCATTGGAAGCATTAAGAATGCCTATGACCCCCTTCGTTCCATCATGGTGTTGTGTTCCCAGGAAGGGATATGCGCTAGCGAACTAATGCGTTTTCCTACTGTTGTGGATCAGATTGCGGCACGTATTCCTTCCTCCAAATACTCCTACGTCATAGGTCTGCTGCACGATCTTTATGACGCCAGAGACTCTTTGGGCTTCGTTCTGCTTGATCGTGAAGGCATCTCCCGCTTGGTTGCGGCGACGCCGATACACTCGAAAGAGCAAACCCCCTATATTCCGCCACGTATCTGGGCCTATCAAGTGACTCGACTGCGATCATTTCTTGATGATTTCTTAGAGCATAGGCAGCAGATCGAGGAGTGCTTTGGCTTCGCATGGGAAGCCTACGCACATAACTTTGGTTCCCATTCTTCCGCCTTTACAAAGAAGGGCAAGACAACCGTGCTTCCTTTTCAAGACCCAGAAGTTACGAGAGTCAATGGAATCCGAAAGGGCCTCGTAATTCATGGTCCTTTCGCATTTACAGAAGCCAGATTCGGCCTTGGCGAATTGTTCGACCGTTGGCTTGGAAAGGACGATGGTCGGCGAACTCTGGGCATCGTTCGCCTTACCCAATTTCTTTCATTAGCATCGCTAGTCGGACTGAAATACCTCTTAAATTTTTCTCTAATGCGAGTCAATGAGGCCTGGAACCTACGTGCCGATTGCCTGTTAGTCGAAAAAGATGAAAAGCTTGGTGACGTCTACATGCTCCGCGGCGAGACTACCAAGACGGATCCCGATTCAGATGCTCGTTGGCCAGTAAGCTCCAGCACCTCGGTTGCGGTCAGTGTCATGTCAGTCATTGCACGTTTACGCATGCTCTGCGCACGCCACAACCCATTACTTGATCTATCAGAAGAAGAAATCACGAATCCCTTTTTGTTAGGACCCGCACATGAGCCCTGGTCAAACGACGGAGGAAGAGGCAAGGCCCGAAAGCAAATTCGTCAAAGCTACCAATCCTACGCCGTGTATTTGGGAAAATTCCCTCATCTATTTGATCGAGAAGTACTCAAGATAACCGAGCAGGATTTGCAGACTGCCCGCTTGATCGAGCCAAGCCTGAACGAATCGGAGTTCGCGGTGGGCCTGGTTTGGCCGCTAGCATTTCACCAATTGCGGCGAACAAGTGCCGTCAATATGCTCTCCTCTGGGATGGTATCCGAGTCTTCTCTACAGCATCAGCTCAAGCACCTGTCACGGGCAATGACTTTGTACTACGGTCACAACTATGCCCGCTTGAGTTTGGATCCTGAAACTCGAGGTGTCTACCTGCGCACAATGTACGAGGCGCTGGCCAGAGAGCTGGCTAACATCGTTTCACCTCGCTTTGTGTCCCCTCACGGGGAATCAAGAAAACTGCAAATCGTCGCCCTCATAAGTGAATCGGACAGCAAGAAGCTGGAATCTGCTGGTCGAAAGGGAGAGATTTCTGCACGTCAGATCCGTCTTGGGTTTTGTATGAAACGGAGTGCGTGTACATACGGCGGCATAGAATCCATTGCTCACTGCGGCGGTGGAGATACCGGGACGCCTTGTATGGATGTTCTTTACGACAAAGAGCAAGAGAAGAAGATCTTGCAATATGAACAGGATTTGAATAATCGGCTGCAGACTACTCCTGCAAACTCGCCACGCCACAACTCCTTGCAAGCGGAGAAGAGGTCGACGGAAAACTACTATGACGTCATCCACCAACCAGAGCGCTGAGGATCGATTTCGAGAGGCATTCGCCCGCTTGAAGTCCGGACTGCCGCGCACACTATCAGCCGGTGCATTGGTCAGCCAGAACAACGTCGCAAAAGAGGCGGGCTGCGACCCGTCTGCATTGCGAAAGTCTCGATACCCAGAACTGATCAACGAGATTCAGGCCTACGTTGACGCTCATAAGGATGAGCACCCTCCTTCGAATCGCCAAGAGGTGTTAAAAAAGCGGAGAAATAACAGATCTATTCGTCAGGCAAAGATCTCCAGTGATCTGCAGAGGGATCAATTGGCCAGTCAGCTGCTATGCGCCAATGCGCAAATTGTTGAACTCACTCGCAAACTAGCTGATGCAACTGCGAAGCTTGAGACCTTCATGCCGACCGCTCAACGCTTGTCACTGCCTAGCAGACTGGACTGCCCCTAGGCAGGTAGACATCCCTGGCCTATCTTTGGACTGCCCCTAGGCAAGTAGACATTGCCGGCTGGGGAACACCTTCCATCTTCAACACCGACCAGGGCAGCCAATTTACGAGCGACACCTTCACGGCAGAACTCAAGCGCCACGGCATTCGCATCTCTATGGATAGCAAAGGCGCTTGGCGTGACAACCTCTTCGCGGAGCGCCTATGGCGGTATGAAGAAATCTACCTCAAAGCCTATGACAGCGTGCGTGCCGCACGCTGCGGGATTGCCCAATACTTGGAGTTCTACAATTCACAGCGACCCCATCAGGCTCATAACCAAGCCACCCCTGATGAGGCGTACTTTGCAGCATTGCCATTTACACAATTGCAGGCGGCATAGCCCCGAGGATCTCGCCTAGCAACCAGACTTAGTTGTTCAAACGACCGGGTCCATCTCTGTTGCCCAAGCGTTGGTGACTTTTTCGGCCTAAAGATGAGATTGCCCGCTCAAGTAAACTTAGTAGGGTTTAGATTGCATATAGCTATGAGTTTCATTCCAAAGACACCGAAAATTGAGTCGAACCTGCCCAACGTTGGCACAACCATCTTCACTGTCATGTCGGCCCTTGCTGCCGAGAACGGCGCCGTCAACCTGGGCCAAGGCTTCCCAGATTTCGAAGGCGACTCACGCCTGGTGGATACCGTTGCCGACGCAATGAAACGTGGACTAAACCAGTATCCGCCCATGACAGGTGTGCCTGCGTTGCGCGAGGCGATTGCGATGAAGATCGACGCACTCTATGGACATCGCTACGACTCTAACAGCGAGATCACCATTACTGCGGGCGCTACGCAAGCCATACTTACCGCAATACTGGCCACCGTGCATCCAGGCGACGAGGTTATCGTGCTTGAGCCCTGCTACGACAGTTACGTGCCCAATATTGAACTAGCCGGCGGAGTGGTGGTGCGTGTACCGCTCACGCCCGGTAGCTTCCGCCCAGACTTCAACAAGATTGCCACAGCCATTACACCCAACACGCGGGCGATCATAGTTAACTCGCCGCACAATCCAAGCGGAATAGTCTGGACGCGCACGGAAATGCTTCAGCTGCAGGAGTTGCTGGACCCGACGGACATCGTCGTCATCAGCGACGAGGTGTATGAGCACATAGTCTACGACGGCAAGTCGCACAAATCCGCAGCGTGCTTTGCAGGTCTGGCCGCACGCAGTTTCATTGTCAGCAGCTTCGGAAAAACGTACCACGTTACAGGTTGGAAGATTGGATATGTCGCGGCCCCAGCGTCGTTGACTGCTGAGTTCCGAAAAGTACACCAATTCAACGTTTTTTCTGTAAATACGCCAGTGCAGCACGGCCTGGCTGCCTATATGGTTGACCCCAAACCCTATTTGGATTTGCCCGCTTTTTACCAACGAAAGCGTGACTTGTTCCGCGCGGGACTAGCTAAAACGAGACTGCGGGCACTGCCAAGTGAGGGGACGTACTTCCAATGCGTGGATATTTCCGAAGTTAGCGACCTTAGCGAGGCGGACTTCTGCAAATGGCTTACGAGCGAAATAGGAGTCGCTGCTATTCCAGTCTCGGCTTTTTACGGCAGCGGATTTGATCAGCGCGTGATCCGATTCTGCTTCGCCAAGCGAGACGAAACACTTGCCAGCGCGCTTTCGAGGCTGGCAAAGTTGTAATCGGGGTGAGTCGGCTCTATGGGACCTGCACCGCCGGCCGCATTTTGTATGAAAAGAAGTGGCTCCGGTTTTTTGAACAAGTAGCTAAGCGAGATCTCTTCCCGTAAAAATGGCCTGACAGCAGGCCGAAGCTGGAGAGATCTATGAGCATCAAATCGAGACGCAAGCACGGCGCCGTTTTCAAAGCCAAGGTTGCCCTAGAGGCGGTGCGCGGAGAGCGCACTGTTGCTGAGCTGGCTCAGCAGTATGAAGTCCATCCTAGCCAGACAGCGGACTGGAAACGGCTGCTGTTGGAGCGAGCTGCAGACGTGTTTGGCCCAGCGCCGGAACCTACAGCACCTGTGATAGACCTCAAAGAGCTACAGGCCAAGATTAGACAACTGACTTTGGAGAAGGATTTTTTTGCACGGTGCGCTGAGCAAAGCGGGATTGCTCAGCGGCGGTCGATGATTGACCCCAGCCATGACCTGTCGCTCACCCGCCAGGCGCAGTTGATGCGCATCAGCCGAGGCTCTGTGTATTACCGCCGCAAACCGCCATACCATGCCCAAGTGCAGTTGATCTGATCGCCGTCACCGACGGTCTGAAGGGCATGCCCGAGGCGCTGGCGGCGGTGTTTCCGGCGACCACGCTGCAAACCTGCATCGTCCACCTGATCCACCTGATCCGCAACAGCCTCGATTACGCGGGCTGGAAGGATCGCACGGTACTGGCCGCCGCCATCAAACCAATCTATACAGCTTTCAGTGCCGAGGCAGCCCAGGTCGAGCTCAATGCCTTTGCCGACGGCCCCTGGGGCCAAAGATTCCCCACGGTCAGCGTGGCATGGCGCAATGCCTGGGATCGCGTGATTCCATTCTTCGCCTTCCCGCCCGTCGTGCGCAAGGTGATCTACACGACCAACTCCATCGAGAACATCAACTCGCAACTGCGCAAGATCATCAAGACCCGGGGCCATTTCCCCACCGAAGAAGCCGCTGCAAAATTGATCTGGCTTGCTTTGCGAAACATCACAGCTAAATGGAGCCGCTCAGCCCACGATTGGAAGCAAGCCAGGAATCAATTCGCTATCCTTTACGCTGAGCGATTCAGCCGACCTTCCGTGTAATTCTCAACCCGCCCTAAACACGGAATTTCTGACACCCCCATTGCAGCTTTCGGATGATCACTTCTTTATCCTGCAAGACTGCTTTGGGTCGCGGTCTGCCTCTGGAGGCGACCAGAAGACGTCACCCAGACCTCTCTCCCAGTTGAAGCGCAACTCAAATCTGGGAGGACATCGCACCCAGCAAAGATGGCAGTGATTTAATCAACAAGGCCAAATTAATGTGTTGCTGGTCATGACCAGTATTTTTCCTTTTTCTGGACACCAACCTCCGACATCGGCGGTCAAGTGGATCGGAATGCGCAGTATTGCTTCCAGCTGATAGTGCGATAACGAGGTTTGGGCTGCGGGGCTGACTCATCACACGAGGCTACCTGACCCTAGCCGGCGATTTGTGCAACAGCGCCTAGTCAATGTTGATCTGGCCGACGCTGAGCGCAACCATTGATCCCATGTACAGCACTGTATCGCGGAACAGCGATGCTTCCAGTTTCGGGAAATGTACCGCAAACAGGTAAAAGCCTGCTATCTGGCTGATAGATGGTTCTCTGACATCACGAACCAAGGCCGCTTCTTTCTGGCAAGCGGGTCGCCCCTGCTCCGATCGCTGCGGATCAAGTCCGAGAACACCAGTGCGAAAGACTTGATGTCAGACCGACTAGCAACCTTCGACGGAATAGACAGTCTCAAAACGAACCGAGAGATCAGCCATGGACAAAATCTTCAGATGCACCTGGAAAATCCACAAACCCTATGGACATTGAAAGCACTGTTAATCTAACCCGATTGCCTAGGAAGATGCAAAATGTCAATAGATCTAAAACTCACCGGTACTCCAACACGGGCTGGAAAGTGGGTACCGTGGCAGCGCCCGCCGCTCTCACTGCCGAATTCCGCAAGGTGCACCAGTTCAACGTGTTCACCGTGAACACCCCCATGCAGGCTGGCTTGGCCAGCTATATGCAAGACACGGCCCCTTATCTCAATCTCTCGGCCTTCTACCAAGCAAAGCGTGACCTGTTCACCAGCGGCCTGCAGGGATCGCGCCTGAAGCTTTTGCCCACGGCGGGCACGTATTTTCTGTGCGCCGATATCTCGTCGGTATCCGACCTGAACGAAGCCGACTTCTGCCAATGGCTGGTCAAGGAAGTGGGCGTCGCCGCCATTCCGTTGTCGGCCTTTTATGGTGATGGTTTCGATCAGCGTGTAGTGCGCTTTTGCTTTGCCAAAAAGGACGAAACCCTGATCGAAGCGGCAGCACGCTTACGCAAGCTGTAAACCGGCAGTGAAAGGCAAGACGCCCGGGCAGTTCTGCTCTGGCAAACGTCACGCAGTCAGGACCTTGCCTTGATGCCTGCCTGAATCGGGCGGGTGAATTTCACACCGCACCCGACCAAGGCAGGCCAGCGCATATGGCCTAGCCTTCAGTCGTTGGCAACAAAGCCCGAGGCCTCGACTATGGGTTTCCACTGCGCGCGCTGCGTCTGAATGGTCTTGCTTGCCTCGGCGCCAGGCAAGCCGGTGATCTCCATGCCGGCCACGGCCATCTTCGCGCGCAGGGCAGGATCCTTGACCGCCTCGATAAGGGCTTTCTCCAGACGGCTGACGGTTGCTGCAGGCGTGCCGGCCGGCACGAAGGCCGAGTACCAGCCCGATGCCATGTCGAATCCGGGGATGCCGACTTCCTTGAGCGTGGGAACGTCAGGGAGCAAGGTGGAGCGCTTGGTGCCGGTCACGCCCAGGAAACGCAGCTTGCCGGACTTTTGCAGCCCTACCTGGCTGGCAATGGCATCAATGCCTATAGGCAACGAGCCACCCATCACATCGGTAACCATCATTGACGCGCCGCGGTAGGCTGTCGGCGTCAGGGGCAGATTCAAGGACTTGCTCATCGCAAGAGTACCAAAATGGATGGCGCCGCCCATCGAAGCCATGCCAAACCCGGCAGTTTCCGGATGCTTACGCACCCAGCTGACATATTCGGGCATGGTCTTGAACGGCTGGTTGACGCTGGTGGATGCGACCAACGGTACGTCCGCAAGATGGGCCACGGGGATGAAGTCCTTGTCCGGATCGTAGCCGGGGCGCGCATAGGTCATGGGAAACAAGACAAAAGGCGGCGCTGGCGAGATCAGAATTGTCTTTCCATCCGGCGGCGCCCGCTTGACTGCCTCAACGGCCAGGCGGGTGGATGCGCCCGTTTTGTTCTCCACCAGAACGACGCCACCCAGCGAGACGCGCAGCTTGTCCGCGATCGAACGCGCGAGCACATCAAGCGCGCCGCCCGGCGCAAAACCGATGACGATTCGCGTGGGGGTGTTGTCGGTGTCGCTGGCAGCAGCGACACCCGGGCCTACTGCCGCACAAGTGACGGCCAACATGGCAGTCACTTTGCGCAAGGAGAAAAAACGTTCCATGGATTTGCCTCGTTTGGTTTTTATGAAGGGAGTGTCAGGACGCTGCGCATTCCAGCTGGGTATCCAGCTCCAGCGGGTAGATGGGTCGGCGCAGGTTCTCGAAGGGAAACAGCTTGTAGTCAGAGCTGCACACGCCCGGGCCTGCCACCAGCACGATGTGTTGGGCAATGGGACCGAAGCCGGCGCGAAAGTGCTGGCGTGACTTGATCAGAATGTATTTCTTGCGTGCCGGATCGATCCCGGCGTGGGTGAACACCCCCGTGTCGAAAGGCTCCTGTGGCTTCTCACAGACCATGACCAGGATGCCGCCCATATCCAGAACTGCAGTCCGCCCCAGGCTGAGATGCACGCCGGTGAACATAGGCCCGGTAACCTGGTAGTTGCCGTCGGTGATGCATTTCACGCGCCCTGTCAGCTTCAAAGGTTGCCCCTTGAGCTTCATGGCAGGCATGTCCGTCTTGCCGCCCACCTCCAGGCTGATGGTCTGGCCTACGCCTGCCGCTATCATTTGCGCTACAGCGCCTGGGTCGCAGAAAGGGCCGGCCACCACATCATCAAGTCCCTGGCGCATCACTTCCGCCAGCACGGCCATCTGGTCCGTGGATCCACCTGCGCCGCAGTTGTCGCCATGGTCCACCAGAACAATCGGCCCACCCTCAAGCATCTTCGCGCTTGCCACTGACTCCGCCATCGGCTCGATGGGATAGACAAAATCAGCGCGCCGCTCCCAGGCCATCTGCGTCAAATCATTCAGCAGCTGCTGTGCAGCTTGCTGCCGTCCGGCATCGGCTACCAGCAGCACGGTCAGACCGACATGGGGAATGTCCGAAAGTGGAAAACCGCCAAACACGGAAGCATTGAGCACCTCGCCATCACGCTCTGCGGCCAGGACACGATCCATGATGTCCTTCATGGGCTGCTCCCTGGGCGACTGGCGCAGCATGTGGGTGAGCATGGGCAGCGTGCGGCTGAGGATGACCGGTTGCACCTCGCCTCGCAGCTTGGCCATCAGTGTGCGTGCGGCACGCACGCCGGTTTCGTAGACATCTACGTGCGGATAGGTGCAATAGCCGGCAATAGCCGTTGCGTTGCTCACCAGGGCATCGCTGAAATTGGCATGAAAATCCAGCGCCACTGCAATCGGCATCTCGGGCGCCACAGCCCGTATGCGTCTGAGCAGCTCGCCTTCGGCGTCCGGAAAGCCCTCGGCCACCATTGCGCCATGCAGATCGAGCATGACGGCATCGCATCCCTCGCGCACAGCAGACACGATGCGCTCGCTCATGAATTCAAAGGCCTCGGCCGTCACGATTCCGCTGGGCACGGCATTGCCCAACAGCGGCATGACGAACTCGTCACCCTGCCTGCGCACTATGTCGATAAAGGCGGCAGCAGCATTGTTGGTGCCTTCGCAGGAGCGGATGGCATTTTCACCAACCGCAGGTCCATTCGTATCCGAGCCACGATTGAAGGCCGTGAGCGGCGTGGCAATGGGGGAGAAAGTATTGGTTTCATGCCGCATCAGGGCAATGACAAAGCGCATGTTTATTTCCTTGGCTCGCATGATTTCGCTCGCGTTCAGGAAAATATAGTCCAGGCACTCATTAGCCAAAAGCGAATTAATATTGATATGTATTGAGCATTTGGTTAACTATCTGGGAATTTCATGCAATCTGCCGTCCACCCCGTCCAATCGCTTTTGGCACGCCTGAAGCTGCGTCATTTGCACGTTATTCAGGCACTGGGAGAACTGCGCACCGCAGCCAGGGTGGCAGAACATTTCCATGTGAGCCCGGCAGCTGTGTCAAAGACGCTTGCGGAAGTGGAAGAGGTTGTGGGCATGCCCCTGTTCGAACGTGGGCACCGGGGAATGCGGCCGACCGAAATAGGCAGGGAAATGCTGGACGGCGCCAGCATCGTCATCAGGCAACTCGGTCGCATGGCGGAGTCACTGCACGCCATGAAGGAAGGTACGCAAGGCCAGCTCAGCCTGGCTTTTCGCACAACCTCGGTGCACGCCCATGTTGCGCAAGCTATTTGCGCATTCCGCGAGAGCCATCCGAATGTGGACATCACCATCGTGGAAGGCGGAATCCTCGAGCTGATTGATCAGCTCGATGAAGGTGTGCTCGATCTGGTATTTGCCTATGATGATCCACGCTTTGAACAGAAGTCATTGCGGCGCGCGCCCATGATTGCCGAGCAAGCGCTGCTCGTGGTAGCCAGCGTGAATCACCCCCTGCTCGAGAAAAAGCGACTTACGGCCAAGGAGTTGGCCGAGTACCCCTGGTGTTTGCCCGTTCAGGGAGGGCGCATGCTCTATCACCTGCAAGCTGCGTTCCGAGCCTTGGGAGAGGCTCCGCCGACAAAAGGCGTGCGGGTCAGCGATGTGTCCATGACAACCAGACTGATGCAGACGGCCGATTTTCTGGCCGTCTATCCGCAGCACATCGCGACCCAGCTGGAGCAGGAGGGGCTGGTGCGCGTGCTGCCCTTCAAATTGGACAGAAAGGTCGAGCAGGTTGTTGCCGTATGGAATGGCGCCCTGGTGTCGCGCTCCGCCGCGAAAGCCTTTCGCAACTACATTCTGGACGGGCAAGCAGCTGTCTAGCTTCTGTCCAGTTCCGCCTGAAAAAAAGCAGGCAAGCGTTATTGCGCAACAAGCTGGACCTACTCATCGGACAAATCTGGAGAGCACCTCCCCAAATCAAGGTACTTCCGCTCAAACGCTTCGGCCCCAACCACCGCCAAGGGCCTTGTACAGGGCCACGCTTTTTTGCAAGCGTTCCTGATGCAGTTGCACGGCCATGTCCTGGGCTTGATACAAAGACCGTTGTACATCAAGCAGCGTCAGCAGCGACTCGGCTCCCGCACGGTAGCGGGCTTCAGCCAAGGTCAGCGCCTTGTGGGCTTGCTCCAGCTCTTCGACCTGCGCCCGCACCCGCGTCTGCGTCCAGGCCACGCCGTTCAGAGCCGTCTGCACCTCCGCAAACGCTTGAACAATGCTCTGCCTATAGGCAATCAGCAATTCTTCGCGTCTGGCAGCAGTCAGATCTCGACCTGCTGCCAGACGGCCTGCGTCAAAGATGGGGGCGACCAGGCCCGCGCTCAGAGAATACAAAGGGTTGTCAAACACTTTGCGCAGCCTGTCGCTCTCCGAACCCAGATCCAGCTGCAGGGTCAGGCGCGGCAACATCGCTGCCCTGGCCACCTGCAGATTGGCATCGGCAGCCGCCAGCCGAGCTTCCGCTCTGGCGATGTCAGGTCTGCGGGTCACCATCTCCAGCGGCTGGCCCTGATCAATCGCGGGCACCTGCACCGCCGTCAGGCTGGTCTGAGCTAGCGGCAGGTTCTCCGCCTGGCCCAGCCACAAGGCCAGCGTTGTTTGTGCATCGGCCTCTTGCTGCTGCATCGATGCCAGAGCCCGTTGCTGCACCGCCACCAGACCGCGCTGCTGGGCCAGCTCCAGGGGAGTGGCCGCACCCCAGCGGGCCCGGGACTCCACCAGTTGCAGCAGGCGCTGTGCGGTTGCGAGGTTCGCTTGCGCAATGCCAATGCGCTCGCGCAAGGCAACCACCTGCAGCCAGGCATCGGCCACCCCGGCGGTGACGGTCAGTTGCACCGTATCCCGGTCAAACACACTGGCATGAAAGCCGGACTGGGCTGCGTCGCGAAAGGCACGGTTACGCCCCCAGAAGTCCACCTCATAACTGGCAGACAGCAAAGCGCCCATGCGATCAGACGTCGTATGCTGGGCACCGTCCAGGCGCCTGTAGCCTGCAGCATTGAGGCTGCCTGTAAGTTCGGGGAACAAGCCGGCCCTTGCCTGGCGTGCGCCGGCTGCGGCCTGGTTCACTCTGGCGACGGCAGCCGCCACATCCCAGCTTTGCTGCCTGGCCATGTCAATCAGGCCCGACAGCTCTGGACTGCCAAAACTTTGCCACCAATGCTCGCTTACCTTGTTGGCGCTGACATCTGATTCCAGCTGCCACCGGGCAGGCAACTTCACCGCTGCGACTTCCTGTGGAATTTCCTGCCGCACCGCTGGCGCGCTACATGCAGCCAGCATAAGAACCCCTGCTGCTGCTGCAGCTGTCTTGATCATCGCCATCCTCATTCTCCTGCCAGTGCCCGCACGGGGTCCAGGCGCGCTGCCGTCTTGGCAGGCATGTAACCAAACACCAGCCCCGTGATCACGGCGCAGGCAAACGCGCCCAGCATGGCTTTCACGGAAAAGACCATGGGCACGTCGGCCAGGATCAGCACCACACCAATCACCAGACCGGCAAGCAGCCCTGCGGTTCCCCCCACCAGAGTCACCAAACTGGCCTCCGTCAGAAACTGGCGCAGGATATCGCGCTGGCGTGCGCCCACAGCCATGCGAATTCCTATCTCGCGCGTGCGCTCCTTGACGGTCATCAGCATCACATTCATCACGCCTATACCGCCCACCACCAGAGAAACGGCGGCGATCAGGCCCAGCATTATGGTCATGCTCTTGCGAGTGGCGACTTCCGCCTGAATGCGCGCTGCAGCATTGCCGATACCGAAATCTTCCCGGCCTCCATGCCGGGCCAGCAGCAGCTGGTGCATCGCCGTCTCGGCCTCATTCACCTGGGCCGAAGACATGGCTTCCACCACCACATAGTCGGGCTGGGTCTGGCTTTGGTAAACACGCGCCCTCCCCGCTCGGTAGGGGATGAACACCATATCGTCGTAATCCTGCGCCCCGGACTCTGCACCGCGCTCGCTCATGACGCCAATCACTTCAAAGGCAGAATTACCGATGATGAGCTGCAGGCCCAAGGGCTTGGGCGTATCGGGGAAAAAATGCCGCCAGGCTTTGTGCCCTAGTACCACCAGGGGCGCCAGGTCATGATCTTCAGCATCTGTGTAAAAACGACCCTGGGCCACACTCCAGTGGTGCACGGCCGGCATCTCATGGCTGGCCGCAAACACATAAATCTGCTTGTCGGCACTACCATAGCGCACCGTCACGGGGTCCCCTATCACCGGCAGAACCCGGCGGATTTCCGGCAACTCGCGCACCGCTTGCAAATCCTCTGCGCTCAACTCTCCCGCTGGGCCACCAGTAGCTGGGGGCTTGCTTCCTATGTAGAGAATCGACGTTCCCATGGTGCCCATGCGCTCCAAGACCTGGCGGCGAGCACCTTCGCCAATGGCCAGCATCACGATCACCGAGGCCACGCCAATCACAATGCCCAGCAAGGTCAGGCTGGTGCGCGCACGGTTGCTGCGCATTCCGCGCCAGGCACTGCGGCAGGCTTCCTGCATATCGGCCCACCAACTCCGGGCGTTCGCAATCGAAGCCAGAGGCGGAGTAGAACCGGCAACAGGCAAAGGCAAGACCGGCTGGAGTTCGGCTTGCGCGGCTGGCTGCCGCTCTGCGCCTTGAGGCTGGGCTGCACTATCGCTCACAATGCTGCCGTCACGGATTTCAATCACCCGCCGCGCCTGTGCGGCCACCGCCCTGTCGTGGGTAATCAGGATGATGGTGTGCCCGGCATCAGCCAGTTCGCTGAGCAAAGCCATGACTTGTGCTCCGCTATGCGAATCCAGCGCACCTGTGGGCTCATCGGCCAGGATGATGCGGCCGCCGTTCATCAACGCGCGGGCGATGGAGACACGCTGCTGCTGCCCACCCGAGAGCTGATGGGGCCGGTTGTCCATGCGCTCGCCAAGACCCAGCCGCTCCAGCAATTTCTGTGCGCGCTGTGCACGCTCGACCTGGGATAGGCCTGCATAGATGGCCGGCATTTCCACGTTCTCGCGCGCCGTCTCACTGGCGATCAGGTGATAGCCCTGGAACACAAAGCCAAAAGCCTCACGGCGCAACCAGGCCAGCGCATCGGCATCAAGCCCAGCCACATCCTGGCCTTGAAAACAATAGGTTCCGCTGCTGGGTCTATCCAGACAGCCCAGAATATTCATCAGCGTGGACTTGCCCGAGCCCGAGCTACCCACCACGGCCACAAACTCTCCAGCCCGAATCTCAAGGTTCACTCCACGCAAGACCGTGACTTCGGGCTGACCGCTCTCGGCGCCGCCATAGTGCTTGCAAATGCCGCGCAAGCCAATCAGGGGTGGGCCGCTCTCAGACTCTGTACTTACCACTTGTGCGACTTTGGGCTCATCGGCTACCGGCTCTGCAAGAACACTCACCATTGCAGCCACCGCAGTCCGCCTTCGCTGGTGGCTTCAGCCGTCACCACCTTGTCACCTTCAAGCAGACCTTCAAGCACCTGCACCTGATGGCGGCTTCGCACGCCGGTGCGCACGTTTTTCAACTGCGGTTTGCCGTCGGCACCCAGCACGCGCACGGCATGGCCATCTTGTTGCGCCGTCGCTTGCAATGCCATCAGCGGTATCGTCAATGCCTGCTTGGCATGTGCAGTGACGAAAACGACTTGGGCCGTCATCTGCGGCATCAACTCGGCATCGAGATTGTCCACATCAAACAGCACCGTATACGCCACTGCCTTGGTGACGGGCGCAGGTACGGTAGCCGATCCACCTGCGGCCGCTGCGTTGGCCGAAGGTGCGGGCAAGACCTGACGCACCTGACTGTTCCAGCGGCGTGGCTTGTCCTGGCCCGCACTTCCCAGCGTGGTGAAGTAGACCGCCATGCCATCCTTGACGCGGCGCACATCGGCCTCGGAGACATCGGTCCATACCGTCATCGCGCTCAGGTCGGCAATTCTCAAGATGTTGGGCGTCTGATAGGTGGCATTCAAGGTCTGACCTTCGCGCGCATCCAGTGACACCACCGTCCCCGCCATAGGCGCATAAATGCGGGTGTAGCCCAGCCTAGCCTCATCGGCCTTCAAGCTCGCCTGGGTCTGGTCTATTTGCGCCTTGAGATGGTCGATTCGTGCGGCAGCACCTGCCAGTTGAGCTTCTGCGGACTGCACATCTTCTTCCCGTGTAGCTGCCTCGCGGGCCATCTGCTGCTGGCGATTCCATTGCTGCCGCGCCAGGCGATGCTGGGCCTGCTGCTCGGCCAACTGGGCACGCAGCCCAGCAAGCGAAGCGCGGCCTGCATCCACCGTGGCGCGCTGCACGCTGGGATCGATCTCCACCAGCAAAGCACCTTTTTCCACCTGGGCACCCGGCGCCACCAGCAGCCGCGTGATCTGCCCCGAAACCTGCGCCCCCACATCCACATAGCGCCGGGGTTGCAATATACCTATGGCCGTGACCGTGGCCTCTACATCGGCGCGTGTCACCACGGCGCTCTGGTACTCGGTGCGGGGACGACTGGCCCACCACAAAGCACTGCCAAGCCCACCAACCACCATCAGGGCAAGCACGCCCCAGCGTTTAACTCCACCAAGCTGCATCAACGTAGCGCTTTCCAGAAAATAACAAAACCGCAGCTTGGCAACGCGCGCTGCGGCCCAAGCTGCACACGGAGTGCCCTCGGCGTATACAGACGAATCTGTTCACCGCTGAAGACCTCGGAGCGGCTGTTTGACATTCAAAACATCAAGGACCAGAGACAGCTACCTATGCCCAACACAGCAGCCGCCATGGCGGCACGAGCCAACCAGCGGGCAGACACTGCCAGCCACCCGGCCGTCAGCAAGGCGCCCAGGCTCCAGAAGCCCAGAACCACCACCGTACTGACGGACGCACTCCAACCCGACACGGCTGGCACCCAGGCTCCCACCAAAAGCAGCACACCTGCACAGCGCCACAGCCGACGCTGTAGGGCAGGAACCTCATCCACCGCCGTCCACTGCGCGTAATGGCGATCCATGGCAAAAGCCAGCGCCGTCATGCCGGCAAACGACAGCGCCCAGGCTTGCAGAGATGCAGACAACATGCTCATACAGCCTCCTCTTCTTGCACGGCATTCCTGGGCCTGTGCGCAGGGGATGGGGAAACGTCGGCAGGTGCATACGGCGGCGCACTGGATTGAGGCTTTTGCTGGCGCCTGCTCTTCACCACCGGAGCGCGCAGCAAGCCGCGCAACACCCCGGTCGCGGCAAGGCCTACGGCACACACAAACAACTCCAAACCTGCGCTTTCCCAATCGCCAGCCAGGAAATACGAGCCCAGATGCTCACCCGTGCTCCAGAAACTCAGCAGTGGCAACAGCAGGCACAGCAGCGAGAGCACGACCATTTGCTCCTTCCAGGCTGCAGCGGGCGTGCGCATCAGGGCATGGGCCAAAGCCAGCAGCCACAGCGCAAAGAACACGCCCAGTTCCCAATCGTCCCGGTGCGGCAAGCCCAGCGGCACCAGTCGGTTGGCCCATAAATAGCCAACACAGGCGATGGCCAGCCCGGCGATGGCTGCCACATTGAGTCCTTCAACCAAGCGGTAGACCCCGGCTGTTGCATTGCCAAACTCGCCCAGATGCTTGGCACGGCGCTTGACCACGAACAAGATGGCCCCCGTAGCCATCATGGCGCTGCCCGCCAGACCGCAGATGAAGTACACCCACTTGAGGGCCAGACCTCCGAAGCTTGCCATGTGCAAGCTGCCCATCACCGATTGCGTCAGTGAAGCGGCTCCACCATCCACCCTGCCCGGTTGGCGCAGCTGCAGCAGCTCACCGGTGGCGGCGGAAAACATGGCCAAGCCGCTGGTAGGACTCAGGCGCTGGCGCAGCTCGTCAGCATCGTTCCATCCATACACGCCGATGCGGGCCGACGCATCTCCCGGGTAATCGATCACCACCGCTCGAACAGGCTGGCCCATCAATGTCTGGCCACGCAAAACAAAGGGTTCCAAATCAGGCACAGCCATGGCCTGCCCTGAGCGCTGCGGTTTGCCGGGCTCGTTGAGCGCCGTCTGAAAGGCCTTCGTACCTTCGCTGCTCGCGCCAAAATAGGTGGCAATGCCGGCCGGCATAAAGGTCGGGCCGGAGATCGCAATTCCCGTGTAGGCAATCATGAGCTGGAACGGCAGCGTCAACACGGCCACGGCATTGTGGGCATCAAGCCAGCTGCGCTGGCCCTTGTGCGAACGGAAAGTGAAGAAGTCCTTGAAAATCCGCCTGTGAGTGATCACCCCGCTGACCAGGGCTACCAGCATGGCCAGGGCTGCAATTCCCACGATCCACAAGCCGATCTGACCGGCATGGAGTTCATAGTGGAAATCCACAAAGTGATGCCCGCCCTGGGTCTGGCGCAGCGGCGCCTGGGCAGCCCCTTCCAACGACTCGCCGGTCAGCGGGTCCAGTTGCACCGCCGCGTACTGGCCTTTGGCATCAAACCAGTACACGCGCAGCTCCCCGCCCCCTTTAGCGTCGGCGGGCCACAGCTCCCACATGCCAGCGCCCGGGTGCTGCCGCTCCATATAGGCCGTCGCCCAGCCCAAGCGCTGGCCCAGAGATGCACCGGGCTCGGCGGCCTCATGGCTCAACGCCGCAGCAGCCTCCTCGGCATGGTGCTCGGGGGTCATCCAATGGGTAATCGGCTCTTCAAAGACCGCCAGAGTACCGGTCAGAAACACGGCATACAACAGCCAGGAAAACCACAGGCCGCACCAGGTGTGCAGCCAGGCTTGGGCCTGACGAAAGCCGCCCTGCCCAGCACCAAAAGCGTTTTTTTTCTGCGTCACGGGTCAGCCTCTCAAGGAGGTCAGCAACGCAGCAACACCCAGTAGCAGCACCGTCACCCCGCTCAGCACAGCCCATACCCGGCGGGGCGCCACCGGCGAGAAAGCCCAGATCACAGCGGCCACATACCACAGCCAACTCGTTTGCACGCCACCAAGAACGGTCTCCACGCGAGCAGTGCCTAGAGCCCCGCACATCACCACCCAGGCGCTGGCGAGCGCATAGCCCCCCAACACCGCGGCAGCGAGGCGCGAGATCAGAGCCAAGCCCGAATGCTTTTCAGCAGATTGATCCATCTCGCACACCTAATCAGAAGCGACCCTTGAGGGATACGGTCACCGTGCGCTTTTCGCCATAGAAGTTTCCGTAACCCGCATAACCCACGGTGCTGTAGTAAGTCTTGTCGAACAGATTGCCCACATTCATAGCCACGCTCCAGTCCTTGTTGATGGCGTAGCCCACCCGCGCCGACCAAACGGCATAGCCAGGCGAAGTGAAGTTGTAAGGCGTCCAGGCGCCGTCATAGCGACCGGTGCTCGGGTTGTAGGCACTGATGCCCGAAGCCCGGAAGTTGGAGCCTTGCGCCACCACGCCAGCGCCCAGGCTCCAGCCGCGCAGTGCGCCGCTCATGCGGTAGTCCGCCCAGGCCTTGAACAGATGCCGTGGAGTCACGGTGCTGAACTGGGCGTTGTCCTTGCGCCTGTCTTGATTGCTGTTGTAGGTATAGCCCACGGCCACCTGGAAGTTGGGAGTAATGCGCCCCGTCATCTCCAGATCAAGACCCTGACTCAGCTGGTAGCCATCACGAAAATAGCAGCAGCCGCCGCGCCAGTCTGTTTGTGGATAGGCTGGGTCATAGACCGCCTGGCCCCTCTTCTCGGTACGAAACAGGGCGGCACTGGCCATCAGATCCTTGTTCAGCTCTCCCTTGATGCCCAACTCATAGGTACGCCCACGGACCGGATCCAGGGGCGAGCCAGGCAAAGGTGCCGAGAATTTTCCAGCCTGTGATTGATAGATCTCTGCCGTGCTGGCATACAGGCTGGCCGACTTGGAAAGCTCATAGACCAGTCCGGCATAGGGAACGAACACATTGGATTCACGACTCTTCGAGGTCAGAGCACCGTCCATGTCGTGCTGCGTATTCCTGTCCTGCAGCACATAGCGCCCGCCCAGAATCACGGCCCAGCGGTCTATGGGCCTGAGTCGTACCGAACCATAGAAGCCGGATTTCTGCGCCTGAGTCTGGGAACCATTGGCCCACTCGCCCAGCGGATAGCCCGGATCTGCCGGAGGAATCCGGTTGAACACATCGGCTGGCCCGATTCTGGGCCACAGGCTGCGATAGAAGTTGCTGGAGCGGTGTTGATCGAAGCCCAGTATCACATCGTGGCGCTGGCCAAATGCGTCAAAGCCGCCTTGAAGATTGATGTCGAAGCTAGTCTCGCGCTCGCGCGACTTGGCCTGATGTATCCACCAGTCCGTACCCAGCAAGGTGCCGGGTTCCGGAGCACTTTCGATTTCGGCCGCATTGATGCCTTCATTGAAGCGCGTATGCCTCAGCTGCGTCTTGAGCAACCAATCGGCATTGAGCTGGTGCTCAAGCTTGGCAAACACCGTCGTGTTTTCTCGGTTGATCCAATTCCAGGGTGCGCCAAAGTTGGTGTTGCGCGGAAAACCGATATCGGTGCCGTCCGCATAACGCGGCAGGCTGGCATTAAAACCGGTGTTGCGATCTTTTTGGTAGCTGGCGCCCAGCGTTGCAATCGTGCTGGAGGTCAAATCGAACTCCAACGCGCCATACAGCATCTGTCGCTTGAGCTTGGAGGGTTCCGCCATTTCGCGGCGATCATGGTTGACCGCAACAAAGCGCCCTCTCACGCTGCCGGACTGGTTCAACGCCCCCGTGGTATCGATCTCTGCACGATAGTTGTTCAAAGTCCCGCCGGAAAGCAGCACCTGCGTCTGGCGCTTGGCAAGCGGCCTCTTGTAAGTGAAATTGAGAACACCGCCGGCTTCTCCGGCGCCGAACATACCGTCGGCCCCGCGAAGCAGACTCACGCTATCGAATTGCGCCATGTCCAGGTTGCGGTTGCCAGAGCGTGTAGAGCCGGCAGCGCCGCCATCAAAGCGCACATTCGAGATCGACATACCGCGCGACAGGTAGGTGGTATCGAGCCACGTCTCCTCACGCGTCACCCCAGTCGTGTAGTTCATCACGTCATCCAGGGTTCGCATGGCCTGGTCATCCATGCGTTGGCGCGTGACAACGGTCACCGACTGTGGAATTTCGCGCAAAGACTGAGTCGTCTTGCCGACCTCGACGCCCTGGGGAATATAGGAATCGACAGCTTCCCCATACACGCTTGGGGCGGCCTTCTCGGTAACCGTGACCTCCGCCAAAGTGGAGGCAGTTTCAGCTGAAGAGCCGCTTTGCGCGAAGCTGACGTGGGGAAGAAGGCAAACCAAACCTGCTGCAACAGCAGTGCTGCGAAACGAAAATGGCAAAGCCCCGCTGGCGGGACGGTACGAACGATCTAGCATGAGCAATTCAGGTGCAAACCATGGGAGGCCCTCGACAGAGATCGCTTTTCGATCACTTCAAGAGGCAGTGAATGCTGTGGCTAGGTCGGAAGAAACCGCATGCGGGCTAGCAGCTCACAAGAAAAAGAATGATTCTCACTTGCGTTGCCAGCAATTGTAAAGCAGGCGTAAAGAAATTTTCATGTGATGACACAGCTTCAGCCTTTGTCCGACAAAACTGGCCGATGTTAAGCAGCGTGAATCAAAGCCAGAAGCGTGCCATATCTGCCGCCTGGCGGCTCCTCTTTGTTAAAGCCTAGGGAACAGCACCAAGCTCCAACACCAGGGCTGAGGCCCCAGGTGCAGCCACCAAAGCGGGGCTGTAGACATCACCATTTTTTGGCATTGCCTGGCCGTCAAGCGACAGCCGCGCCTGCACTCGCAGTGCAGCAAAGGCCGGCAGAGCGACGGAGGGATCAAGCAGGTTTTCAGGGCCCAATGTGAAATGCGTGGGCAAAGCGCTTGCAGGCAAGCGCAGCACAGCCACCGGTCGAGGATGGCCGTCGGCACGTACCACTACAAAGACCTGGGCCTGTGTGCCCTGAATCTGCGCGGTGTGAGTTGTCTGTCCAGCAGCCCAGCGCAACTCGCCACTGAGTCGGCTCGGCGATGTCTCTGGAACCTTGGCCTTGGCTGCCACCGGCTGCCCGCCTTCCTGCGACAAGGTTTCCAGCTTGAGCAAATCGTCTTGCACACGCAGCGCCAGATCCGAGCCTGGCTCCAGCAAGGCCAGCAAAGCCTGCCAATGCTTGCGTGCCTGCCCCAGCTCGCCAAGACGCAAGGCTGCACTACCCGCCAGAGCCAAGGCCTTGGGTTGCGTTGGTTGCAGCTTAAGCGCCTGGGCAATGGCCTGGCCTGCTTCACCATCCAGGCTGCCGCCACGCGCAGAAGCCAGGGCATCGGCCATATCGGCCCATAGCATGGCCTGAACTTCTGCATCCATCTGGCTGTGCTGCGCCTCTTGCAAGGCCTGACGCCAGGCCTGGGCCGCGTCGTCGTAGCGCTCCAGAGTTTCATAAGAGCGAGCCAGCATCACCCAGGCGGGCAGATTCTGCGGCTGCTCCTGCAGGCGACGGGCCAGTCCGTCCACCATGGCTTGCACCTGATCATTTTGCCCGCTATGCGCATCGGGTTGCGCCTGTGTCAGCCGGGCAGCGGCCTGCGGATCACCCACCTGCAAATACAGTCCAAACGCAGCAACCGGCAGCAGCACGGCCAGCGCCAGGGCGCTGCCACGCTTGACCCAGGCGCTCTGGCGCCAGGCGGCCGAGCGCTTGGGCCTTTCAAGCTCGTTCAACAAGCGGCGCTGCAACTCTTCCATGGCCTGGGCATGATCGGTCTCGCTCAGGCGCGATCCCTGCCGTTCCTGCTCCAGCTCGGCCAGTTGGGCCTGGTACAGGCGTCTCAGCTTTACCTCATCACGCTCGGCTGGGACCGATGTCGTCTCAGTCAGCAGCGGCGGCAGCAATACCGCCAAACTCAGCAGCATCAAAGCAATGGCTCCCAGCCACAACCAGTGCATGGCAGTCATGCTTGCTCCTCTTTCTTACCCTCATCCGGCATTTCTTCATCCAGCCATTGCCGGGCTCTCTGACGTTGAGCCTGGGTGAGCGGCACATTCTCGGGGCGACCACGGCGCAAGGTGCGCCGCAGCAGCCAGAATCCGCCCAATGCTGCAAAAAAAGGACCGCACCACAGCAACCAGGTAGACGGTTTCCAAGGCGGGTTGTAGCGCACAAAAGCGCCGTAGCGCTGTTCAAAAAATGCGATCACCTCGGCATTGCTATGGCCTTGCTCAAGCTGGGTACGAATCTCGCGACGCATGTCCTGAGCCATGGGCGCCCGTGATTCGGCCACGGTCTGGTTCTGACAGACAACACAGCGCAGCTGCGCAGCCAGCGCCATTTCCCGATCCTGCAGGTCCTGTGAAGCCTGAGTCTGGGTACAGGCCCAGACCACGGCTGCGGCCGACAGCCATTCACGAAGCCTCATTTCACGCTCCTGATTGCGGGCAGCAGATGATCACGCCAGACCTCAGGCGTCACCGGTCCTGTATGGCGAAAACGCACCCGGCCCTGGCCGTCGATGACAAAGGTTTCGGGCACGCCCTGTATACCGAAATCCATGCCCACGCGGCCATCGGCATCTACTGCCGAAGCTCGGTAAGGGTTGCCGGCAACGCGCAGCAGCGCGCGGGCCTTGTCGGGCTGATCCTTGTAGTTCAGGCCATAGACCGACACCTGGTCCTGCCGAGAAAGCGCCAGCAGCACGGGCAGCTCTTGACGGCAAGGCGCACACCAGGAGGCCCAGACATTGAGCAACCAGACCTGGCCGCGCATGGAGTCCAGTTCCAGGCGCTGACCGGGATCGTCAAGCAGGGGTAAAGCGATGGCCGGCGCCGGCCGATCCAGCAAGGCCGACGGCAAGGCCCGGGGGTCGCGCTGCAAGCCCAAGCCCAGCATGACTGCCAGCCCCAGGAAAATCGCCAGTGGCAGGACAAAACGCATCAGGCAGCCCCTTGCAATGCGGGGCTATCCAGCTGGCTGCGCGTGCGACGCGAGCTCATGCGAAAACGCCTATCCATCAGACTCAGCCCCGCCCCCAAAGCCATCATCAGCGTGCCAATCCACACCCAGTCCATGAAAGGCTTGATCTGCAGACGCACGCTCCAGCGCAAGCCTTGGTCGTCAAGCGGCTCCCCCAGTGCGACGAAGACGTCGCGCGTCCAGCCACTATCAATGGCGGCCTGACTCAGTGCCATGCCCTGGGCGCGATAGACGCGTTTTTCTGGCAGCATGATCCACGCGGCTTGCCCCGGTTTGCCTACACTAAATTGCGCTCGCTGAGCGTCGTAGTTGGGGCCAGCAACCGGTCCCAGACTGTCAAAGCGAAACTGATAGCCGCCAAGCTCCACGGTTTCACCTTGTGCCATTGTGGTCTCGTGCCGGCTTTCAATGCCATCGGCCAGACAGACGGCCAACACGAAAACGCCCACACCCGCATGCGCCATCAACATGCCCCACCAGCCCCAATTCTGGCGTGCCAGACGCTGGCCCAACTGGCCTTTTTCCAGCCCTTGGAAAAGACGCTGCCAGAGATGAACCATGGTGCTCAGGACACACCACAGTCCCAGCGTCAAGCCCAGCAAGGTCGCAGGCGACAGTTGCAGCCCCCACCAGCCGCTGCTCAGCGCAAGCACGAGTGCACAGACCGCGCTCATCACCACGGCCATGCGCAGACGGCGCCACAGCTCGCCAGCGGAGTTGCTTTTCCAGCGTGCCACCGTGCCCACGCCCATCAGCGCCAAAGCAGGCAGCACCAGGGGCAGAAACACGGCTTCAAAGTAAGGGGGTCCCACGGAAATTTTCTCCCCACTCAGCACATCGAGCGCCAGCGGGTACAAGGTGCCGATCAGTACAGCCAGCGCGGCAGCGCTGAACAGCACGTTGTTGATCAGCAGAAAACTCTCTCGCGAGAGCATGGAAAATTGCCCTGAACCCCGCCCTAGCTCAGGCGCACGCCAGGCAAACAGCCACAGCGAGCTGCCCACTACGGCCACTATGAAGCAGAGGATGTAAAGCCCTCGCCCGGGGTCCACGGCAAAAGCGTGCACCGAGGTCAGCACACCGGAGCGCACGAGGAAGGTGCCCAGCAGACACAAAGAGAAGGCACAGATGGCCAGCAGCGCCGACCAACTGCGGAAAGCTCCACGCTGATCGGTGACTATCAGCGAATGCACCAAGGCCGTCCCCATCAGCCAGGGCATGAACGAGGCGTTCTCCACCGGGTCCCAGAACCACCAGCCTCCCCAGCCCAGCACGTAATAGGCCCAGGCGCTGCCCAGCAAAATGCCCAGGGTCAGAAAGCCCCAGGCCGCCAGAGTCCACGAACGTGACCAGCGCGCCCAGGCGGCACCCAGCTCGCCAGAGATCAACGCGGCTAATGCAAAGGCAAACGGCACGGCAAAGCCCACATAACCCATGTAGAGCAAAGGCGGGTGCAGCACCATGCCGGGGTCCTGCAGCAAAGGATTCAGATCCTTACCCTCGGGAGCCGCCGGCACCAGACGGGTGAACGGATTGGATAGAAACAGCAAAAACAATAGCAGGCCCACGCTGATCCAGCCCAGCACGGCCAGTACGCGGGCCACAAAAGCCGGTGGCAGATCTCGGCTACGCCAGGCCACGGCCAGAGTCCAGCCCGACAGCATCAGCTGCCACAGCAGCATGGAGCCTTCGTGCCCGCCCCAGAACGCCGCCAGCTTGTAAGCCATGGGCAGATCGCTGTGTGAATTGGCCGCCACATACAGCACGGAAAAATCGCCCTGCCAAAAACACCAGAACAGGCTGGCAGACGACAGCACGCACAGCAGGAATTGCAAAGCGGCCGCTGGTCTGGCCAGGCGCACCCAGCTGCTCAAGCCCCAATGGGCTCCGACCAGCGGTAGAACTGCCTGCAAGGCTGCGACAACCAAAGCCAGCACGAGGGCGAACACACCAAGCTCAGCAATCATGGCCGTCCTCCTTTTTCTGCTGCTTTATCTGCCGCCTTGTCGGCCGCACTCTTGAGCGCGTGGGCGGCCTCGGGCGGCATATAGTTCTCATCGTGCTTGGCCAGCACTTCGGTGGCATGAAAATACCCTTCTGACGCAAGCTTGCCCGAGACAACCACGCCCTTGCCTTCGCGAAACAGATCGGGCAGCAGGCCTCGGTACTGCACGGGAACGCGCTGCACCTCGTCGGTAACCACGAACTTCAGCAGCAACCCGTCTGCGCTGCGCTGCAAGGAGCCCTGCTCCACCAACCCACCAAGACGAAAAGCCGCCCCATGCGGCACGGAACCAGACTGGACCTGACTCGGGCTATAGAAGAACATCACATTGGAGTTGAGCGCACGCAACACCAGGGCAACGGCGGACGACACCAGAACCAGCCCGGCAAGCACCCACAACAGACGACGCTGGCGCGGCTTCATGGACGATCCTTGGATTCGGATTCGAATGCGTCAAGCGAATCACGGCGGGCGCGGCCGCTGCGGCGGTACAGAAAAAGCAGCTCAAGGCCTATCGCCGCAATGCTTACTCCATAGGCCAGTGCGATGAAAAATGCATGGTCCTGCATTACAGATGCTCCTCACGGCTGCGTTCCAGAATCAAGGCACGGGTTCGCACCAGGGCCACGGCCAACGTATAAGCCCAGCAGGCCAGAGCCATCAGCAACATTCCGGCCAGCATGGTGTAGGTCATGCTGGGCGCAGCATCCATGCGTATGCTTGCCCCCTGGTGCAAGGTGCTCCACCACTGCACGGAGAAATAGATGATGGGAATATTGACCACTCCGGCCAATAGCACGATGGCACCGGCACCGTCGGCACGGCGCGTATCCTCGATGGCCGAGACCATGCCCATATACCCAAGGTACAGGAACAGCAAGATCAGCTCCGAAGTCAGCCTGGCATCCCACACCCACCATGCGCCCCAGGTGGGCTTGCCCCAGGCAGCCCCTGTCCACAAGGCGATGGCTGTGAACAGCGCACCGGTGGGGGCCAGTGCACGGGCCAGCAAAGGCGATAGGCGCGTGCCGTAAATCAGTCCTAAAGCCGCATGAGCAGCGGCCACAAGATAGATGAACATGGACATCCAGGCCGCAGGAACGTGCAGAAAGATGATGCGGTACACCTCACCCTGCTGACTATCGGTAGGAGCCAGTGCAAATCCCACCCACAGGCCTGCGGCTGCCAGCAAGGCGGCCAGCACAGCCATCCAGGGCCAGACCCGGCCCGCCCAGTGGTAGAAAACCGGCGGCGAGGCCAGTCGGCGCCATTGCCGGCCACGGCTGCTCGCAGCAGACGGCGACGAAGATTCGGAAATCAGGGAATTCATATCACTCCAGCGCCAGACGCAAAGCGCCTGCTATGGCCCAGGGGCCGGCCAGAATCGCCAAACATAGCCAGGCGCCCAGCAAATTGAGAGCAGGCGCGGCGCTCAAGCCCTGCTGGGCCTGGGCCACGGCATGGCTGCCGAAGATCAGAACGGGAATGCTCAGCGGCAGCACCAGCAAAGCCAGCAACATCTGCCCTCGCACCCCCAGCGTTAACGCAGCGCCCAGGGCTGCCAGCAGACACAGACTGGGCATGCCCAGCGCCAGCGAGGCCAACAAAATGGCAATCACATCGCCATCCAGGCCATATTGCCAGCCAAGCAAGGGAGCAACCAGCAGCAATGGCATCACGCCCAGCAAGCAATGCGTGGCCACTTTAATACCCACCAACAAGGGCAAAGCTGTGGGTGCCAGCAGCCACTGCTCTAGCGAGCCATCGGCCATGTCGCTCTCAAACAAGCGGTGCTGACCCAGTAGCACGGCCAGCAAGGCCGCTACCCAAACCATGCCCGGGGCAATCTGCTTGAGCAAAGCCGTATCAGGCCCCAAAGCCAGCGGAAAGAGACTGCCTACCAACACGAAAAAGAACAAGCCCCCCAGAACATCGGCAGGCCTTCGGGCGGCCAGTTTCAACTCTCTGGCGCAAACAGCTCTCAGCAAACAGCCACCTGCACATTCTTTGCAGTGGCTTGCGCGGGCGAGGAAAGATCCAGTATCGACATGGCGGATTCCGGCAATATCAGGTTGCGATGCGATGCAACCACCGCCATACCGCCTCCTGCCAGATGCTGCTCCAAGGCCTGGCCCAGATACTGTTCGCCCTGCATGTCAAGGCAGTTGTCGGGCTCGTCCAGCAGCCACAGCGGACGCTGGCCCAGCAAGACCCGCGCCAGGCCTAGGCGCCTGCGCTGCCCCTGGGACAAGCGACCAAATGGCCGTGAGGCCACATCATTCAGCGTCAAAGCCTGAAGGACGATCTGCACCGCAGTCTTATCCCAGGACACGGCCATCAACTGCAATGAAAAATGCAGATTCTCCAGCCCGGTCAGGGTATCGCTCATTCCAGCCTGATGCCCCAAATAGGCCAGTTGTCCCTGGTAAGCGGCATCCGCTGCTCTCACCTCCTTGCCGCACCAGTGCAGGCGGCCCGCACGCCAAGGCAGCAGACCGGCCAGACAACGCAGCAGGCTGCTCTTGCCAGCACCGTTATGACCTCTCAACATCAAAAGCTGACCGGAACCCAGTTCCAGACTACGATCACGAAACAGCACCCGGCCGCCGCGTATGCAACCCAGGCCGGAAACTGAAAGAGAGTGCGAGAGGCGCGGGCCAGCTGCCGCGTCAAAATCTTGCATGCGTTACTGAGCCAAGGCGAGCGGTGACCCAGGCACCTTTTGACCAGGCGAATCGCTGGGACCTTGGCCGGGCGGGATATGGGGCAACTTATGGGCAATGCCCTTGTGGCAATCAATACAGGTTTTTTCCTTGCTGGCCAGATAGGTGTTGTGCATGTTCTGGGCACGCAGACTCTGGCGCGTCATGTCCATGGAGTCATAGTTATGACAGTTGCGGCATTCCAGCGAGTCATTGGCCTTCAGGCGCGCCCATTCATGCTGCGCCAGCTCCAGCCGCTTGGCCTGGAATTTTTCAGGCGTGTCTATGGTGCCGAAGATCTTGCCCCAGACCTCTTTGGAGGCCTGCATCTTGCGGGCAATCTTGTCGGTCCAGTCATGCGGAACGTGGCAGTCGGAACACACGGCACGCACGCCAGAGCGATTGGTGTAGTGGATCGTGCTCTTGAGTTCAGCAAACACGTTTTCCCGCATTTCATGGCAACCGGTACAGAATTTCTCCGTATTGGTCAGTTCCATGGCGGTATTGAATGCGCCCCAGAACAAAATTCCGCCGACGAAGCCGCCTATGGTCAGAAAGCCCAGACTGAAATGCACACTGGGGCGGCGAATCACCGCCCAGTAGCGCTTGAGAAGTGTCAACATAAATGGACCTCGTGCGCCGCAGCGTCAGTTTTTCTTGGATGCCTTGCCCGACTGGGCCTGCATGGCCTTGAGGATCACGGTGTCCACATCCTCGAAGGTATTGCTGACCAGGGGGCGCACGGCATCCTGGGCCACATGGCACTGCTGACAGAAATAGCGCCGCGTGGACACCTGGCCCAGCATGCGGCCATCACGATCCATGTAGTGCGTCACCGATACCGGTATGGCCTGGGAAATCTCGGCCTTGGTACGTGAGTGGCAATCCATGCACTTGTTGAAATTCTTGTCCACCTGATAGCCGTCCACACGATGAGGAATCGTGGGCGGTTGCCAGGTGTAGTTGCGCGTGCGACGCACATCGTCGTTGATGGCATTGCCCAGCACCGGCGGCTTGGTGGCTTGCATGATGGGCGTGGTTCCGCGCGCCGCATCGTAGAACGTCTCGGCAACAGCAGATGGCCCCCAGGCCATGCCCGTGCACAGCATCAGGGGCACGACCAAAGCACGAACGAAATGACGGATGAAATTCATGACCCACACTCCTTTCGTCACACCTTGGTGATCTTCACGGCACACTTCTTGAAGTCCGTCTGCAGCGAGATCGGATCGGTTGCGTCCAGTGTCACCTTGTTGATCAACTGGCTGGCATCGAACCAAGGCACATAGACCAGGCCGCGCGGCGGCTTGTTGCGACCCCGGGTTTCGACACGGGTACGCATGGAACCACGCCGTGAAGACACCTCCACCTGACTGCCCCGGCGCAAGCCCATGGCCTTGGCATCGTCGGGATGCATATAGCACAGCGCATTGGGTACGGCACGGTGCAGCTCGGGCACGCGCCGGGTCATGGAGCCCGAGTGCCAATGCTCAAGCACCCGGCCCGTGGAAAGCCAGAACGGATAGTCCTTGTCAGGTGCTTCGGCGGCCGGCTCATAGGGCAGAGCAAAGATGTTGGCCTTGCCGTCAGGGTTGCCGTAGAACTGGTACTCAGTGCCCGGCTTCACATAAGGATCCGTGCCTTCACGGTAGCGCCAGCGGGTCTCCTTGCCGTTGACCACCGGCCAGCGCAGACCACGCACCTTGTGATATTCGTCGAACGGTGCCAGATCGTGCCCGTGGCCGCGACCGAAGGTCGCGTACTCTTCAAACAGACCTTTTTGCACATAAAAGCCGAACTGCTTGGCCTCATCGTTCTCATAGGCCGGGTCCATTTCGGCCAGAGCAAACTTGTCCACCTGACCGTTGCGATACAGCACATCGAACAAGGTCTTGCCACGCAGCTGGGGCTTCTTGGCCAGCAACTCCTCGGGCCAGACTTCCTCGACCTTGAAACGCTTGGCAAACTCCATCAGCTGCCACAGGTCGGAGCGGCACTCGCCAGGTGCTTTCACCAACTGATGCCAGAAGTGCGTGCGACGCTCGGCATTGCCATAGGCACCCTCCTTCTCCACCCACATGGCCGTAGGCAGGATCAGGTCAGCCGCCACGGCGGTGACGGTCGGGTAGACATCGGAGACCACCACGAAATTTTCGGGATTGCGGTAGCCCGGATAGCCTTCCTGTGCCAGATTGGCACCGGCCTGGATATTGTTGTTGACCATGACCCAGTAGGCATTGAGCTTGCCATCCTTGAGCATGCGGTTTTGCTCGACCGCGTGGTAGCCGGGCTTGGGCGGGATCGTGCCTTCTGGCAGCTTCCAGATGGTTTCCGCCGTCTTGCGGTGCTCGGGATTGGTCACCACCATGTCCGCGGGCAGACGGTGAGAGAAGGTTCCCACTTCGCGCGCCGTGCCGCAGGCCGAGGGCTGGCCCGTCAGCGAAAACGGGCTGTTGCCCGGTGTGGCAATCTTGCCCAGCAACAGATGAATGTTGTAGACCAGATTGTTGGCCCAGACACCACGTGTGTGCTGATTGAAGCCCATGGTCCAGAACGACACCACCTTGCTGTTGGGGTCGGCATACAGCTCTGCCAGGGCCTTGAGCCGATTGGCCGCAACCCCTGTGAGCTTGGCCGTGTAGTCCAGCGTATAAGTGGAGACAAACTTGGCGTATTCCTCAAAGCTCATGGGCTTGGCGCCGCCGGGATCATTCGCGTTCTTGGCCGCTCTTTGCAGCGGATGCTCGGGACGCAGGCCGTAACCGATGTCGGTGTTGCCCAGCTTGAAATTGCAGTGCTTGGAGACGAACTCCTTGTTGACGCGCCCCGTGACAATGATGTGGTTAGCGATGTAATTGAGAATCGCCAGATCGGTCTGGGGCTTGAAGGTCAGCTCCAGATCCGCCAGTTCGTAGGAGCGATGCTCGAAGGTGGAGAGCACGGCCACTTTCACGCCCGGCGTGGAAAGGCGGCGGTCCGTCACCCGCGTCCACAGCACTGGGTGCATCTCGGCCATGTTGGAGCCCCACAACACAAAGGCGGTCGCGGCCTCGATATCGTCGTAACAGCCCATGGGCTCGTCCATGCCGAAAGTGCGCATGAAGCCTGCGACGGCCGAGGCCATGCAGTGGCGGGCATTGGGGTCGATATTGTTGGTGCGAAAGCCCGCCTTGAACAGCTTGGAGGCCGCATAGCCCTCCCAGACCGTCCATTGACCAGAGCCGAACATGCCCACGGCATCGGCCCCTTTGGCCTTGATTGTTTTCTTGAACTGCTCGGCCATGACATCGAATGCCGTATCCCAGGACACCGGCTGGAACTCGCCATCCTTGGCGTAGCGGCCGTTTTTCATGCGCAGCAGCGGCTGGGTCAGACGATCACCGCCATACATGATCTTGGACAGGAAATAGCCCTTGACGCAGTTGAGGCCTCGGTTGACCTCGGCTTCCGGATCGCCCTGGGTAGCCACCACGCGGTTTTCCTTGACGGCGACCATGACGCCGCAGCCGGTGCCGCAAAAGCGGCAAGGAGCCTTGGACCACTTCAGTCCGACATCCGCGGCCGCGACACTGCCTTGCGACAGAACTTCAATGGGAATGCCGGCCACAGCGCCTGCAGCGGCGGCAGCGGATTGACGGACAAAGTCGCGCCTGGTGCTAGTCATGTTCTACCCCTTGATTGAGTGATTGCCAGCTTTCCGCATGCTGGTAGACGAGTGAGGCGTTGATCACCCCCTGGAGTTGCTCGATTTGAGACACACGATCCAGAATTTCCCTTGCATGGGGTGCTTCCAGCGTCACCACCAGCTTGCCGCTGGGGTGGCTTCCATGCACCTTGGCACCGTCGATGGCGGCCAGCCCGTGGGCCACCTGCGCCAATGCCTGGGGAATTACATGCACCACCAGACTGGTGATGTGCAACTCATCGTTCGTATCGGGCATGCGCAATGCCCTCATGCGTGCGGAGGCCCGCCGATCAGCATCTGATAGATCCAGACCAGAAAACCATAGCTGGCAATCAGCACACCAGAGAGCACTGGGGCCATCACCACCGTCATAAAGACAAAACTACGCAGCTCTTCCGAGCGCGTCGAGTGGGGCTGAGGATTCGTCATAGTTCAATCTCCGCTTGCTGGATACCATGGCATCCGTAATCTGGCTAAAGAGATGCAGATAGACAATTCTGCCCAGAGATTACAGGCAAGCGGACATAGTCACAAGCAACTTGATCATTCCTTGCGCTATGACAAGATCACCGCTCTTCGTCATCAGTCGGTCATGGATGATTGCTGGCGCCCTGGAAAAATGAGTCTGGCGCGTTGATTTAGCAGGCTAGGCGTGCCCTCCCTGGGAAAGACACGCCGCAATTCTCAGTACCCCGCCCCGGTAAGCTGAAAGCGAAATACCGCGCCCTTGTCTGGCAAGCGCACCAGCTGAATATCGCTGCCGTGCAATTGCAGAATGCGCTTGACGATCACCAGACCCAGGCCGCCGCTGCCGGATCGCTCTGAGCTTGCGCCACTCATAAAGGCCGGGCGTATGAACAAGGACTGCTGCAGTTCGGCCGGTATGCCGGCACCGGTATCGCTCACCTGTACGGCCACGCCCGCGTTCTGGGGACTCAGCTGCACCACGATTTCACCGCCCGTGGGCGTGTGGCGAATGGCGTTATCCAGCAGATTTGTCAGAACACGTTCAATCATGCCCAAGTCGGCAGACACTACAGGAAGATTGGACGCAATATCGGGCCTGAGCCTTTGCTGACGGGCTTCGGCCGCCAGTTCGAATTTCTGGAATACGTCCTGCACCAGGTCGGCCAAGGCAAAATTTTCCCTCTCGGGCTTGACCACGCCGTACTCAAGCCTTGCCAGCTCGAAGACCTCTTGGGCCAGCCGCCCGACCTTACGACTCTGGCCCAGTGCAATTTCCAGGTAGCGTCGTCGTTCGGTCTCGTCAAGCGTGGCAGCCTTGAGCATCAAGGTCTCCAGATAGCCATGCAGCGAGGTCAGCGGCGTGCGCAAATCGTGGGAGATATTGGCAAACAGTTCCCGGCGCTGCTGGTCTTGCAGTGTCAGCTCGCGCCACTGCTCGGCAATGCGCTGCTTCATCTGCATGAAGGCCTGACCCAGTTGCGCAATCTCGTCGTGCCCTTGCGACAGACGCTCCAACCTGGGCGCCTCGTTCTCCAGCGCCGCAACGCCTTCGGTTTCAAAACGCTTGACCACAGCCGTCAGCTCGCGCAGCGGCCGGGTGATGAGGCGAAATGCGGCCAGACCCGCCAGCAAACCCAGCAAAGCAACCAGCCCCGTCAACCACAGCGTGGTCCGCAGCACGTTGTCGGCCACCGTATTGGCGACCAGCGCATCATGCTCCTCGCCCTGAAGCACCACATAGACATAGCCCGCATCACGCCCTCCCACGCGCAGCGGGGCCGCGCTGAACACTTTGCGAGCATCCAGGCTGCGCGGATCGTCACCCACAATCGGCAGCGCTATGCCGGCGAGCAGGTCACGAACCGGCTTCAGATCGACTTTATCGCGCTTCAAATGCCCTGGCGGTGCGGCCTGCGCCTCGATGCGACCGTCCAGTCCCAGCAGATAAACCTCCACGCTGGGATTGACGGCCATGAGCTTGTCAAACAAATCCTTCACCGCCTCCTGGTTCAGGCCGCCGGGCTTCATCAACTCTGCATTCCCTGCAATATGGGCTGCCAGCCCGCTGGACAGGCGCTGAATCACCTCCTGCTCGTGCTTGCCATTGGAGCGAACCTGCAGCCAGACCGAGGCGCCGCAGCACACCAGCAGCAAGACAGCGAACACGGTCGACAGCCGTCTCGACAAGGAGGCCCAGGCCATCATGGTGCCTCCTCCTCACCGGCAGAGGCAGACAGCTTGTACCCATGACCCCAGACCGTGAGTATCCGGCGCGGTTGCGCGGGGTCGGTTTCTATCTTCAAGCGCAGCCGGTTGATATGGGTGTTGACGGTGTGCTCATATCCATCGTGCTGATAACCCCAGACCTGGTTGAGCAGGTCCAGGCGTGAAAACACTTTGCCGGGGCTGCGCGCAAAAAAGTACAGCAAATCGAATTCGCGCGGCGTGAGCTCGATGAGCTTGCCGCTGACCCGTACCTCCCGGGCCAGTGGTTCGATGTCGATTTCGGCAATCGAGAGACTGCCGGACTCCATGCGTGCATTGCGGGCCAGCGCGTCATTGCGCCGCAGCAGCGCCTTGACGCGGGCCACCAGTTCCAGCACCGAAAAAGGCTTGGCCAGATAGTCGTCCGCACCCAGTTCCAAGCCGAGAATGCGGTGTACCTCACTGGAGCGGGCGCTGATGATGATGATGGGTGTGTAGCGTGCCATGGCGCGGGCCCGGCGGCAGATTTCCAGGCCGTCAATGCCCGGAAGCATCAGGTCCAGCACCAGCGCATCCCAGTTGCTGCGTTCCAGTTCACGCAGGCCCGCATGGCCGTCGGCCGCATGCTCGACGGCATAGCCCTCATCGCGCAGATGCAAACGCAAAAGCTCCGCAATGTGGAGGTCGTCCTCGACGATCAGTACGCGTTTGGTTGATTCCATAGATAGGCATTTTCTCGCGATACGCGCTGGGGAGTTATCACAATTAATTGAACTTTGCGTGATATATCGGCCATGAGGTGCGCCCAACAATGGCCTCCATGAACAGCACCATCATCGCCCCTCTCGCCGGCACGGCCGATGTTCGGCCCATTCATCCGCTGTGGATGCGAATCACGCACTGGCTCAACGCCCTGGCCGTGGTGATCCTGACCATGAGCGGCTGGCGAATTTACGACGCCTCGCCCTTTTTTCCTTTCACCATCCCGCCTGCCATCACCCTGGGCGGCTGGCTTGGCGGCGCGCTTCAATGGCATTTCGCTGCCATGTGGCTGCTGGTTTTCAACGGCTTGCTGTATCTGGCGCTCAATATTTTCAGCGGCAGATTACGGCGCAAATTCCTGCCACTCAGCTTCAAGGGTGTGGTGCACGACCTGATCGAGGCACTCCAGGGCAGGCTCTCGCACGCCAACCCGCGTCAGTACAACCATGTGCAAAAGCTGGCCTATCTGTTCGTGGTCCTGGATCTGATTGTGATCGTGCTGTCCGGCCTAGTGCTGTGGAAATCGGTGCAATTCCCCCTGCTGCGCCAATTGATGGGCGGCTACGAGTTTGCCCGACGCATTCACTTCGTGGGCATGGCAGCCATGCTGGCCTTTGTTGCTGTGCATCTGGTGATGGTGGCCCTGGTGCCCCGCACCCTGCTCACCATGATCAGCGGCCGCGCGCCCAAAACACTATGAAAATATTCAAAGCCCCCACCTTGAGCGGCGTGGATGCCGATGCCGCAGTACGCGAAGCCCGTGTGCTGATTGCCAGAAAGCTCGACCAGCCTGCCCGCCGCGCCTTTTTGCAACGATCGTTCACGCTGGGTGGTCTGTCACTGCTGACCGGTTGCAGCATCAGCGATGACGCCCACGTAGAGGCAGCGCTGGGCAAGATATCGCGCTTCAACGACAAGGTGCAAGCGCTGATCTTCAGCCCCACACAGCTGGCGCCCACCTATACCGATGCAGAGATCACGCGGCCCTTTCCTTTCAATGCCTACTACAGCGAAGACGAGGTGCGCGTGGTGGACGAGGCCAGCTATCGACTGGAAGTGACAGGCCTGGTCGCGGACAAGCATGCCTGGACCCTGGCCGAGTTGCGAGCCATGGCGCAGGAGGACCAGATTACGCGCCATATCTGTGTTGAAGGCTGGAGTGCCATAGGCAAATGGGGTGGCGTGCGCTTTTCTGATTTTCTGCGCCATATCGGTGCCGACACCACGGCCAAATACGTGGGCTTCAAGTGCGCCGACGACTACTACACCAGCATTGACATGCCTACCGCGCTGCACCCGCAGACGCTTTTGACGCTGAGCTATGACGGCCAGCCGCTACCGCCCAAATACGGCTTTCCCATGAAGCTGCGCATGCCGACCAAGCTTGGCTACAAGAACCCCAAGCACATTCAGGCCATCTTCGTGACCAACACCTATTCCGGTGGCTACTGGGAAGACCAGGGCTACAACTGGTTCGGAGGCAGCTGAGGGAGCTTTCCTCGGCAGCCAAAGAAAGCGCGAGGCCGTGTTCCCAGGAACCGAGCCTATCTTTTGACCATGACAACTCAACTGAAAGCATCCAAATGAACAAGCTCACCACTACCGTACTCGCCACCTGCCTTGCCTTTGCTGGAGCCTCCGCTTTTGCCATGGGCGATATGTCCAAGGACAACATGGCTAAGGACGGCATGGCCAAGGATTCCATGTCCAAGGACGGGATGAAGAAAGACCATATGGGCAAGGACTCCATGTCCAAAGACGGCATGAAGAAAGACCATATGGGCAAGGACTCCATGGCCAAGGACGGCATGAAGAAAGACGCCATGGGCAAGGACTCCATGGCCAAGGACGGCATGAAGAAAGATGCCATGGGCAAGGACTCCATGGCCAAATAAGCGCTGAACCGGAATCGCTCTACCCGCCTGTTGACCCGCAGCGGGTTGAGCGCCAAGGTTGATGCACCCGCTATGCCCGAAGCCGACCTATGCCGTCCCGCAACAGCCATCTGCAAAAGGAGTTTTCATGAAAACCAGCACTCTCGCAGCCTGCAGCCTGGCTGCTGCGGCATTGCTCCTGCAAGCCGGGCCCTCACTGGCGCAAACAACGCGCCGGGTTCCGCCCCCCATCAGCGATATCGCTGCCACCACGGCCGGGAGCGACAACGCCGTCTTTGCCGGCGGTTGCTTCTGGGGTGTTCAAGGCGTGTTCCAGCACGTCAAAGGCGTGAGCAATGCGGTCTCCGGCTATTCGGGCGGTGAGGCCAAATCGGCGCGCTATGACCACGTGGGCTCGGGCCGCACCGGTCACGCCGAAGCGGTGCGCATCACTTACGACCCCCAACTCATCAGCTACGGCAAGCTGCTGCAGATTTATTTTTCGGTGGCGCACGACCCCACCGAGCTAAATCGCCAGGGCCCTGACCGAGGCACGCAATACCGCTCCACCGTATTTGCACAAAATCCCGAGCAGGCACGCATTGCCAAGGAATACATAGCCCAGCTCAACCAGGCCAAAACCTATGGCAAGCCGCTGGCCACGACGATCGAGATGTCCAAGCCTTTTTATGCGGCCGAGGATTACCACCAGGACTATCTGACACTGCACCCGAATCAGCCCTATATCGTCATCAATGACCTGCCCAAGATTGAGGACCTCAAGCGGTCGTTCCCCAAGGTCTACAAAGCCACACCTTCGCTGGTTCGCTCGAGCAAGAGCAGTTGATGAAGGCTGCCCCGCTTCAAGCGCGATCGAAAAGCTATTGATTCAATAGCCGGTTGCGCTTTATTTGCCTAACTTATAAAGCAATATTGCATTGAGTGGCTTGTTGATCAAGCGCTGACAGCTATCAAATTCATAGACAGCAAAGGCCTGC
>NZ_CBCSIW010000017.1:0-98444 GCF_965139575.1 Comamonas aquatilis | reverse complement strand
GGTTGGCGGTGGGGTTGGCGATGTCGGCCATGGGAAGACTCCTTGAGGCATTGCAGGCCCGCCCCTTTGGCTGGCCCATAGCTCTTAGACGCGGCAGCAGCGCGGTTTGTGACAGAGGCTGCAATCCAGTGCCGGCCTATCAATAAAGATAGCTACTACCGCTCTATAAAAACGTTTTCATAGATAAAGCACTCTGAATCTATTGACTACAAGGCAGTAGCAGCTATTGTTTTCTCTGCTCTGCGGCTGATGCCATCAATCAAGCCGAAGGCAGGATCACGCCCGTCAATTTGTCCGGGTTGCGCAACGTGTAGATGCGCTGGATCAGCCCGTCCTCGACCAGCAGGGTCTGAACCGACTCCACCTTGCCGTCCACACAGCGCAGCAGACCCGGCAAGCCGTTGACCCGTACCAGCTGCAGGGTCTGCACCTGCCCGTCGCGGCGCAGGCGCCGGGCCGTGGCGAAGTACAGCAGCGCCAGGCGGCGCCCGGTTTCCAGCACGCGGCCAAAGGAAGCCACCCTGCCGCCGCCGTCGCTGATCAGCGCGGCATCGGGGGCAAAGAGCGCCTGGATCTGCGCCAGATCCCCGCCCTGCGCGGCCTGGGCAAAGCGGCGCAGCAGCTCGGCATGGGCTTCGGCCGGCGCATCGAAGCGCGGCCGCCCGGCCTTCACATGGGCCCGTGCGCGGTGCACTAGTTGACGACAGGCGGCCTCGCTGCGATCCAGCGTCTGGGCCACCTCGGCATAGTCGGCATCGAAGACCTCGCGCAGCAAAAAGGCCGCGCGCTCCTCGGGGGTGAGCTGCTCCAGCACAAACAGCAGCGCCGTGGAAACATCGTGGGCCCGCTCCAGCAAGTCCTCGGCAGAGGGAGCCGCCTCGGTCCAGGGCTGGACCAGCGGCTCGGGCAGCCAGAAGCCCGCATAGTGCTCGCGCTCCACGCGCAGGCGCCGCAGCCGGTCTATGGCCAGCCGCGTGGCCGTGGTCACCAGCCAGGCCTCGGGCTGGGCAATGGCGGCGCGCTCGCTGTCCTGCCAGCGCAGCCAGACATCCTGCACCAGATCCTCGGCCTCGGCCCGCTGGCCCAGCATGCGATAGGCCAGCCCGAACAAACGCCGACGATGGCGCTCGAATTCCTGCAGTCCCGCATCGGCGGACGGCGCAGCATGGGAAGTGGGGCTCACCTGAGGTCTCCTGCAAATAGGCTGAGGGCCGGCCACCCAGTGTGACAGGCCTCAGGCCTTAGACGCAGAACCAGCGCACTTTGTGACAGGGTGCCGGCTTAAAACCGGCGCGCCCTCAGCCAGAGACACCGAGGAAGGGCCGCCCCGCACCGAAGGTGTCGTCCCCTCGGGGGGAAGCCGCGCAGCGGCTCAGGGGGGACCTCAATACCCCACCGCGCACCCATCCTTGCGCGGATCGGAACCCGCGATGTAATGCTCGCCGTCGCGCAGCACCAGTTGGGCGCCGCCAAAGGCGAACACGCCGTGGCCGGCCTCGACGCTGACCTCGTGGCCGCGTGCACGCAGCTGTTCAACCACGGCGGCATCGAAGGCAGGCTCCACGGCCACACCCTTGCCGCCGGTCACGCGCCAGCGCGGCGCGTCGGCCGCAGCCTGCGGGTTCTGGCCGTAGCGCAGCACGCGCAAGGCCATCTGCAGATGGCCCTGGCTCTGCATGGGGCCGCCCATGACGCCGAAAGCCATCTGCGGTGTGCCGTCGGCCTTCATGGCAAAGGCCGGAATGATGGTGTGCGAGGGGCGCTTGCGCGGGCCGACCTGGTTGGCATGGCCGGCCTCGGTGGTGAAGCCGTGGCCACGGTTCTGCAGGCTGATGCCCGTGCCCGGCACGACCGCGCCCGAGCCGAAGCCCATGTAGTTGGACTGGATGAAAGAGACCATCATGCCGCTGGCATCGCCCGCCGCCAGATAGACCGTGCCGCCGGGACGCGGTGCGCCATAGGTAGGCAGGCTGGCGCGCTCGCGGTCAATGAGCGCCGCGCGCTCACGCAGGTAGTCGCGGTCCAGCAGATGGGCCGGCTGCACGCGCATGTGGTCGCCGTCGGCGTTGTACTGGTGCAGGTCGGCCAGGGCCAGCTTCATGGCCTCGATCTGCAGGTGCACGCTGTCCACACCGTCCAGCGGCTGCGATCCCAGCGGATCACCGCCCGCACACAGCTCGTCGAGCATGCCCAGCGCCATCAGCGCGGCAATGCCCTGCCCGTTGGGCGGAATCTCGTGGATCACCGAATCGCCGAACTTCTGCGACACCGTGCCCACCCAGTCGGCCTGGTGCGCGGCCAGGTCTTGCTCGGTCATCACGCCGCCGCAGGCACGCGAATGCGCGGCCATTTTTTGCGCCAGCGCGCCACGGTAGAAGGACTCGCCCATGGTCGCAGCAATCTCCTCCAGCGTGCGCGCATGGGCTTCGCTCTTGAACACTTCGCCAGCTCTGGGTGCGCGGCCGCCGGGCAGAAAGCAGTCGGCAAAACCGGGCTGGTCGCCCAGCTTTTTGCCGCCCAGCTCCCATAGCGTGGCAATCGTGGGCGAGACCGCAAAGCCGTGGCGCGCATAGTCAATCGCCGGCTGGGCCACCTGTGCGAAAGGCAGCTTGCCGAAGCGCTGGGACAGCGCGACCCAGGCCGACACGGCGCCGGGCACGGTCACGGCATTCCAGCCCTTCTCAGGAATACCGCCGAGCTGGGCAAAGTATTCGGGCGTCCAGCCCGCAGGCGAGCGGCCCGAGGCGTTGAGGCCATGCAACTCCTTGCCGTCCCAGACGATGGCAAAGCCGTCACTGCCTATGCCGCAGCCCGTGGGCTCGACCACGGTGAGCGTCATCGCCGCCGCCAGCGCCGCGTCCACGGCGTTGCCGCCGGCCAGCAGCATGGAAAGGCCGGCCTGCGCGGCCAGCGGTTGCGAAGTGCTGACCACGTTGCGACCCAGCACCGGCGAGCGCTGCGAGGCATAGGGAAGCGCCCAATCTTTGATGAGGTTTGTCATATCTAAGTCCGATCAGTGATTCAAGTGCGCTGCACACAAAACTGGCGCGCCCATCGGCACACGCCGAGCAAGGGCCGCCCCGCAGCGAGGGCGTGGTCCCCCTCCCGCGTAGCAAGAGAGGGGGAAGGCGCGAAGCGACTCAGGGGGTGCTTTATTCCAAAGTGATCCGGTTGTCCTTGATGACCTTGGCCCAGCGAGCGCTGTCGGCCTGCACCATGGCGGCGAACTGGGCGGGCGTCTGCGCCTTGGCGGGCTCCACGCCCTGCTTGGCCAGGCTGGCGATCACCTCCGGATTCTGCAGCGCCTGGTTGAAAGCCTGGTTGATCTTGCCGACCAGCTCGGGCTTCATGCCGGCCGGACCGTAGACGCCGAACCAGGTGACCGAGGAATAGCCGGGCAGGCCCGATTCGGCCACCGTGGGCAGATTGGGTGCAAGCGTGCTGCGCTTGTCGCCGGTGACAGCCAGGGCACGCAGGCGGCCGCTGGCCACATGGGGCATGCCCGTCGGGATGGCATCAAACAGCAGATGCACCTGGCCCGCAGCCAGATCGGTGATCGATTGCCCCGTGCCCTTGTATGGCACATGGGTGAGCTGGATGCCGGCCTGCGCGGCAAAGGCGGCGGTGTTCAGGTGCACGATGGTGCCGTTGCCGCTGGTGGCGTAGTTGAGCTTGCCGGGGTGGGCCTTGGCATGGGCGATCAGCTCCTGCACGCTCTTGACCGGCAGCGAGGGCGTGATCAGCAGCACGCTGGCCGCGTCCGCCGTGTGGACGATGGGGCTGAAGTCCTTGTCCGCCTTGTAGGCCAGCTTGGGCATCAAATGCGGCGAGATGGCATGCGTGCTGCTGGTGGTGAACAGCAGCGTGTAGCCATCGGCCACAGCCTTGGCGGCTTCGGCCGCGCCTATGGTGCCGCCGGCGCCCGGCCGGTTGTCTATGACCAGTTGCTGGCCCAGCTCCTGCGATACGCGTTGCGCGATCACGCGAGCCACCAGATCGGTCGCTCCGCTGGCCGGGAAAGGCACGATCACACGCACCGGACGGTTGGGCCAGGCGGCGTCACCCTGGGCCAGGACCGGCAAAGCCAGCAGGCCGCAGGCCAGAACCGCAGCCGCCTGAAACCACTGGCGGCGCATCGTTGAAACAGTAGACCGTGCCGGCATGGCAACTCCCGGTGAGATGGCAGCTTGTTCGAAAGGGGTGGCCGCTGCCTGGCGACCATCAAACAGGCCATCTTAGAAAGCCCAGACATTTGCCGCTATCGGCAAATTTGCAAGCCGTCGTTGCCAAAACAGCAAACCGATCACAATGGCAATTTATTTCCAACGATTGCCATGCCCGAGTCCCGCCATTTGCTGCTGCAAGACACTGCGCTGCGCTACTTCCACGAAGTCGCGCAATGCGGCTCGCTGACCGAAGCCTCGGCGAAATTGCATGTGGCGGCCTCGGCCATCAGCCGCCAGATTGCGGCATTGGAGGCGCGGCTGGGCACGCCGCTGTTCGAGCGCCACCCGCGCGGCATGGTGCTCAATGCCGCAGGCGAGATCCTGGCCGACCATGCCCGCCGGGCGGGTCTGGACGCCGAACGCGCGCTGGACGAAATCAAGGCCCTGCAGGGCTTGCGCAGCGGCAAGGTGCGCATCGCCAGCTCCGACGCCTTCGCCAGCGAATTTCTGCCGCGCCTGTGCGCGGCCTTCCAGCGCGAGCACAGCGGCATCGTCTTCGAGGTGACCGTACTGCCCACGCCCGAAGTCTCCGATGCCGTGCGCGCCGGCATGGCCGACATAGGCCTGTGCTTCAGCCGGGTGCCCGAGCCCGGCATTGCCGTTGCCTGCCGCCTGGCCGCGCCCGTGTTGGCGCTGGTGGCGCCCGGCCATGAGCTCGCGCAGGAACGCAGCGTGGCTCTGGCCAGGCTGGTGCGCTACCCGCTGGCATTGACGCCGCCCAGCACAGCCGTGCGCCAGTTGCTGGATGCGGCCTGCAGCCGCCAGGGACTGATGCTCTCGCCGGCCCTGGAAAGCAACCATGGCAAGACGCTGCTGAACTTTGCGGCCCAGGGCGTGGCGGTCGCCGTGGCCAGCGAAATCGCCGCCCGCCACATGGTGGCGACGGGCGCGCTGGTGGCCGTGCCACTCAGCGACCGCGGCATGGATCTGCGCGATATCGAGGTGCAGACCCTGGCCGGCCGCACGCTGCCGCATGCGGCGCAGTCGTTTCTGGAGTTGCTGCAGCTGCGTCTGCCCGCCGCATGGTGAGCAGGCTAGGCCCAGCAGCCTCGTCAGCTCATTGGGTCTTGGAGCGCAGCACCACCCACAGCGACAGTGCAATCAGCCCGCCGCCTGCGGCGTGGGCGGCGCTCAGAGGCTCATCGAGCAGCAGCCAGCCCCAGAGCACGGCAAACACCGGCACGATGAAGGTCACGGTCAGCGCTTTGTTCGGCCCCTCATCGGCAATCAGGCGGAAATAAATCACATAGGCCAGCGCCGTGCTCAGCAAGCCCAGCAGCAGCACATTGCCCCAGGCCAGCAGCGGCGCCTGCACCAGCTGGCTCAGCATGCCGGGCTCAAGCCACCATGCCACGCAGAAGGCGGGCAGCAACACCACCAAGGCCCCCAGCTGGCTGATGAAGACAGCCGCGCGCATATCCACGGCCGCATGGGTCCCGGCCAGCTTCAGCGTCAAAAAGCTGGAAAACGCATAGCAAACGGTGGCAGCAAAGCAGGCCGCAATGCCGCCCAGCGCCGCCGGGGTCAGCTCCAGGGGGCCGGCCTGGGCCAGCACGGCCACACCACCAATACCCAGCACCACTCCCAGCACCCGTGCAGCCGTAATGCCTTCGGCAAAAAACAGGGCTCCCACCACGACGGCCATCAGCGGCGTGGTGGCATTGAAGATGGCGCTATAGCCCGAGGGTAGGACCTGAGCTGCCAGCGCGTACATGAGAAACGGGATCCCCGAATTGATCACGCCCAGCAACAGCAAGGGCCACAGATAGCGGCCCAACCGTGGCCGGTAGCCCATGGCCCATAGCGCCATACCCAAGCCCAGGGCCGAAAACAGGCCCCGCATCACCGCCGTGGGCACAGCCTCCAGGGAGGGCACGGCCACGCGCATGAAGAGAAAGCTGCCGCCCCACAGGGCGGCCAGGGCGATCAGACGGATGAGACTGGAGGCAGACATGGGGCAATTGTGCACACCGCCAACCGCACAGTCCTGGCGCTTGCCAACGCCGTTCGGCCAATCAGGGCCGGGGCTGGCGCAGTTTTTTGGGGAACCAATCGCGGCCGCACCACTCACAAAGCCGTTGTCTGCGTGGAGACGGTGTCAAAATCGTCCCTCCGCTCACACAGGGGCCATGCAACGCCGCCCTCCGCAGCGGCCTGCTCCCCACTTGCCCGCCGCATGCCCTCAAGATGCGCGCCGGGCATGGATGGCGCCTGGCGCGCCATCTCCAAGAGGCCAGTTTCTGGACCCTCTGCCCATGCGCCTGCTTACAGACTCTTCAGTCCTGTTACCTCGCAAGCGCGGGGATTTCTACATACTCCAGCCGCCAGGGCTCGCCCTGCAAGGCTGACGTGACGATTGGCAAGCCCGGCCCGTGCCCGGGCGAAAGGAAAGGTGCCCGGTTTTGGTGGAAACGGCGTTCAAGCTACGTTACAACCCTGCCCTCGATGGCTTGCGTGGCGTGGCCATTGTGTTGGTCATTCTTTCGCATGCCCATGCCCCCCTGTTCGATGGGGCGTTCTTCGGGGTAGACCTGTTTTTTGTGCTCAGTGGCTTTCTGATCACTTCGCTGCTGCTCATGGAATACAAGGCCCACGAGCGCATAGATTTCTGGCGCTTTTACCGTCGCCGATTCCTGCGCCTGATGCCTGCGCTGGCTCTGTTTCTGGGCGTGTACTGCCTGGCCGCCCCCTATCTCTGGCCCGATCTGACCGATATCTACTCGGACGCCCTGGTCTCCATCCTTTATCTGGCCGACTACGGCATTGCCTTCTTCGACAGCCCCGACACGCTGCTGCACATGTGGTCGCTCTCGGTGGAAGAGCATTTCTACCTGATCTGGCCGCCGCTGCTGGTCTGGCTGCTGCGCAAAGCCGCGCCGGGCCGGGTCTGGGCACCCCTGTTGGCACTGTGGGTGCTGAGCACGCTGTGGCGCATCTTCTGGGTGCAGCAGGGCCAGCAATTCTACGAGATTTTTTTCCGTTTCGACACCCGAGCCTCCGGCCTTCTGGCGGGCGCGCTGCTGGCCGCCTTGATGCTGGAGAGGCCGCTGTGGATTGAGCGTCTCAAATCGCTGCGCGGCTACACCATGTGGTTTGTGCTGGCCGTGCCGCTGATCATGGAGCTCAAATGGGACGACCACCACGCCATGCTCTGGGGCATCACCGTGGTCGAATGCGCGGCCATGGTGCTGTTGCTGGCGGTGCAAAAGCCCGAGGGCGTGATCTACGAAATGCTGACCGGCCCCATCTTGCTCAAGCTGGGCCAGCTGTCTTACGGCATCTATCTCTGGCACTACCCCGTGGTGCGCTATCTGCGCGCCGATTACTCCTGGCCGGTCACCGTCATAGGCGGTCTGCTGATCTCGGCGGCGCTATCGGCACTGTCGTTCTACACGCTGGAGCGCTGGGCGCTGCGCTATCGAGACCGGAGCGAAAAGCGCGCATCCCATCTGCCTGCCAAGCGCAAGGAACCGCAGATGAGAGAAGCCACTCAGCACTCCTGAAGTACAACAAATTGCAAGCCAAAGGGATGTCGCCACATCCCTTTTTTTGTGCCCGCCGCTGTCAGAAGCCTGCGCCGGGCTGGGCCAGATAGTCTTTCTCCGCCGCCGTGCTTTCACGTCCCAGGATGGGGTTGCGGTGGGGAAAACGGCCGAACTGCGCAATCACCTCCTGGTGCTTGTGCGCGTAATCCAGCGTACCGGCAAAAAAATCGCTCAAAGCCGGGTCCGCATTGGCATCGGCCAGTGCGGCAAAAGCCTGCACGCTGCGCTCTTGCATGGCAGGGTCTTCGGCGTGCTCGAACGGCAGATACATGAAGATGCGCGGCACTTCAGGCAGCAGCAGATCCTCGCCCTGCTGCTGCGCCTGCAGCGCCAGTGCCAAGGCCTGTGCATCGCCCGCAAAGCTTTGCGGCGTGGCGCGGTAAATGTTGCGGGTGAACTGGTCGAGCAGCACGATCAGCGCCAGCCGCTGCCACGGCCCCTGCTGCGCCCAGTGCTGCAGCGCGCCGCCCACGGCCGCCTGCACGGCCACGCCAAAGCGCTGACGCAAGTCCTCGTCAAACGCGGGCGACTTGGTAAACCATTGCGCCTTGTGCTCCAAGGCCACGGCATTGCTGGGCCTGGCGCTGCCAAACCAGTGACTGAGCACGGCATCCGGTAGTTGCGCATCCTGGACGGCTGCGGTCAGTGCAGCGTGCGATGCACCAAAGAATTCAGGGCTGGAGTTCATGGGCCCATTGTGCCGTTCAGGCCCGTTCGGCGGCATGGAAACCCTCGTGATGGATGCCGCACTTGCTTTTTTCGCAAGCACCCGCAACTGCCGGTCAACGACAAGCAAGGCATTGCCGTTAGACAGGCCTGCCTTCACCCATTGTTACCTTGGGGAATAGCGTCCCAGAGGACAATACACCCCTCAAAAACAATAGCAAAAATCGCGCATTACGCATTGTTTTCATGGGCTTGAGTCCGTTTGATATCGAGATTGCTTTGAATAGTTCGGGAGTTCGCTTGTGGTGATGAATCGCCGCTCATGGTTGATGGTGGCCACAGCCAGTGTGGCGTTGATTGCAACAGGATGTTCGGGAAAATCCGTTCCCAGCAGCGTGAGTGTGAGCAGTGCCAAGCTGCAGGAAATGGTGGCCAAGCGCTTTCCCAAGCAGTTTCCCGTCGCCGGCCTGCTGCAGCTGTCGCTGACCTCGCCCACCCTGGCCATGCTGCCCGAGCGCAATGCGCTCAACGCGCTGATCCCGGTAGAGCTGGGCGGCAAGGTGCTCAAAGAGGTTTACAGCGGTGCGCTCAATGTGGATTTCGCACTGCGCTATGAGCCCACGGACCGCACGCTGCGCGCCCATCAGATCAAGGTCAACAGCCTAGAGATGAACGGACTGGCACCTGCCATGAGCGATATGCTGGCCACCTATACCAATGCCCTAGCCGAGCAGGCGCTGGGCCAGGTGGTGCTCTATCAGCTCCAGGACAAGGATCTGGCCCTGGTCGATGCCCTGGCCATGGAGCCCGGCGCCATCACCGTCACCCCGCAAGGGCTGACCATCGCCCTGGTGCAGAAGGCCTCGTCGGGCAAGCGCTGATGTAACGCTTCAGAGGGGCTTGGCAACAGGCTCCAGCCCCGTGTCGCGGATCGCCTTGTACGCCGCCGGCGAGGTGTAGAACTTCAGCAACTGCTCCAGTCCCTGGGGATTGGTGGAGGTGCTGGCCGTTCCGGCCGAGAACAGCGTGTAATGCTGCACCGAATGCGGCAGCGTGCCCGCGTAGCTGATGCCTTCGATAGGCAGCAGCTCGCTGACCTGCTGCAAACCGATCTCCGCCTCGCCCCGCGCCACGATGGTGCCGACGCGCTCGGTGACAATCTTTTTGCTCTTGGGCATGACCTGGTCGTGAATGCCCAGCTTCTTGAGCATCTGCGTCTCGTAATACGTGCCGCTGGCGCTGGCTGAATAGGCAATGCTCTTGGCGTTCAGCAAGACCTGGCGCAGCTTGTCCTCGGTGCTGATATCGGGCAAGGGCGCACCTTTTTTCACGGCCACGCCTATGGCCGAGCGCACCAGATCGATTTGCGTGCCCGGCTTGACCAGGCCCTTGGCCGCCAGATCGTCGAGTGCAGCACGCGCCAGAATCACCACATCGGCTTTTTCCCCCTGGCTCAGGCGATTGGGAATGGAAGTGGGCGAGGAGCCCATGGAAGAACCGTAAGCCGACTCCACCACCACCCCCGTCTTTGCCGTGAACTGCGGCGCCAGCAGCTTGTGGGCGGCGGTAAAGCCACCCGAAGTCATCAACCGCACCGGCTCCTTGTTGGCGGAGGTGCTGGCCGGAGTACTGGGCGGCTGCTGTGCGCAACCGGCGGCCAGAGCCACGGCGGTAATCAACAGGCTGCGGCGTACGGTAAGAAGCGGGAAGGAAGTCATCTTTGTCTCTCGAATACGGGCTTTTGGTCAGAATGCCTTGAAGCCCTTGTTGAATCTGCGCATGTCACTATGCTTGTAATAGCAAGCGGCGAATGCTGATTGTCAGAAGCCGCAGCTCCTGCGTCCAATACTGTTTGCCTCTCGACTTGATACGAAATTCGTCCTATGGATTTGCGCCGACTCACCTGCTTTCTGGCCGTGGCCGAAGAGCTGAACTTCAGCCGGGCCGCCCAGCGCCTGCACATGAGCCAGCCGCCGCTGAGCCAGCAGATTCGCCTGCTGGAGCAGGAAATGGGCGCCCAGCTGTTCGAGCGCTCGCGCCGCACCGTATCGCTGACGCCTGCCGGTCTGCTGCTGCAGGACAAGGCCCGGCAGATCGTGGAATTGCACCAGCAGGCCGGCGAGCTGTGCCGCATGGCGGCCTCCGGTCTGGCCGGGCGTCTGCGCATTGCCTTCACGGCCTCGGTGCCGCTGTTTGAAGCCTTCTCGCGCATGCTGGGAGACTTTCGCCAGCGCTACCCCCAGGTGGAACTGGATTTGCAGCATATGACCACGGGCGAGCAGATTGCCGCCCTCACCAGCGGCCAGATCGACATCGGCTTTATGCGGCCCTCGCCCGCGTTTCGCATCCCCGTGCCCATACGCGAGCACACGCTGTGGCGCGACGAACTCATGCTGGCCCTACCCCGGTCTCACCCGCAGGCCGGTGCGCCAGCGCCGCTGCCGCTGAGCCAGTTCGCCGATCAGACCTTTGTGCTGCACCCGGCCGTGCTGGGCGGCGGCCTGCACGAGCACATTCTGGCCCTGTGCAGCGAGGCAGGCTTTGTGCCCCGCATCGCCCAGCCGGCTCGCGAGACCTCCACCATGCTGGCCCTGGTGGCCGCCGGCCTGGGCTTGTCCGTCGTGCCCAGCATCTATGCCTGCATCTGCCCGCCCGGCGTGGTGTTCAAGCCGCTGGCAGATGCCTCGCGCCATTCGCGCATTGCGCTGGTGAGCATGCAGTCCAGCCAGACCAGTGCATCCGCCTGCGTGCCGCTGTTCTGGCAAAGCGTGACCAGCCGAGAAGCCGCACAAACGCTAGGATGAGCGTCTGCCCGGTTTTCAAGGACTCTCATGACACAGCAACTCAATGACTTTTCCGTTACCCGCAAATGGCCTGCCCAGCACCCGGAACGCATACAGCTGTATTCCCTGCCCACGCCCAATGGCGTGAAGGTGTCGATTGCGCTGGAAGAAATGCAGCTGCCCTATGAGGCACATCTGGTCAGCTTTGAGACCAATGACCAGCTGAGCACCGAGTTTGTGGGCACTTTTCCCAACAACAAGATTCCCGCCATCATCGACCCCAACGGCCCCGGTGCGCAGCCGCTGGCCTTGTTTGAATCCGGCGCCATTCTGGTCTATCTGGCCGAAAAAACCGGATCCCCACTGCTGCCCGCAGATCCCGCAGCCCGTTATGAAACCCTGCAGTGGCTGATGTTCCAGATGGGCGGCGTGGGCCCCATGTTTGGCCAGGTCGGCTTTTTCCACAAATTCGCCGGCAAGGCCTTCGAAGACAAACGCCCGCGCGACCGCTATGTGAACGAATCGCGGCGTCTTCTGGGCGTGCTGGAAACCCGCCTCACCGGTCGCCAATGGGTGATGGGTGATGCTTTCACCATTGCCGATATCGCCATCTGGCCCTGGGTACGCAACATGGTGGTGGAAACCGGCTACAACGCCTCCGAGCTGCTGGGCTGGCATGAGTTTCCCCAGCTGCAGCGTGTGCTCCAGGCCTTCGAAGCCAGGCCCAGCGTGCAAAAAGGCCTGAAGGTGCCGCCGCGCGGCTGAGCGTCGCCGGGGACCGTGGTTGTTGCAAAAGCGGCAACTACTGTCCCAGTCATGGTGTCTTTCAAAGCGGGCTGCAGGCCTTATCTTCTGCAGACCCGGCTTTGCGCATGGCCAAGCCCATCAGGAGATTCACCATGACCACCACCCACAGCCCCATTCTGGAAAGCGCCCCGCTGGGCCCACGCTGGCCCTGCCTGGACCCTTTCCTGTTCTGCGCCCACCACGATGACAGCTACCCCGCCAGCAACGGCCAGATGGGCGTGAAGGTGGCGGAGTTCGAAGGCCGCGAAATGGGCAGCGACTTCAGCGCCAAGAACGGCTTTTCCATGTACCACGGCGAACCCGTGCCCGGCTTTCCCGGTCACCCCCACCGTGGCTTCGAGACCGTGACCCTGGTGCGCAAGGGCCGTATCGATCATGCCGATTCGCTGGGAGCTGCCGCCCGCTTTGGCGGCGGCGATGTGCAGTGGCTGACCGCAGGCAAAGGCATTCAGCACTCGGAAATGTTTCCACTGCTCCACAGCGAGCAACCCAACCCGCTGGAGCTGTTCCAGATCTGGCTGAATCTGCCGGCCAAAAGCAAGATGGTGGAGCCGCACTTCACCATGTTCTGGAACGAGAGCATTCCACGTCTCGTGCATGCCGACGCCAACGGAAAACAAACCACGCTCACCGTGATTGCCGGAGAGCTGCCGGGTGCCGACAAACCGCTGGCCGCACCGCCAGAATCATGGGCCTCGCAGGCAGACAGCGATCTGGCCATCTGGACGCTGGAACTGGCGTCCGGTGCCAGCTGGACCCTGCCCAAGGCCCAAGGCGCCGAGACCCATCGCATGCTCTATTTCTTTGTGGGCCAGAGCCTGAGCCTGGGCGGCGAGGCCGTGACCCAGCATCTGGCCATGCACATTGACGCCCACCGCGATCTGGAGCTGGTGAACACGGGCAGCGATACCGTGGAGCTGCTGCTGCTGCAGGGCAGGCCGATTGGCGAGCCCGTGGCGCAATACGGGCCCTTCGTGATGAACACCCAGCAGGAGATCATGCAAGCCATGCAGGACTACCGCCGCACCCAGTTTGGCGGCTGGCCCTGGAGGGACCATGATCCCGTGCACGGTACGGAGAATCGCCGCTTTGCCCGCTACCCCGGCGCCGAGCAGGAGGATTTGCCGCCCGCACCCGTCTCGGCCTGATCGCTGAGACAATATCCGCTTCAACGCCACGACTTGCGCTTTGCAAACCGGTCGTGGCGGTTTTGTTTTGATCCAAGACTCGCCATGAACATCACCAAAGACACCGCCGTCACCATCAACTACAAGATTCACGAGCTACTCAAGGGCGACATCGCCATCAAGCTGCTGGACAAGGGCGATGTGGCCTACCTGCACGGTGGCTACGACAACCTCTTCGCCAAGGTCGAAGCCGCTCTGGACGGCAAACAAAAAGGCGATACCGTCACCGTGGATCTGGCGGTGGAAGACGCTTTTGGCGAGCGCGACGAGAGCCTGAAGCGCAGCATTCCCAAGGCCGAATTTCCCGCCGGCGTGAAGGTGGGCGGCCAGTTGCGCGGCACCAACGACCAGGGCCTGCCCCAGATCTACAACGTGGTGAAGATCAAGGGCCAGGAAGTGCTGCTGGACGGCAACCACCCCCTGTCTGGCATGGCACTGCGCTTTAACTGCGTGGTCAACGAAGTGCGCGAGGCCACGCCCGAGGAAATCGAACACCGCCACGTGCACGGCGGCCACGGCCACCACCATTGATCTCTGCGCCAGCCAGGGCGCGGCCCAAGAAGGCAATGCTTTGAGTGTTTTAGCCTCTAGGCCATGCCCTATATGCGCAAGCAGCTATCAAAATAAAACGGCACCCGGACGCAAATCCGAGTGCCGTTTTCATTCAAGGCTTGGCAGCTTAGCCCATCAGGCGTTCCAGCGCTTCGCGGTACTTGGCGGCGGTCTTTTCGATCACTTCCTTGGGCAGACGGGGAGCGGGAGCTTTCTTGTCCCAGGCCTTGCCGTTGACCTGTGCCTGCTCCAGCCAGTCACGCACAAACTGCTTGTCGTAGCTGGGGGGATTTTCGCCCTTGGCCAGCGCGTCGGCATAGCCTTCCACGGGCCAGTAGCGCGAGCTGTCGGGGGTCAGCACTTCGTCCATCAGCACCAGTTCGCCGTCTTCGGTCAGGCCGAATTCGAACTTGGTGTCGGCAATGATCATGCCCTTTTGCAAGGCGATCTCTGCAGCTTCCTGATAGATGCGGATGGCCGTGTCGCGGATCTGGGCCGCCAGCTTCTCGCCCACCATTTCCACGGTGCGCTCGTAAGTGATGTTTTCGTCGTGGTCACCCATTTCGGCCTTGGCGGCGGGGGTGTAGATAGGCGCAGGCAGCTTGGCCGCATTGGTCAGGCCGGCGGGCAGAGGCACGCCGCAGACGGCTTGCCCAGCCTTGTATTCCTGCCAGCCGCTGCCGGCCAGATAGCCGCGCACCACTGCTTCAATCAGCACGGGCTTCAAGCGCTTGACCAGCATGGAGCGGCCTTGCACCTGCTTGACTTCTTCGGGCTTGACCACGGACTCTGGCGATTCGCCGGTCAGATGGTTGGGGCAGATATGACCGAGCTTGTCGAACCAGAACAGCGCCATCTGCGTCAGCAGCACGCCCTTGCCGGGGATGGGCTCGCCCATGATCACGTCAAAGGCCGACAGGCGGTCGGATGCCACCATCAGAATGCGGTCATCGCCCACGGCGTAGTTATCGCGGACCTTGCCACGTGCAAGCAGGGGCAGCGAGGCAATGTTGGAAGTGTGCAGGGCAGAAGGCTGGGTGGTCATGGTCAGGATGTGAGGCTATCTGGCGTGTGGAGGCGATGGATTGACCAAATCAATTGGCAGTCCATTGCCCAGCATGTATTCAGCAAGTCGGTCGGCAGGCGCCTGAGGCCCCAAGGGCTGCCAGCGTCGCAGGCCCGAGAGGCGGCTGCGTAAAAACGCGATTTTACTGGCCCTGAGCAGTACCGTGACGGACACGGATTTCATTGCGCGCCCATTGCCCGTCGTTGTGTCGGCCCGGCGACTAAAAACTGCCCAAAGCCAGCCATTGTGCGCCCATTCCAGCCCCCCGCCAAATAGGCAGCCAAGCCCCCGCGTGAGCCTGCGCTATCCCGGCTTTTCGTTGCCTTGCCTTGGCACCTGGGGGCATAGTGGACCTGCAAGCAAAGACGAATGCGCATTCCGAACTGCACACTTGGAGAGTCCGGCACATGACCGGAGCTGAGAGCTGTTTTCAACGAGAGCAAAGGAGTGTTTTGTTATGAATCTGACAATTAGCGGGCATCACCTGGAGGTCACTCCCTCGCTTCGCACCTATGTCATGTCCAAGCTGGAACGCATTCTTCGCCACTTTGATCAGGTCGTCGATGTCAAAGTACTGCTGACCGTACAGAAGCAAAAGGAAAAGGAAAAGCGCCAGCGCGCGGGCTGCACCATTCGCGTCAAGGGCCAGGATCTGTTTGTGGAGACCCATCACTTTGATCTCTACGCGGCAGTGGATGCCCTGGCCGACAAACTGGATCGCCTCGTTGTGCGTTATAAAACGCGCCAGCACGATAGCCGTTACGGCGGCGCCAAGCGTCTGTCGGACGTTGATTTGCAACTCGCTGGAGTGTCAGTTTGATGACAGCGTGGCGCAAACCCCGTGTTTGCGCCCTTTCGAGCAGAGGCTGTGGCCTCTGCGCAACGTTCAAAGTGCCGCCCCAAGGGGCGGTTTTTGATGGCGGTCAGGGTTTCCCCACGGTTTTCAGCGCTGAGGTGCATAATTGTTGATCAAACCATGAACCGCCTAGCCTCTATTCTTCCCGCCGCTCAAGTGCTCGTGAGCGTTGATGTCACCAGCAAGAAACGCGCTTTCGAGGAAGCGGGTTTGCTCTTTGAGAGCTTGCATGCTCTGTCTCGCGCCCTGATTACCGACAGCCTGTTTGCGCGCGAGCGCCTGGGCTCCACCGGTCTTGGGCACGGCGTTGCCATTCCCCACGGCCGCATCAAGGGCCTCACGGCCCCCATGGCAGCCTTGTTTCAGCTGGCCAGTCCGATTGGCTTTGACGCACCCGATGAGCAGCCGGTCAGCCTGCTGATCTTTCTCCTCGTGCCCGAAGCCGCTACTCAGAAACACCTGGAAATCCTCTCGGAGATTGCCGAGCTGCTGAGCGACAGCCAGCTGCGCGAACGCCTCAAGTCATGTGTGGATGCTCAGCAGCTGCACGGCATGATTGCAGGCTGGCAGCCTTCGGCGGCACAGCCGGTCTGACCCCAGCCGTCCCCTTTTTCTTACTTTCAGGGCCTTGCGATGAGACCCAGCGCCATCAATGCCGACGTGTTGTTCGAGGCATTTCGCAACTCCAGCCTGCGTTGGCAGTGGATCGCAGGGTTAGGTGCTTCCGAGCGCCGCTTTGACGAAATGGCGGTGCGCTCGGCCCGCTCGGGGGCCGATCTAGTCGGCTACCTCAACTACATCCACCCCTACCGTCTGCAGGTGCTAGGCGAGCGCGAGATCGCGTATCTAACCAATGCCACCTCGCAGGACTGCCTGCGCCGTATCGCCCGTATCGTGACGCTGGAACCCCCGGTGCTAGTGCTGGCCGATGGCCAGGAGGCGCCGGACGAGCTGATCTCCATGTGCGAGCGCTCTCACATTCCGCTGTTCTCCACCAAGGAGCAGTCGGCCTTTGTGATCGACGTGCTGCGCGCCTATCTCTCCAAGCACTTTGCCGATCGCATCACCATGCACGGCGTGTTCATGGACATTCTGGGCATGGGCGTGCTGATCACCGGCGAATCGGGCCTGGGCAAAAGCGAACTGGGGCTGGAGCTGGTCACCCGCGGCAACGGCTTGGTGGCCGACGATGCCGTGGACCTGTACCGCATCAATCAGACGACGATTGAGGGCAAATGCCCCGATCTGCTGCAAAACCTGCTGGAAGTGCGCGGAATCGGCTTGCTGGATGTACGGGCCATTTTTGGCGAGACTGCTGTGCGCCGCAAGATGCGCCTCAAGCTCATCGTACATCTGGTGCGCAGAGAGACCATGGAGCGCGAATACGAACGCCTGCCGGCCGAGCCGCTGACCCAGGACGTGCTGGGCGTGCCCGTGCGCAAGGTGGTGATTCAGGTGGTAGCAGGCCGAAATATCGCCGTGCTGGTGGAAGCCGCCGTGCGCAATACCATCTTGCAGCTGCGCGGTATTGATACCTATCAGGAGTTCGTGAATCGCCACCGCCGTGCCATGGAAAGCGGCGAGTCGTTCTAGACCAGATGCAGCTTCCCGGTCGACGATGCCGGAAAGATCTGCTGTACCTGCTGAGAACTCAGTCCATACATGCGGTAAAACAAACCGCCCAGCACGGAACGGTATTCATTGAGCACGGGGTAGTCGCGGTTCTGAAACAGCGCTTTTTCATTGACCTCGATCTGCTCGCCTACGATCTTGCCCCCTGCCTGGGCAGATAACCCGCCACCGAGAAACCAGTACGCCGTGCCATGGCCGTGGTCGGTGCCCTTGTTGCCATTTTCGCGAAAAGTACGGCCGAACTCGCTGATGACGGCCACCACCGTGTGGCGCCAAGTCTCCTCACCTATGGCCTCGGCGAAAGTGGCCAGGCCATTGCTCAAGTCGCTCAGCCGGTTGGCCAAATTGCCGCTGACTCCGCCCTGATTGACGTGGGTATCCCAACCACCCACATCGACAAAGCCCAGATCAAACTGCTCGCGCATCAGATGCGCCATGCGCTGCGCGACCAGTCCAAAGCCTTTGGCACTGATGGCCTCACGTCCGGCCTTGTCCATTTCCTCCTGCACGCTGCGCTGCACGGCGGTCTGAACGCTGAAGCCCTCCCGCACGGCTGCATCCAGCGCCGTGCCCTGGTACATGGAGGCGATGATCCGGCCGCGGTCGCCATCCACCGCAGCCTTGCGTACCGAGGCCAGCGCCATATTCGCCACCTGGGCATTGCCGCGCATGCACAGCGGCAGCTGCGCAGTGAAAGCCATGGGTGCAACGCGGCTCAGACTCCGGCTGTCTTGCTGCAACACCTGGGCCAGCCGATTCATGAAGCCGCTCTGAAAGCTCTTGCTGCCTTCCAACGGCTGGCCCAGCTCGATGGAGTCCTGGGTCTCAAAGTGGCTGCGCGAGAGGTCGTTGCTCCCCGCAAACGGTACAAAGCACAGCTGTCCTTGCTCATACAAAGGGAGCATGCTGGTCTGCAGAGCTGGGTGCAGAGCCCAATTCGCCCCCAGGGGCAGAGCTCCATTGGCTTCACCGGGCCGGGCAATGGCAATGTTGGGTCTGGCTTGATAGTAAAAGTCGCTGTGCGTGGGCACCAGCAGGCTGTTGCAGTCATAGGCACCACGTAAAAACACCAGCAAAAAGCGGGGCGAGCTGTTCTGCAAAGGGGCGGCCAGACCTCTGCCCAACTGGCAAGCCAGTGGCAGCGTTGCGCTCAGGCATAAAAATTGACGTCTTTGCATCAAAAGACTCCTTGGCACCGCCTCAGCGGAACATCATTTCGGGGGCCGACAGGAAATAGGTGTTCCAGTCCGCTGGATTTTTGGCCTGTGCCAGTGCCGTCCGCGTAGCTGCACCCAGGGACTGCAGACGGGCTTGCACGCTGGCTTTCTGCGCAAGGTCGGGGTATGGCGGCTTTTCCAGCGGATCCTGCGCGCCACGGCGAAACAGCAAGGCGCCGCGCGTCCCGATCTGCCGCGCCACATCAAAACGGCTGCTCATCTGGCCGGAGCTAGACCAGTCCGACAGGGCTTGCGGATAGCCGTCCGGCATTTCATGACCATAAAGCGGCTGACCGAGCTGGTTCAGCCAGTTCTGCACAGGGCTCACATCGCTGGCCACGCGCGGGTCGTAGGCCAGACGTGTGGCGCCCAGCACATAGTGCGCCGGATCCTTGAAACGCTGGCCGAAATGCTGCGCCTCGGGAGCTGTCAGCAAACTGGCCAGGGTGGCCGCAATATCGCCGCGACTGCGCTCGAAGGTCTGTGCCACGCGCTCCACCACAGCCGGGTCCGGCTTGTCACCGAGAAAGTACACCGAGAGCTTTCGCGCTATGAAATGTGCAGTCGCTGGCGCAGCCACAATGCGGTCCAAGGCCTCATTGACTTGCGCCATGCCGCGCTGCTCCAGAGGCTTGCCCAGCAAAACCTGAGGGGTGTAGTCGTGACGATTGGGGTTGAACTCGAAGAAACCCTGCCGCACATAGTCGGCCTGTCGCTCGGGGCGCAGCTTGGGTGGCGGCGCATCCGCTTCACGCGTAGTGAAGCCTACACCGGTCAGCACATGGGCCATGGCTTGCACATCGGCCTGGGTATAACCGCTGCCCACGCCCATGGTGTGCAACTCCAGCAGTTCACGCGCATAGTTCTCATTGATATGACCGGCGGCATTGCTGGCATTGTCCAGATACTGCAGCATGGCCGGGTGGCGCATGCTGGCTGCCAGCAGATCGCGGAAACTGCCAAGCGCATGTGGGCGAATGGCCTGCTCCTCGTAGTCGCCTACCCACAGGCGCACATCTCCTTTGCGCGTGCTGACGTTGAAATGATTCATCCAGAACCAGGTCATCTGCTCCTGCAACTGGTGTGGTGAATAGAGCGCGCGCCATATCTGGCGCTTTTGTGCTTCCGAGCCAAGCAGATTGAGCTGGCGCTGCAAGTCTTGCCTGAGTCTGGCGGCCTCATCGCTGTCCTGGGTGCTGCGGATGAAACGGCGCTGCTCGGCAATCTCCCGCTGGATCTGCTCCATGGACTTCTGACTGATGCTCAGGGCATCGATGCGCTGCTGCACTTCAGCGGACATGGGACTGGCAGACGGCGTCAGCTGCCCCATCAGCCATCGCTTCAAACCCTGCTGCTGCAACTGGGACGATTCGTGATCCGTAGCTCCCCAGGTGACTCTATCCAGCCATTGCTGGCGTTGCATGGTACTCGTCTTGTCCGGTAAACGGCTGCTGCTCATCACTTCGAGAGTTTGAGGACTGAGCCGGCCGTGTGACGGCGACCACAGCGGCGCGCAAGCCGCCAGTGCGGCCACAGCGAGACAGGCAAGACTTCTGGCGAAAAAAATGTGCAGCTGCGGCATTGACCGGCCTCCTCAAGCCCCATGAATGACCGCTGCGTAGGCAGTCATGCAGCATGTTGGCTTGATATCCGGGCAGCCGGTGTAGGGAAATGTTTTCTCAACGTAAAAGGGGCAAGACATTTACATGCCTTGCCCCTTGCAAAAGAGAACCGCTTTACTTGGTGGCGCGAACCGCGCACTCTGCGCATTGGCCATACAAAGCCATGGCGTGATCCTGGATCACCCAGCCCTTGCCCTTGGCGATCAGGTTCTGGCGCTTCTCGATTTCTGCGTCGTAGAACTCTTCCACCTTTCCGCAGCTGGTGCAGACAAAGTGGTCGTGGTGCTGACCTTCGTTGAGTTCATAGATCGCTTTACCGCTTTCAAACGTGCTGCGATTCAGAATGCCGGCCTGCTCGAACTGGGTGAGCACGCGGTAGACCGTGGCCAGGCCAATGTCCGAGCGCTCGTCGAGCAGCACGCGGAAGACATCTTCTGCGGTCATGTGGCGCTGGGCACCGGTCTGGAAGATCTCCAGAATCTTCAGGCGTGGCAAGGTGGCCTTGAGGCCGGTATTTTTGAGTTCTTCGATGTTCTTCATGTCAGGATCTCTCGGTGGTCTGTCAACGCGCCAGAAGGGGCAGACAAGGGACAACAAAAAATGGCCCTGGCACCGGGGTCGTTGGAATCATCAGGTGCTCTCGGGACCAGCCGCTACAATGATTCGGATCATATCCCTATGCCATTACCCATGCATGTTCAAGCCCGTAGCCGCGCAGGTCTGCTCCTGACGTTGGCAATCACAGCGGCACTGGCCGGCTGCAACAGCCTCGACGGCGCCGCGCACCGTGTCGCCAATGCCATAACGCCCTACAAAATAGATGTGGTGCAAGGCAATTTCGTCTCCAAGGAGCAGGTCCAGGCGCTGCAGCCCGGCATGAGCCGGCAGCAGATCCGCGACATCCTGGGTACGCCGCTGATGACCAGCATCTTCCACGCGGATCGCTGGGAATATGTTTTCACCATCAAGCGCCCCGATGTGGACCCGCAGGTGCGCAAGCTTACCGTGTTCTTTGATGGCGACCGCTTTGTGCGCGCCGAAGGCGATGAAATGCCATCGGAAGCCGAGTTCGTGGCCAGCCTCAAAGGCATGAAGGGCACGCCCAAGGTGCCGCAACTTGAAGCCACCGAAGCCCAGCTGGCCAAGTTCCCGACCCGCAAGTCGCCAGCGGATGCCGCCGATGCAGACGCCAACCTGCCGCCAGCCGCCAGCAGCTATCCGCCACTGGAGTCGCGCTACTAAGCACGGCTGAGCAGCACCCGGCACGCCACCTCGTCCGGACAGCAACGCCGTTCGGCACATCCAGATTTTTCATTCATCCGGCCCCGGCCGGAGACCGACGACAGACCGTAAGCGCCATGACCGCATCCACCGCCAATTCTTACTCCGCCCGCCAGCGCGTTGCCGTGGCAGGCGCCTCGGGCCGCATGGGCCGCATGCTGATCGAAGCCATTCTGAACAGCCAGGACTGCGAACTGGCCGCTGCGCTGGATATGGCAGAAAGCCCCGCCATCGGCACCGATCCTTGCGCTTTTCTGGGCCGTCCCAGCGGACTGCAGATCGAAAGCGATCTGCGCTCGGCCCTCTCCAAGGCCGACTGCCTGATCGACTTCACCCGCCCCGAAGGCACGCTGGAACACCTGGCTGTGGCCGCCGAACTGGGCGTCAAAGTCGTCATCGGCACCACGGGCTTCAGTGATGAGCAAAAAGCCCAGCTCGCCGCCTTTGCCCAAAAGACCGCCATCGTGTTCTCGCCCAATATGAGCGTGGGCGTGAACGTGACCTTCAAGCTGCTGGAAATGGCTGCCAAGGCGCTGCAAAACAGCGGCTACGACATCGAAATCGTGGAAGCCCATCACAAGCACAAGGTGGATGCACCTTCGGGCACAGCGCTGAAGATGGGTGAAGTGATCGCCGAAGCCCAGGGCACGAATCTGGCCGACCGCGCCGTGTACGAGCGCTACGGCCATACCGGCGAGCGTGTGGAAAACAGCATCGGCTTTGCCACCGTGCGGGGCGGCGACATTGTTGGCGACCACACCGTGCTGTTTGCCGGCACCGGCGATCGCATCGAGATCGCACACAAGTCCAGCAGCCGCGCTGGCTATGCCGCAGGCAGCCTGCGTGCCGTTGGCTATCTGGCCGACAAGAAGGCCGGTCAGTACGATATGTACGACGTGCTGAACCTGCGTTGATGCAGTGAATCGAAGGGGCCGCGAGGGCCCCTTTTTTGTTTGCGGAGAGATAGCGCTATGTCTGCAGGACTTTGGCAATGGCTGGCCCAGGGCGACTCCGTCACCCGTGGCACGGCGGCGGTAATGCTGATCATGTCGGTGCTCAGCTGGGTCGTCATCCTCTACAAGCTCTGGTTCATGACAGTTGCCCGCCGCTGCATCCCCCAGGCCATGGATGCTTTCTGGCAGATGCCAGATATCGTCCAGGCCCAGGCCGGAGTCAAAGCGCTGGACAGGCAAGCTCTGGTGCTGCCCATGGTCAACGCTTTGTCGGCTGAGACTGCCCAACCCCAGACGGCATCCGCATCGCGCCCGCTGGCCGAGCGCGCCGATGCCGGCCTGCGGTTAATGCGCGGCTTGCGCGCGGCCCTGGGCTCGGCCTCGCGCCAGTTGCAGTGGGGACAGACCTTGCTGGCGACCATAGGCGCGACGGCTCCGTTTGTAGGCCTGCTGGGTACGGTCTGGGGCATTCACCATGCGCTGGCCGTGCTGGCAGGCACCGGCCAGGTCGGGATCGAGCAGCTGGCAGGCCCCGTGGGCGAGGCGCTGGTGATGACTGCCGCAGGCCTGGCCGTGGCCCTGCCCGCCGTACTGGCCTACAACCTCATGGGCCGCTCGGCCAGCACGCTGGAGGCTTTGCTGGAGGGTTTTGCCCACGACCTCCAGGCGCAATTCGGGGCAGGCGCTTCATAAACAGGAGCAGGCATGGCATTTGGACGCATGAGCAGCCGCCAGGGCAGCGAGCCACCCATCAACGCCATCAATGTCACGCCACTGGTGGATGTGATGCTGGTGCTGGTGGTGATCTTCATTCTTGCAGCCCCTATGCTGGCCGCAAGCTTGCGCGTGCAACTACCCAAGGCCAATGCGGCCACACCGCAATCCAATGTGGCCCGCAGCGATGCACTGATGCTGGAAGTCAACCCGCAAGGCGAGATATGGATACAGGGTGCAGTCGCGGCCGATGCGGCAGTCCAGCAGCGACTCAAGTCCCTGGGCCAGCGCAACCCGCAGACTGAAATCCAGCTGCGCGCCGACACCAGCGTGCCTTATGGACGGGTGGTTCAGATCATGGGCTGGGCCCATGCTGCGGGTCTGACGCACATAGGCTTTGTGACCGAGGCGGGCACCGGCTTAGCGCAGCCCCAGGTTTCACATCCCTGACGACCCGTAAGAGTGGCGAGCAGCTGAAACCGGTCCCGCCCCGCATTTCGCGACCACGGCAATCCGCGTAGTTTTTGCTCCAGACCAATGAAAACTCAATAGCCATCCATGATTGCCGCTATCTTTTTCATTAACCCCTGACCAACGATATCGACCGGAGCACAATGCATAAAGTACCTTGTTTCACAGTGGTGTAACAAAACCCGATGGGCAGAAGCAGACTCTGGCGTTACGATGTTTTCGCCAGCTTTTGAGAAGCGCCACCAAGCCACGACCCGGCCTGATGGCGCCGCCCAAGCGGCCCCAACAGCTTTTCGCCGCAGAAGCTGCGGCATTTGGTGACTAGGAGGATTTGCATGCAAGTACAGGTTCATGCCGACGATTCCATCCAGGGTGGAGATTCTTTGGCTCAATGGGCTCAGGAGGAGATCAACGCCAAGATGGCCCGCCTGAAAGAGTATGTAGTGCGCGTAGAGGTTTTCCTCACCGGCGTTGACGCCCTCAAGACCACGGGCGGCCCAGGCAAGCGCTGCGTGCTTGAAACCCGGGCTACAGGCCGCCCTCCCATTGCCGTGAACGCAGAAGCGGAAAAGGTCAAAGATGCTTTTAGCGCCGCCATTGAAAAGCTGCGCCGTGCCGTAGAAACCGATCTGGGAAAGGTCAAGGACAAAAATCTGCGTGAAAGCGTGCGTGGTGTGGATGACCCCAGTGCCGAGAATGCAGCAGTAGCGTGACCTTGGGTATTTTTTGGCTGCAAGCCCTTTGAATTCAAGCGCTTGCAGCTATAAAAATCATATCAAATAAAAGGGCATGTTCATTGCGAACATGCCCTTTTGCATGGGTACTCAGGCCGTCAGGCCGCAGTCAACGCACCCGCCTGTGTCAGCTTGTCTGCGACCAGCAACTTTTTCATCTCGGCCTCGCTCATGATGCCCAGCTCCTCAGCCACCAGAGCGATACGCTTGCCGTTGGCAATCGCGGTCTTGGCGATCTGGGCCGCTTTCTCGTAACCGATCAACGGGTTCAGCGCCGTCACCAGCGTCACCGATTCGGCGATGCGCTCATCCAGCAGGCCCTGGTTCGCCACAATGCCTTCTACACAGTTCACCTGCAGTGTCTTGCAGGCGCTGCACAGATGGGTCAGGCTTTTGTGCAGCGCCCAGGCCATCAGCGGTTCAAAAGCGTTGAGCTGCAACTGCCCTGCTTCGACGGCCATGGTGATGGCTGCGTCGTTGCCTATCACCTCAAAGCAGACCTGATTCATCACCTCGGGAATCACGGGGTTGACCTTACCCGGCATGATGGACGAGCCGGCTTGGCGAGCCGGCAGCTTGATGTCGCCAACGCCAGCCTGCGGACCGGAGGACAGCAAACGCAAGTCATTGCTGATCTTGGAGAGTTTGACCGCCACACGCTTCAAGATGCCGGAAATATCGGCAAAAGCACCGGTATCGCCAGTGGCTGCGATCAGATTGCCTGCCTTGGTGACAGGCACGCCGGAGATTTCGGCCAGCGCTTTCACCACGGCATCCGTATATCCCACAGGCGCATTGATGCCGGTACCAATGGCGGTGCCGCCCATGTTCACTTCGGTCATCAGATAGGCGGATTCGCGCAGACGCTTTTCATCGTCGGCGATCATGGCGGCAAAGGCGGCGAATTCCTGACCCAAAGTCATAGGCACGGCGTCTTGTAATTGTGTGCGGCCGATCTTGAGAATATGGGCGAATTCGCTGGCTTTGGCTTCAAAAGCAGCACGCAAGGAGGCCAGGGCGATCAACAGCTTCTGAATGCCAGCATAGGTGGCGAGCTTGACGGCCGTGGGATATGCGTCGTTGGTGCTTTGCGAGGCGTTGACGTGATCATTGGGATGAATCACGTCATAGCTGCCTTTGGGCAATCCCAGGTGCTCAAGGGCACGATTGGCGATCACCTCATTGGCGTTCATGTTCGTGGAGGTGCCTGCGCCGCCCTGGATCACATCGACCACAAACTGCTCGTGCAGCTTGCCGGCAATCAGATCATCACAGGCTTGGGAGATGGCGGTGGCTTGTTTGAGATTGATGGCGGCAAACTGCAGATTGGCCAGTGCCGCAGCCTTTTTGACAAAGGCAAAAGCGCGAATCAACTCGGGCATTTGGGCAACCGAGTGACCGGTGATGGGGAAGTTCTCCACTGCGCGTGCGGAATGAACGCCCCAGTAAGCGTCGGGAGGGATGGTTTTGATGCCGATGAAGTCGTGTTCTTGACGCATGGATCTGCTTTCTTGGTTCCAGAGTTGACGATGGCCACGCACGCCGGCAGCAGACGTGGCGACGCCCCGGACGAAAGCGGTGTTGGCGTTCTCGTGCCCGGGGCGTTGGCTGGATTATGAAAGCAAGATATGCATCAACTCAAACGTTTCATGCATAACGTTCAATAACGACTCGAGATTGGCTTCGATCGCTTTCAAAATTCATTAAAACCAATCAAACACTCCGCAACAGCTTTTAATTCGAGCAATGATTTTTTCATTTCGCACCAATTTGGTGCGAAATGAAAGCGAATATCGGGCTTATTTCGACGCTCGCAAGCTCATGCCTTCCAGCGAAGGAGCGTGCAAACACTTCAATGCGGAGGTCACTGGCTGGCCAAAACGGCGTGGCTTGCCATCGACTATCTCCGCCTTGGTCGCAACTTCGGCCTCCCATTGTTCGCGGGCTTGCTGCATTTCTTCGGTCGTACGACCGACAAAGTTCCACCACAGCAAGATGGCTTCGTCCATGGGCTCGCCGCCAATGACGATCAAACGGCTGCCGGGCGTGCACTCCAGCGCTACCGAGTTGCGGCCCTTGGGCAGATAGATCAGCTCTTCCTCGGGCAGACGCTGGCCTTCCACCATGACTTGGCCCGAGAGGCTCATGACGGCATGCTCAAAATCCGGGCGCAGTGGCAAGTCGGCGCGGGCATTCTGCGCCCCAGCCGCAGCGACCAGATCCACGCCCATCAGCGGGGTATGAACCTCGGCCGGAGCCGTCAGGCCCAGCGCTTCGCCGGCCAGCACCGTGGCATCGAAGTCGCCCACCCGGGTCTTGGGCAGATCGGGGTAATGCTGAAAGCGCGGTGCGCAGTTGCGGTGGCTATCGGGCAGGGCAATCCAGAGCTGGGCAGCATGCACAGCCACGGTCTGGCTTTCTTCGGAATGTGCGATGCCGTGACCTGCCGTCATCAGATTGACTTGACCGGGGCGGATGATTTGCTCGCTGCCCAGGCTGTCGCGATGCAGCACCTCGCCTTCGATCATCCAGGTAAAAGTTTGCAAACCAATGTGAGGATGCGGCCCCACCTGCATACCGGGCGGCGGAGGCTGGGCAGGCCCGGCATGATCGAGAAAACACCAGGCCCCGACCTTGCGCAAGGCACGCTGGGGAATCGCCCGATGAATGGGAATGCCGCCCACATCGGCAATGCGAGTTGGCAGACGTTGTAAGGATGTGGCGGGTGTATTCATGGCATTTCCTGACGGCTAGGTATGGGGAGTGTCTGCGCAATCAATATTTCCAGCAAACAGACGGCAGAATGCAATTTCTGCCCTTTCAGGCCGTTACAACGTGCCTGTTGATTCAGCCATTTGGCTGACAGCCTCAAGTCTTGAGGCTGAATATGGTCAAAGGGTGTGGCAACGACCATTGCCAAGACATGCGCCTCAGCGCATCCCCCAATCTGCAGGAGGATTCAAAAATGAGTGAAGAAAACACCCAAGGCAATCAAATCTCGGCCGTCGAAGTCCAGCAGTATCCAGAACACTTTCAAGCCAAGATCATTGGCAAGGTGGAACATCGCAACGGCGACGGTCCTACGGAAACCATTCCTCTGGGCACTGAAATGAAGGTGGACACTGCCATTGCCAGCTATGTTCTTTCTTGGATCGACCCGGAGGATCAACAGCCCGAAACCGCTTATCTGGCCAAACGCGAGTTTGAGCTATATGTAGAAGTCGGCGCACTGGAAGTGACGATCTAAAACACCAGCAACCCCTGCCAAAGCCCTGCTCTGCAGGGCTTTGGCTTTTGTAGCGCCCGCCTTATGCCAGCTCGGTCGGGATATGAATTTCGCCTTCCAGCAGCTTGTGCACCGGGCAGGCATTGGCCACCTGCAGCAGTATCTGACGCTGCTCTTCATCCAGCTCACCTCGTAGCGTCACGCGGCGCTGGAGCAGATTACCCGCGGCAGGCTTGCCAGCGGGGTTGAGCTGCACATCCACCTCCACGCCGGTCAGCGGGGTCCGCATACATCTGCAACGTGACGGTGGTGCATGCCGCCAGAGCGGACAGCAGCAGCTGTATGGGATTGGGGGCCGAATCTGCGCCGCCATGCTCTTGCGGTTCATCCACGTACCAGGCATGGCCCTGCGGATCGGTGAGAGTGACTCGGTAAGAGGTGTCGGTGCTTTGTGCGTGTGCGCTATGAACCATGAATGCAATTCTCCAAAGACAAAAAGCCTGCCTACTTTAGGCCCACGGCCAGGGAGTGGATGTCGGCTGCAGTGCCTTGTATTCAATTTGATAGCTTTCAACGCTTTACCAGAGTAGATTTCACGGTGCTTTTAGCTTGAAACCACAAAAATCAAGCGATAGCAGCGATTACTCTGAAAGCTTGGCAGATGCCGCCGCCTCGCGCGCATGCTTGGCGGCCAGCACGCGCCGGCGCCAGAGAAACAAGGCCATGGCATAGCCCAGGGTATGGCCGGCCATCAGGCCAAACACCTACATGGTCAGCGGGCTGGCCACAAAGGCATGCAGGCCGGATTCCGCCTCTGGCAGCAACCAGACGACCTCCACCACCCGGTAGGCAATGCGCGCCAGAAACAGCAAAGACAACGCAATGCCCAGATGCGTGTGCGGCGTGTAGTACAGCCCTTGCGGCGTGGGTTCGAGCCGGGTTTGCAGCCATGCCCAGCGCGACAGCAGACTGCCCGCAACCAAGCCGCCGGCCAGTGCCACCAAGGCATGCCACTGGCCCCAGACGGCCCAGACAATGAGGCTCAGCAGCAGGGTGTAAATGCCCATGCTCACCCACGGCCGGTAGCGGCTGGTGCGTTGGCGCCCCACCAGCCTCTTGTAACGCGAGTGCAGCCGCCAAGCCAGCAGGGGTAGCAGCACGATCAAAGTTGCGGCGGAGGAGGGATGAACAGCCATACGTGGCTCGGCAAGTGCGGAGGAAGACCCCAGTTTCATTGCTTAGGCGCATGGCTGCAAGCGCTGAACTGGCGCCTTGACTTTTGCCACATCTGTAAGCTTTGATTTAACTACTATTTTTGTAGCACAGACTGCTTACTCAATAAACACTGAGTGCCTATTCATAGGGTAGATTTCTGCAACCATGCGCAGCACAAGAAAAAAGCCAGCAAGGCGTCCCCTGCTGGCTTTTTTTTATAGCTACAGGCGCTTGTCAAGCAAGCGCCAAAGCCGTGTTTGCGAGTAATCGAGATTACTTGGCAGCGGCCACGCGCACCATTTCCAGGCACTTGTTGGAGTAGCCCCATTCGTTGTCGTACCAGGAGACGACCTTCACGAAAGTCTTGTCCAGGGCGATACCGGCTTCGGCATCGAACACGGAAGTGCAGGTTTCGCCACGGAAGTCGGTGGCAACCACCTTGTCTTCGGTGTAGCCCAGCACGCCCTTCAGAGCGCCTTGGGACTGGGCCTTCATTTCGGCACAGATTTCTTCGTAAGTGGCTTCGCTGTTCAGTTCCACGGTCAGGTCGACCACGGACACGTCAGACGTAGGCACGCGGAAGGACATGCCGGTCAGCTTCTTGTTCAGCTCGGGAATCACCACGCCCACGGCCTTGGCTGCGCCAGTGCTGGAAGGAATGATGTTTTCCAGAATGCCGCGGCCGCCGCGCCAGTCCTTGTTGGAAGGACCGTCCACGGTCTTTTGCGTGGCAGTCGCAGCGTGCACAGTGGTCATCAGGCCGCGCTTGATGCCCCACTTGTCGTTCAGCACCTTGGCCACGGGAGCCAGGCAGTTGGTCGTGCACGAAGCGTTGGAGATGATGGCTTCGCCCTTGTAAGTTTCGTGGTTCACGCCGAACACGAACATGGGGGTGTCGTCCTTGGAAGGAGCCGACAGAATCACCTTCTTGGCGCCAGCATCGATGTGCTTCTGGGCGGTTTCCTTGGTCAGGAACAGGCCGGTGGATTCGATCACGATGTCGGCGCCGACTTCATTCCACTTCAGAGCAGCAGGGTCGCGCTCTTGGGTCAGGCGGATCTTCTTGCCGTTGACGACCAGGGTGTTGCCTTCAACCGAAACTTCGCCGTCAAAACGGCCGTGCACGCTGTCGTACTTCAGCATGTAAGCCAGGTAGTCGGGCTCGAGCAAGTCGTTGATACCGACGATTTCGATGTCCGAGAAGTTTTGCACTGCAGAGCGCAGCACGTTGCGGCCGATGCGGCCAAAACCGTTGATGCCTACCTTGATCGTCATAGTTGCCTCGTAGATGGTTGGATAGTGAAAAAAACAAAAACCGGGGCGATTGTGCCCGGACTGGCTGGCTGGCCGCCTCGTCCGGATGGCTCAAAGCGCGCATGGAGCCGCACTTTTGCCGTAAAAAAGGGGCACGAGGCCCCTTTTGCTTACTTGCCAGCGTTCTGCAGAGCGACCTGCACGGTGTCGGCAACATTCTCGGCGGTGAAGCCGAAGTGCTTGAACAGCACGGGAGCAGGAGCCGATTCGCCGTAGGAGTCGATACCGACCACGGCAGCGCAGCCGTACTTCCACCAGAAGTCGGTCACGCCCATTTCCACGGCCACGCGGGGCAGACCTGCGGGCAGCACGGCCTTCTTGTACTTCACGTCCTGCTTGTCGAAGGTCGTGGTGCTGGGCATGGAGACCACGCGCACGGCGATCTTGCGCTCGGCCAGCAGCTTCTGGGCAGCGATGGCCAGTTGCACTTCAGAGCCGGTGGCGATGATGACGGCCTGGGCCTTCTTCTTGAAGCCGATGTCCTTGGGCTCGCTCAGCACGTAGGCGCCGCAGGCGATGTTGTCCAGCGCGTCTTCGCTCTTGGCTGCGTAGGCCAGGTTCTGGCGGCTCAGCAGCATGGCGGTGGGCTTGTTCTTCTGGCTCAGAGCCACGGTCCAGGCCACGGCGGTTTCCGTGGTGTCGGCGGGGCGCCACACGTCCAGACCGGGGATCAGGCGCAGCGAAGCCGCGTGCTCGATGGACTGGTGGGTAGGACCGTCTTCACCCAGACCGATGGAGTCGTGCGTGAACACATGGATCACGCGTTGCTTCATCAGCGCGGCCATGCGAATGGCGTTGCGGCTGTAGTCGGAGAAGGTCAGGAAGGTGCCGCCGTAAGGGATGTAGCCGCCGTGCAGCGCCACACCGTTCATGATGGCGGCCATGCCGAACTCGCGCACACCGTAGTTGATGTGGCGGCCGATCTGGCCTTCTTCGGTCTTGACCACGGCACCCTTGTCATCCACGCGGAAAGCGGGAGTGGACTTGGTGTTGGTCAGGTTGGAGCCGGTCAGGTCGGCAGAGCCGCCCAGTAGTTCGGGCAAAGCGGCCGTCAGGCCTTCCAGGGCCAGCTGGCTGGCCTTGCGGCTGGCCACGGTGGCGCCGGCGTCATGGGCATCGGAAGCGATCTTGGCGGCAGTTTCCAGGAAGTTGGCAGGCAGATCACCGGCCATGCGGCGGGTGAAGTTGGCAGCCAGTTCGGGGAAGGCCTTGGCGTAAGCGGCGAACTTCTCGTTCCAGGCAGCTTCCGTCTTGGCACCCTGGTCCTTGGCATCCCAGTCGGCGTACACGTCGGCAGGGATTTCAAAGGGAGCGGCGGTCCAGCCCAGCGCAGCGCGGGTCAAAGCGATTTCTTCGGCACCCAGAGGTTCGCCGTGGGCCTTGGCCGTGTCGGCACGGTTGGGCGAGCCCTTGCCGATGCTGGTCTTGCAGCAGATCAGCGTGGGCTTGTCGGCGCTTTGCTTGGCGGCGGCGATGGCAGCGTCTACGGCGTCCACGTTGTGGCCGTCCACGCCCTTGATCACGTTCCAGCCGTAGGCTTCAAAACGGGCAGGCGTGTTGTCGCCAAACCAGGGAGCGACCTTGCCGTCGATGGAGATGCCATTGTCGTCCCACAGGGCGATCAGCTTGTTGAGCTTCCAGGCGCCAGCCAGAGCGGCGGCTTCGTGGCTGATGCCTTCCATCAGGCAACCGTCGCCCAGGAACACGAAGGTGTGGTGATCCACGATGTCGTGCTGAACCTTGCCTTCGGTCTTGTTGAACTCGGCAGCCAGCAGCTTTTCAGCCAGGGCAAAGCCCACGGCATTGGTGATGCCTTGGCCCAGGGGGCCGGTGGTGGTTTCCACGCCGGGGGTCACGCCCACTTCGGGGTGACCGGCGGTCTTGCTGTGCAGCTGGCGGAAGTTCTTCAGCTCTTCGATGGGCAGGTTGTAGCCCGAGAGGTGCAGCAGACCATAAATCAGCATGGAGCCGTGGCCGTTCGACAGAATGAATCGGTCACGGTTAGCCCAGTGCGGGTTCATGGGGTTGTGCTGGAGGTGGCGGCTCCACAGCGCAACAGCCATGTCGGCCATGCCCATGGGGGCGCCGGGGTGGCCGGAATTGGCTTGTTGAACGGCATCCATTGCGAGTGCACGGATTGCATTCGCCATTTGTTGAGTGTTGGCCATCAGGGCGCTCCATCAAGGAGGGTGTAATTCGGGTAAGCCCGCCATTTTAAAGGAGGCCGGATTTTCTTAGGCAGTCTGCGGGTCAATGCACTACAGTTCCGCCCAAGAACTGCACTGTTTTGCCGGCTTTTCGGCACTCGGTGCGCACCGAAAAAACTGCTGTCTGCGCATGACTACCGCTCCCTCCCTGCCCCACGCTTCGCCCTTTGTTCAGCCTCCTGCCATGCTGCTGGCCGCAGGCCGTGGCGAGCGCATGCGGCCGCTGACCGACGTCACGCCCAAGCCCTTGCTGACCGTGCAAGGCCTGCCCTTGCTGCAACACCATATGCAGGCGCTGGCGCAAGCCGACGTGCCGCGCGCCGTCATCAACACCGGCTGGCTGGGCGAGCAGATTCCCGCCTATTTCTCCAATGCTTTTGCCTTCAGCCCCAAAGCGCAAGAGCGTAAGCAGCTCTCACTTTCATACTCCGCCGAGCCCGCACAGGCGTTTGAGACCGCCGGCGGCATCAGCCGCGCGCTGCCCCAGCTGGCCGATGTGTTCTGGCTGGCCGCAGGCGATGTCTATGCACCGGACTTTGACTTTCCCGCAGCGGCCGCCCAAGCCTTTGCGCAAAGCAGCCAGCTGGCCCATCTGTGGCTGGTGCCCAACCCGGCCCACAATCCGCGCGGCGACTTCGGCCTGAGCGAGACTGGCCTGGCTCTGGATTTGCCCGAGGGTGATAGCCGGACGCGCTACACCTACAGCACGATTGCGCTGCTCAAAGCCGAGCTGTTTGCCCAGCCCTGGTTTGAGCTGCCTCCAGGCAACCCCCAAGGCCTGCGCGCCCCCCTGGCCCCGCTGCTGCGCCTGGCAATGCGCGAAGGCCGCGTGGGCGCATCGCTGTACAGCGGACGCTGGACCGACGTGGGCACGCCCGAGCGGCTGGAACTGCTCAACCGTCCCGGTTAAAAAACCGCTATAGCTCCATTTAACATTGCGTGCGATGCTATATAAACAATAGCAATCTGCCATCAACGGGACAAGGACCGCCGATGATTGGCATGACAATGCATCTGCTATTCTTGGCCGTCATTTTGAAGGGCCGCCAGACGCAGCATCGCTTGCGAGGACCTGGCACGCGTGATGCACATTGTTTTTTTCCTGGCCCTGGTCGCTCTGGCCACGTTCTGCCAGAACCTGACCGGCTTTGCCTTCGGGCTGATTTTTGTCGGCATCGCCGGCGCCACGCACTTGTTGAGCATCAGCGATGCGGCCAACGTGGCCTGTCTGCTGTCCCTGGTCAATGGCGTGAGCTATCTGCGCGTGCACCGCTTCACGCCCCAATGGGATCTGCTCAAACCCATGCTGCTCAGCAGTGTGATCGGCGTGGTGGGCGGCGTGGTGTTGCTGCACTGGCTCAGCGGCAATGCTTTGAACGGCTTGCGCATGTTGCTGGGCCTGGCCATTGTGTTGTGCGCCCTGCTGCTGTTGCTGCAAAAACAGGCACAGACCCAGTTATCGGGTAGCACCTCGCTGTGGCTGGCCGGCCTGTCCTCCGGCGTGCTGGGCGGCCTGTTCGCCACCCCGGGCCCGCCCATGGTCTATCACCTGTATCGCCAGCCATTCGACCGACTGCTGGTGCGCCACTGCCTGTTTTCCATGTTCATCACCTGCGCCCTGCTGCGCCTGGTCATGGTGGCCGCCGACGGGCAGATCACCATGCCGGTGCTGCTGTGGTCGAGCATGGCTTTTCCCGTGGTCACGCTGGTGACCTGGATCTGCGCCAAATATCCGCCAGCCATCCCTAGACGGATAGTGGAGTGGATGGTCTGCAGCCTGCTGATTCTCTCGGGGGTGAGTCTGCTGGTTTCCGGTTGGCAGGCAGGCCAGCCCGAGCCGGTGGTGCCCGACAACGAGACCGCCAGCCGGCCTGTGCCATCCCATCTGGCCGCCGCCAGGCTGACGGCACCGGTCTCCACGCCGTAGTCCCCGGGCGCTATCGACATAACTTGTATATGTAAGTTGATGTACAGAGCGCTTCCGGCATTACGATAGCCGGATGACTTCTGTTTATGCTCAACGCCGCGCACGCTTGGCCGCCCAGTTGGGCGACGGCGGTGTCGCCATCATCCCCACCGCTCCCGAGTTGCACCGCAACCGCGATACCGAGTATCTGTACCGCCACGACAGCTACTTCTACTACCTCACGGGCTTTAGTGAGCCCAATGCCTGCCTGGTGCTGACCAGCGACGGCCAGAGCGTGCTGTTTTGCCAGCCCAAGGATCTGGAGCGGGAAGTCTGGACCGGCATCCGCCTGGGCCCGCAAGCCGCTGTCGAGCAGCTGGAGGTGGAACAAGCCTATTCCAGCGACGAGATCAACACCCGCCTGCCACGCCTGCTGGAAAACCGCGACCGCGTCTGGTTCCCGTTTGCCACCCACCAAGGTCTGGCCGAGCAGGTCGAAGGCTGGCTCTCCCAAGTGCGCGGCCGTACGCGCTTTGGCGTGATCTGCCCCACACAGCAAGGCGATCTGTGCGCCCTGCTCGACGAGATGCGCTTGTTCAAGGACGCACATGAGCTGGACATCATGCGCCGCGCCAGCGCCATCAGCGCCCGCGCCCATATCCGCGCCATGCAACGCTCTGCACAAATGATTCGCAGCGGCCAGGAGGTGCGTGAATACCATCTGGATGCCGAGCTGTTGCACGAGTTCCGCCAGCACGGCTCGCAGTACGTGGCCTACGGTTCCATCGTGGCCGCCGGAGCCAACGCCTGCGTGCTGCACTATCAGGCCGACAAGGCCCTGGTCCGCCCCGGCGAGCTGGTGCTGATCGATGCCGGCTGCGAGCTCGACAGCTATGCCAGCGACATCACCCGTACCTTCCCGGCCAATGGCAAATTTACGGGCCCGCAGCGCGCCCTCTACGATCTGGTACTGGCCAGCCAGGAAGCGGCGGTCGCCGTCACCAAGGCCGGCAATCGCTTCAACGACCCGCACGATGCCACCGTGGCCGTGCTGGCCCAGGGCATGCTCGATTTAGGCCTGCTGGACAAGCGCAAGCACGGCACGGCGCAGGACGTGATCGATTCGCGCGCCTATTTCCAGTTCTATATGCACCGTACCGGCCACTGGCTGGGCATGGATGTGCACGACTGCGGCAGCTATGTCGAGCCCACGGAGCTGGGCGTGCTCAGCGAGCGCAAGGACCCGATCTCGGGCGAGATCATCGCCAACCGCCCCAGCCGCATTTTGCGAGCCGGCATGGTGACCACCGTCGAGCCCGGCATCTATGTGCGCCCGGCCCCCGGCGTGCCCGAGCAGTTTCACAACATCGGCATCCGGATTGAAGACGATGCCGTGGTGACCGAAACCGGCTGCGAGCTGATCACCCGCGGCGTGCCTGTCGATGCCGATGAAATCGAAGCGCTGATGCGCGACTGAAAACAGCACCGCCCCTATGACCCAAGCCACGGACCCACTCGCCGAGTACGCTCCCACGCCGCAGCAGAATCGGCGCGTGAGCATGGTGCTGTGGCTGCTGGGCCTGCCGGGTTTGCTGTCGCTGCCCAAGTCGGTACTGCCGCAGTGGCTGCCCCACAGCCACGACAGCGCACAACTGCCTCTGGCGCATTGGCTGACCATGGGCGCACTGGCCCTGCTGCTGGCTGTATCCGTGAGCGTGGGCCAGCGCCTGGGCTCGCATGTGGGCCTGAGCGCGCCCCTGCTCCATATCGGGCTCAGCGGGCGCTCTCCCTGGCGGGCCATTCGCTTTCTGAGCCTGCCCGGCATTGCCGGCGGAGTGGCAGGAGCGGCCTGGCTGGTCACGCTGGCCGTGCTCTGGCCCGAGAGTCTGTCCGTGGTCGATCCCGTCTATGCCATGCCGCTGCTGCCCAAGCTGCTGTATGGCGGCATCACGGAAGAGCTGCTGCTGCGCTACGGCGGCCTGTCGCTGGTGATGTGGCTGCTGTGGTGCCTGACCGGCGACCCCCAACGCCGCCCCGGCTGGCGGCTGGGCTGGTTCGCGGTCATTGTCACGGCCCTGATCGTGGGCTCGCTGCCCCTGCTCATGTCCTGGTCGCTGCTGGGCGCCATGACCACCGGCGTGCTGATGCAGCTGCTGCTGTGCGACATCGTCTACGGCGTCATGGCGGGCTTCATCTTCTGGCGCTATGGCATAGAAGCGGCCATCCTGGCCCATGTGATTTCCTATCTGCTCTCGCACGGGCTGGTCTGAGCGGCAGCGCAAGCGCAGCGCCATTGCCAGCTTGCGGGGCAAAACTGTTTCAACGCGGCGTTTGTCGCAACGCAGCAAGTCTGGTGCCGGCCTGGAATTTCTCCTCTGGCGCTTCATTTTTTGAAGCATCTATCGCTTATGAATCAATGACTTCAATATATTTTCATATTTAAATCATTGAAAAATATGCGCCAAACGCTATTGTTTCGGATGATTTCTGGGCACTTGCAAAGCGCCTTGACTCGCACAATGATGCAGCCATGTAACCGCATCCGTGCAAGAATTGAAACCTAATTACATCCCTTCGCTAGAGAGACATTCCATGCAAGTTCGTCGTGCTACCAAGATCGTCGCCACCCTGGGTCCGGCATCAAGTGACCCACAGCTGCTCGAGCAAATGGTGCGCGAAGGCGTGAACGTCGTGCGCCTGAACTTCAGCCACGGCAAGGCTCAGGATCACGTTGATCGCGCCACCTTGGTGCGTGAAGCGGCCAAGCGTGCCGGCCGTGAAGTCGCCATCATGGCCGACCTGCAAGGCCCCAAGATCCGCGTCGGCAAGTTTGCCGAAGGCAAGGTCATGCTGGAGCCCGGCGCCCGCTTTGTGCTGGACGCATCGCGCACCGAACCCGGCGACATCAACGGCGTGGGCCTGGATTACAAGGAATTGCCGCGTGACGTGAAGCCCGGCGACGTGCTGTTGCTCAACGACGGCCTGATCGTGATGACCGTGGAAGCCGTCCGTGGCGATGCCGTGCACGCCATCGTCAAGCTGGGCGGCGAGCTGTCCAACAACAAGGGCATCAACAAGCAAGGTGGCGGCCTGACGGCTCCCGCACTGACCGCCAAGGACATGGAAGACATCAAGACCGCGATGTCTTTCCAGGCCGACTACGTGGCCGTGAGCTTCCCCAAGAACGCCACCGACATGGAAATGGCCCGTCAGCTGTGCAACGTGGCTGCTGCCCAGTACGGCCACAAGCCCGGCCTGATCGCCAAGATCGAGCGCGCCGAAGCCATTCCCCGCCTGGAAGAGATCCTGAAAGTCTCCGACGGCATCATGGTGGCCCGTGGCGACCTGGCCGTGGAAGTCGGCCACGCTGCCGTGCCCGCTCTGCAAAAGAAGATGATCCGCATGGCGCGCGACATGGACAAGGTGGTGATTACCGCGACCCAGATGATGGAGTCCATGATCACCAACCCCGTGCCTACCCGCGCCGAAGTGAGCGACGTGGCCAACGCCGTGCTGGACGGCACCGATGCCGTGATGCTCAGCGCCGAAACCGCTGCCGGCAAGTACCCGCTGGAAACCGTGCAGGAAATGGCCGCCATCTGCGCCGCAGCCGAAGCTGCCGAAGACCGCGTCAAGGATGCCGACTTCAGCAATGCCCACTTCAAGCGCACCGACCAGGCGATTGCCATTGGCGCCCTGTTCACCGCCCACCACCTGGGTGCCAAGGCGATTGTGGCAATGACGGATTCCGGCTCCACCGCTTTGTGGATGAGCCGTCACCGCATCCACATCCCCATCTACGCACTGACGCCACGTCTGTCGACTCAGCGCAAGATGGCGCTGTACCGCAACGTCAGCCCTCTGCTGATGGACACCAGCGCCGACCGCGATACCGCGCTGGAACAGGCCAAGGACCACCTGCTGGGACGCGGCATCGTGCAATCGGGCGATGTCTATGCCATCACCTGCGGCGAGCCCATGGGCCAGCCCGGCGGTACCAATATGCTCAAGATCTGCCGGGTTGAATAAGCCCCCTGAGCGGCTTTGCCGCTTCCCCCCGAGGGGGACGGCATCTTCGCTGCGAGGCGGCTCTTGCTCGATGCCTCTGAGCTAAAGCATGCCTCATCAAAAAAGCTGCCAGCGCTTATCAATCAAGCGCTGGCAGCTTTTGTTTTGATAGCAACGCCAGGCGCTGCTCTGCATCAGTTCTCGATCTTGGCGAACTGAACAATCTTGCTGTATTTGGCGATTTCGGCATTGATGTACTTGCCGGCATCCACCTTGGGATCGGCCACCACATTGCCGGTTTCTTCCATCTTCTTGCGGAACTCGGGCGAGGCCATGGTCTCGTCCAGCGCCTTCTTGAGCTTGGCGGCGATCGGTGCGGGCAGGCCCTTGGGCGCCATCATCGCAAACCAGCTGTTGATGTCCACATTTTTGAACTGGGGCAATTCGGACAGGGCAGGAATATCGGGGGTGATGGCCGAGCGCTTGGCTTCGGTCGTACCCAGAGCCACCACCTTGCCGGCCTTGATCTGGGGCAGGCCGCTGGACAGCACAAACATGCCGAACTCGATGTTGTTGCCCACCAGATCGGTGGTCAGCGGTGCCACGCCCTTGTAGGGGACATGGGTCATGGCCAGCTTGCCCTGTTCCTTGATCAGCTCGCCGGCCAGGTGCAGGGCCGTGCCCACACCGGAGCTGCCGTAGCTGAATTTCTCGGGGTTCTTGCTGACCAGGCTCACAAACTCGGCAGCGTTCTTCACGCCGGCCTTGTGCGAGGCCACCAGCACCATGGGCTGGGAGCCGACCAGACCGATGGGCGTGAAGTCGCCGATGTTGTACTTCACGGCCTTGTTGATCAGCTTGGCAATGGCCAGCTCATTGTTGGCACCCACCATGATGGTGTAGCCGTCAGCGGCAGCCTTGGCCACTTTTTGCGCACCGATGGCGCCACCGGCGCCGCCCACGTTCTCCACCACCACGGGCTGGCCCAGGCGGGTGGACAGGCCATCGGCCACCAGACGGCCCACCAGATCGGTGCTGCCGCCTGCGGGGTAGCCCACGACCATGGTGATGGCGCGGCTGGGGTAGTTGTCGGCCGCCAGCGCGGGCACGGCGGCAGAGGCCGCCAGCATCAGGCCTGCGGCCACGGCGGTGCGACGGGAGATTTTTGTGTTTTGCATGGAGCTATTCCGAATCTGTATGACGCCGATTGTGCGAACACCGAGAAAGACATTTGGTGCCGATACAGCACGAACAGGTGCTGATTAGGCACTATAAAGGCGATGGGGCGCTGCCCGGCAGGTCCAGAACCCGCATGCGCTAGCCGGGCTGGGTAATATCGCTCCAGAACTGCTCGGCCGCCGCGCCCAGGTGGCGCTTGGGCCGGTACAGGCGCACGTCGAAGTGCACGTCCAGGCTGCTGTCGCCCGCCAGGGCCAGACGGCCGGCTTGGCAATCGCGCTGCACCATGGACCAGGGCATCCAGGCCACGCCCAGGCCTTTGAGCACGTACTCGTAATTGGCATCGGCCGAATCACATTCAATGCAGCGGCGCAGACGCGGCGTGAGCGGATTGTTGCTGAGGTAATCCTCCACCAGCCGCCCCAGGGCCATGCTGCGCGAGAACGCCAGATACGGCACCGCGCTGGCCCCCGGCTGCTGGCTGCCGGCCAGATGAAACAGCGCCCGGCCGTCGGCATCGGCCCGCGCCACCGGCACCAGCTTGTCGTGCGCCACGGTGAGATAGCTGAACTGGCGGCCGTCCAGCCGCACGGCAATGGCCGCATGGTGGTAGAGCAGGGAGAAGCTCACCTCCCCGCGCTGCAACATGGCCACGGCTTCATCCAGCGTGCGGGTAATGACGCGCATCTGCGCCGTCTGCAGCACCGCGCTGTAGCGGGCCAGCCAGTCCGCCACGATGGTGCGCGCCAGCGTGCGGCCCGTGACCAGGGTGATCACATGGGCCTGGCGCCCGGCCACGGCCTGCAGTTCGTCGTGCGACTGGGCCAGCATGCGCACCATCTGCTCGGCGGTATCGCGAAAGGCCTCGCCGGCGGGCGTCAGGCGCACGGCGCCGCTGCCGGGTTCAATCAGCGCCGTGCCCGCCCAGGCCTCGAGCGCACGGATGCGGCGGCCAAAAGCCGGATGGGTGACATGGCGCATCTCCGCCGCACGGGTGAAGCTGCGCTCCTGGGCCAGGAGCAAAAAGTCTTCCAGCCATTTGCCTTGCATGGCCAGCGACCCGGTCCGTCAGGCCTTGGCGGCCGCTTGCAGCATGGCGCGGGTGGCCATGGCGGCCTGACGGGCCGCCGCAGCAAAATCATCGCCCTGCGAGGCGTACAGAATGGCGCGCGAGGAATTGATGATGATGGGGCCACCGCCGATGCGGGCTGCCTTCACCGTCGCCACGGCATCGCCGCCCTGGGCGCCCACGCCGGGAATCAGCAGGGGCAAATTAGGAGCGACGGCGCGCACGCGCTCGATCTCATGCGGGCGGGTGGCGCCCACCACCAGACCCAGCTGGCCGTTGGTATTCCACGGGCCCTGAGCCAGCTTGGCCACATGTTCGAACATCTGGGGGTTGCCGGGCACATCGGCCAGGGTTTGCGCCTGCAGATCGTCACCGCCGGGGTTGGAGGTGCGGCACAGCAGGAAGGCGCCCTTGCCTTCGTACTTCAGATAAGGCGTGATCGAGTCAAAGCCCATAAAGGGCGACAGGGTCACGGCATCGGCTCCATAGCGCTCGAAAGCTTCCTTGGCGTATTGCTCGGCGGTGGAGCCGATGTCGCCGCGCTTGGCGTCCAGAATCACCGGCACATGAGGTGCCACGCGGCGCATATGCGCCATCAGCTTTTCCAGCTGGTCTTCGGCACGGTGGGCGGCAAAGTAGGCGATCTGGGGCTTGAAGCTGTTCACCAGATCATGGGTGGCATCGACAATGGCCGCGCAGAAATCGTAAATCTTGGAGGCGTCGCCCTGCATGGCACCAGGAAAGCGGCTGGGTTCGGGGTCCAGACCCACGCAAAGCATGGATTCGTTGCGCGTGGACGCGTCGCGCAGCATGTCGAGGAAAGTCATGAGGGGCGATTTTAATTGCTCCCCTCTTCCAAGCCCTGCTGCAGGTCTTGCGACAGGCCGTAACGCAGGCATGCCCCGGCAAAGAGACACCGAGGAAGGGCCGTCCCGCACCGATGGTGTCGTCCCCCTCCCGCAAAGCGAGAGAGGGGGAAGCGGCGAAGCCGCTCAGGGGGAGATAATTCATCTCTTATGCCTTCGTTCACCCCCAAACAACTTGTACTTCTTGTCGCACTCACCATCGTCTGGGGCCTGAACTGGCCGGTGATGAAGCTGGGCGTGCAGCACTTTCCGCCCCTGTCCTTTCGCATGGTCAGCATGTGGATCGGCCTGCCCATACTGGCTGTGTTTGTCACCACCAAAGGCCTGCCGCTGACGATTCCGCGCAGCTACTGGGGACAGCTGGCCAAGCTCACGCTGTTCAACATGGTGCTCTGGCACTGCCTGATCATCATCGCCATTCCCACGCTCTCCAGCGGCCGGGCAGCGATTCTGGGCTATACCATGCCCATTTTTTCAGCCGTTTTTGGCAGCCTGTTCTTCAAGGACAAGCTGAGCCTGCGGGCCTGGGCCGGCGTGGGCGCGGCCTTCCTGGGCGTCTTGCTGCTGCTGTGGCACGAGGTGGGAGCGCTGGGCAGCAAGCCCCTGGGCGTCATCCTCATGCTGATCGCCGCCGCCGGCTGGGCCTGGGGCACCCAGCTGCTGCGCCGCGCCGAAGCGCCTGTGCCACTGATGACGCTGTCGCTGTGGATGGTGGCCATCACCACCGTGGTGCTCACCGTGCTGGCCTTTGTCTTTGAACGAAAACAATGGCATGCCCCCGACCAGAGCGCGCTGGCTGCTATCGCTTTCAATGGCGTCCTGGTGTTGGGCTTTGCCCAGGCCGTGTGGTTTTACCTGGCCCGCAGTCTGCCGCCCGTGGCCTCCACTCTGAGCGTGATGATGATCCCCGTGCTGGGCGTCTTCGTCGGCGCCTGGTGGTTGGGCGAAGTGCTGCACTGGCAGGACTGGACGGCAGTCTGTCTGATGGTGGTGGCGATTGCATCGGTGCTGTGGCCTAGCAAGTCCTAGTTCACAGCACGTCCGGCGCCGCCTTGCGCACCGCATAACGCAGCTCGGCCATGCCGGCGCCCATTTGCCGGACCGACTGCAATTGCAGCACCGGGCTCAGCACTCTGCGGGGAAACAGCGGCTTGCCCGCGCCCAGAGTGGCCGAGCCTATCTGGACGATGATTTCGTCAAGCAGACCGGCATCATGGAACTGCCCCGCCAGATCGCCGCCGCCCACAATCCAGAGATTCCGGCCACCGGCCGCCGCCTGCATCTGCGCAAATACCGGACGCACATCGCCGCTGACAAAGCGCACATCCGCGCCTTCGATCAAGGGCAGCGGGCGGCTGGAGAAAACCCAGGTAGGCTGCGAATAAGGCCAGGCTGCTCCGGTTTCCTTCAACACCGCCTCGGCGTTGCGGACCATCCACTCATAGGTGGAGGAGCCCATGGCCAGGGCGCCCACTTCGGCGATGAAATCCGGATAGCTGGACTGGGCCAGACTGCCCAGGGGGAAAAGCCAATCGATGCAATCGTCTTCTGTCGCGAGAAAGCCATCGAGGCTGGCGGCGGTGTAGTACTGGCTTGGCATGGTGTTGCGTAGTTTGCCTTGGTGGTGCACCTCTGCCAATCAAAGCAGCTATCAAAAGCAAAGGCCTGCCAGGGTGAACCGGGCAGGCCATCAGATTTCATAGCAATCAGCGTTTACTCAACAAACGCTTCAGCTCGAAACGCCTCAAGCGTTGGTGCGCTTTTCCAGAATTTCGAAGGCGGGCAAGGTCTTGCCTTCCAGCACTTCCAGGAAAGCGCCGCCACCGGTGGAGATGTAGCCGACCTTGTCTTCGATACCGTACTTGGCAATCGCAGCCAGGGTGTCGCCACCGCCGGCAATGCTGAAGGCCGGCGATTCGGCAATCGCTTCGGCAATCACCTTGGTGCCGTTGGCAAACTGATCGAACTCGAACACACCCACGGGGCCGTTCCAGACGATGGTGCCAGCCTTCTTGAGCTGGGCGGCCAGCTTGGCGGCAGTTTCCGGGCCAATGTCCAGAATCATGTCGTCGTCGGCCACTTCGGTAGCCTTCTTGACGGTGGCCACGGCATCGGCGGCAAAGGTCTTGGCGGTCACCACGTCCGTAGGAATCGGCACTTCAGCACCGCGCGCAGCCATGGCGGCAATCACGGCCTTGGCCTGGTCCAGCAGATCGGGTTCGGCCAGGGACTTGCCGATCTTCAGGCCGGCAGCCAGCATGAAGGTGTTGGCAATGCCGCCGCCCACGATGAGCTGGTCCACCTTGTCGGCCAGGCTGGTCAAAATGGTCAGCTTGGTCGAGACCTTGGAGCCGGCCACGATGGCGGCCAGCGGACGGGCCGGAGCGGCCAGGGCCTTGTTCAGCGCGTCGATTTCGGCCGACAGCAGCGGGCCGGCGCAGGCGATGGGCGCGTATTCGGCGATGCCGTAGGTTGTGCCTTCGGCGCGGTGGGCCGTGCCAAAAGCGTCGTTCACATAGATGTCGCAGAGCTTGGCCAGCTTTTGGGCCAGCTCGGGCTTGTTCTTCTTCTCGCCCACATTGACACGGCAGTTTTCCAACAGCACGACCTGACCGGGGGCCACTTCCACACCGTCCACCCAGTTGGCGACCAGGGGCACTTCGCGACCCAGCAGCTCGCCCAGGCGCTTGGCCACGGGAGCCAGCGAGTCGGCAGGCTTGAATTCGCCTTCGGTGGGGCGGCCCAGATGGCTGGTGACCATCACGGCAGCGCCGGCCTTCAGTGCCATCTCGATGGCAGGCACCGAGGCGCGCACGCGGGTGTCTTCGGTGATTTCACCGGCGTCGTTCAGAGGAACGTTCAGATCGGCACGGATGAAAACGCGTTGGCCCTGGGCTTTGCCTTGGGCGCACAGATCGGAGAAGCGGATGATGTTCATGCAGCAAAAAAGCGACCCACAGAGTCGCCCGTACAAAGGTTGGAAAAGCGAAGAATTGGGCCTATTTTAGGGCCCTCGCCTCCATCCAGGTGCACGGCCTGCCGCTTACTCGACTCAAAATCAGGAGCATCATCCGCAGGTGGTAACTGGGTTTCAAGCCCACACACCTTCAAAATCAGCAAAAACAGGAGCGCAACACTCCTGCTGTCGCTAGCGCTGGGGCTACCAACCCAGGCCTATGTGCAGCGGCAAATAGATCGCCATGCCCAAAGCAATGGTGCCCAGAATGCTGCGCTTGTAAAAAAAGTACAGCACCGCAACGGCCAATGCCGGCAGGCGCGCATCGGCCAGGGTGCGGATCAGCTCGCCGTTGCTCATCACGATCTCGGGCGCGATCACCGCCGCCAGGGCCGCCAGCGGCGCGTATTTGAGCCCGCGCTTGAGCCAGTGGGGCAGTGGAATCTCATTCTTGGGAATCAGAAAGAAGGCGCGGGTAATGAGGGTGATCAGCGCCAGCCCTATGCAGGCGATCACGATCCAGAAGCTGCTCATCATGGCTGCTCTCCCTTGCGCTCGACGGGAGGCAATTGTCTGGCCTGCTTTTGCAGCTGTTCGGCCATCAGGCCTGCGGCCACGGCAGCGGCAATCGCCACCAGGATATTGAGCTTGAGCGGCAACGCAAACGCGGCCACTGCCGCCGTGCAGGCCACAATCGATGCCACCCAGGTAGCGCGGTCGTTGAGCATGGACAGCAACACGCCCAGCAGTGCCAGCACCCCGGCAAAGCCCAGACCCCAGGACAGCGGAATCTGATCGGCCAGGAAAATACCCAGCGTGGACGGAATCTGCCAGGCCAGCCAGTTGGTCAGTGAGGCGCCCCAGAAATATGGCACTTGCTCCGCCTGGGGCTTGGCCTCGGGGTAGCGGCGCATGAAGTTCACAAAGATCACATCGCCGCTGAAATAGGCCACGCCCAGACGGTGGCGCAGGCTCAGATGCTCGAAATAGCTGCGCCACATGCTCGACAGGATCACAAAGCGCAGATTCACGCAAATGGCGGTGAACCACACCACCCACAGCGGAGCGCCCACGGCCATCAGCGGCAACACCGCCAGCTGGGCGCTGCCCGCATAGACGGTCAAGCCCATGAACAGTGCCAAGGGCACGGACAGCCCGCTTTTGACCATGGCCACGCCGGTGACCAGACCCCAGGCGGCAATGCCCAGGGCCGTGCCCGCCATCTCGCGCGAGCCGACCCAGAAAAACGGATCTTTGACTATGGATCTGGCCCGCTGGCCTAGAGTGAGGACTGCAGAGTTCATGCTAAGGCCGAGCCCAGCACCGCACCTGCAGGCAATTCAAAGCCGCGCAAGAAGTCGCCAGCCGCCAGGCGCTTGCCGCCGGCACGCTGCAGCAGCGTCATATTGAGCACGCCGCTGCCGCAGGCCACACGCACACCCTGGGCGTCGGCCGAAAGCACGGTGCCGGCTGCGCCGCTGCCATCTTCGGCCCGGGCTTCCCAGACCTTGATGGCTTCGCTACCCAGGCTGGTGGCTCCGCCGGGAAAGGGGTTGAAGGCGCGCAGGCGGCGGGCGATCAGCTCCGCGCTCTCACTCCAGTCGATCAGGCTCTCGGCCTTCTCAATTTTGTGAGCGTAGGTCACGCCTTCGGCGGGCTGGGGCGTACGGTTCAGGCCACCGCAGGCGGCCAGCTCCAGTGCTTCCACAATCAGGCTGCCACCGAGTTCGGCCAGCTTGTCGTGCAGGCTAGCCGTGGTGTCGTCGGCCGCAATCGGCAGGCGCTCGATCAGGCACATATCGCCGGTATCCAGGCCCGCGTCCATCTGCATGATGGTCACACCGGTCTCGGTATCGCCGGCTTCGATCGCCCGGTGAATAGGGGCTGCGCCGCGCCAGCGGGGCAGCAGGCTGGCGTGAATATTCAGACAGCCCAGACGCGGCGTATCCAGCACCCATTGCGGCAGGATCAGACCATAGGCGGCCACCACCATCACATCGGCCTGGGCTGCGTCGATCGCGGCCTTGGCCGCTGCGGCTTCTTCAGGGTATTTGCCGTCCAGCCGCAGGCTCATGGGCTGAGACACGGCAATGCCATGCTCGAGCGCGCATTGCTTGACGGGCGAAGCCTGCAGCTTCATGCCGCGACCCGCAGGGCGGTCGGGCTGGGTCAGCACCAGAGGGACTTCAAAACCTGCGACCAGCAGGCGCTCCAGGGCGACACGCGCAAATTCGGGCGTGCCCGCAAAAATGACTTTCATGGGACTCACAGATAAATAGGGGCTGCCGCGCAGCGCGGCAAATCAGCGATGCGGCTCGCGGATGTACATGGCCTCGTCGGTAAACATGGTTTTGCGCACCACGCCCGCCGGGTCAATATGCACATGGGCACGCCGAGGAAAACCATTGTCCAGAAAACGGTAGGTCCAGATGTCGCCTTGGAAGCTGTAAACCCTCTCGACTTGCGCGGGAGGGCCAAACGTCTTGCGCACGCTGTCTCGGGTGTCCACGCCATTTCTGAGCGCAAAGAAGTGGGCCGTATCCAGTACCTGTTCCACGCGCACCAGTTGCTGGCGGGCGTCGAAATCCATGTGATAGACCTGCTGACCGGCAGGCTGGCGGCTGTAGACCAGACGGGTGCCGCCATCGGGCAAGGGCAGGACCTCGGTGGGCTTGCCCATGCCTTTTTCCACCTCGGCCCGGGGCATGCCGGGCTTTTGCCACTCGGGCACCATGCACCCCGCCAGCCCCACCACCAGCGCCAGCAGGCTGGCGAACATCAAGGTGCGTGTGCGGGTGGTGGACATGGTGAACTCCCGGGCTATCAGCCTCTGTCTGCCAGCTTCTGGGCCTTGACGAGCTTGGTCTTGATGCGGTTGCGCTTCAGGGGCGAGAGGTATTCCACAAACACCTTGCCCATGAGGTGGTCCATCTCGTGCTGCATGCAGATGGCCAGCATGCCTTCGGCTTCGATCTCGCGGCTGTTGCCGTTTTCATCGAGGGCCTTGACCTTGACGGCCACGGAACGCTCCACGCCGTCATAGATACCGGGCACGGAAAGGCAGCCTTCTTCGCCCAGCTGCGTTTCCTCGCTGGCCCAGACGATTTCCGGGTTGATCAGCACCAGCGGCTCATTGCGCTCTTCGGAAACGTCAATCACCACCACTCGCTCATGCACATCGATCTGCGTGGCGGCCAGGCCAATGCCCTGGGCGTCATACATGGTCTCGAGCATGTTTTTCACCAGGGTCTGGATGCGCTCATCCACTTGCGCCACAGGCTTGGCAACCTTGTGCAGACGGGGATCGGGAAAGCAGAGAATGGGAAGAATGGCCATGGCAAGTCGGTAAATGTGTCGTTATTGTCCCCACTTTTGCGGCGAAATGCTTTGCGCAATACCAATAAGCGTTGATCGATCAAGGCCTTGCATCGAGAATTTGCGCTGATTTGTAAGACTTGTGTGGTCAGTTGTGCCAAGATCAGCCACACCACAGCGACGTGAGGGACGCTGTCGAAAATGACGCCCGTCAGAAGGACTTTCATGACTGTATTTGCCACCGCTCGCACCTTGAGCATCGGGGCCACGCTGCTTGCCGCCACCTTGACCTCGGCATATGCCCAGAGCTATCCGGTGACGGCCACCCAGCGCTCCACCGCCCAGCAAGTGGCCCAGCAAGGCATTCCCGAGAGCGAGCTGGCAGCCGGCGCCCCCGAGCGCTACACCGTCAAGCGCGGCGATACGCTGTGGGGCATCTCCGGCCTGTATCTGCGCAAGCCCTGGCGCTGGCCCGATCTGTGGGGCATGAACCTGGGCGCCATCGCCAACCCCCATCTGATCTACCCCGGCCAGGTGCTGTATCTGGTGCGCAGCAACGGCTATGCCCGCCTGTCCACCACGGCCCCCGGCGGCGAGCCCGGCGTGGTGCGTCTGTCGCCTCACACACGTGAATCCTCGCTGTCCGAACTGGCCCTGCCCACGCTGCCACCGCATCTGATCGAGCCTTTCCTGGCCGAGCCGCTGATCGTGGACGCTGGCACGCTGCAGCGGGCACCCCGCATCATCGCCACCACCGACAAGCGCGTGCTCATGGCCAGCGGAGACCGCGCCTATGTGCGCAGCTCCGACGGCAGCCCCGTGCTCAAGCAAGCTGGCTCTCCCGACAGCTTCCGCGTCTTCCGCGATGCCAAGCCGCTCAAGGACCCGATCACTGCCGAAGTGCTGGGCTATGAAGCCAAATACCTGGGCCTGGCCAAGCTGGTGGATGGCGAGAGCGTGGTGCAACTGCCCCAGGGCAATGGCGACACCGCCACCCAGGCCAGCCCGGCCACCGTGGATCTGATCAAGGCCAAAAACGAAATCTATACCGGCGACCGCCTGCTGCCCGCGCCACCGCAGGAGTTCATCAACTACGTGCCCCATGCGCCAAAGACGGATGTGCATGCCACGGTGGTCTCCATCTACGGCGATTCGGCCGCGCTCTATGCCTCGCAAAACCAGGTGATCGCCATCAACCGGGGTCAGCAAGACGGCATGGACATAGGCACGGTGCTGGAAGTCATCAGCACGGGCGCACGCATCGTGGACAAGACCACCCGCAGCCGCGATGTGGTGCAACTGCCCGACGAGCGCAACGGTTACGCCATGGTCTTCAAGGTGTTTGACCGCGTCTCCTACGCCCTCATCACCACCGCCCAGCGCGGCGTGACCGTAGGCGACAAGCTGCTCACGCCCACAGACCATTGAGACCCAGAGAGCTGCCATGGTGAATCCGGTCTCTGAACCCTCTCACCAAGGCGATGCACTGGATGCGGAAACTGCCGCCTGGTTGCGGCTGCTGCTCACGCCCGGCGTAGGCCGCAGCACCACCAGGCGCCTGCTGGCCAAGGCCGGCAGTGCCGAGGCCATCTGGCAGCTACCCCGCGCCAGTTGGGGCGAATGCGCCAGCAGCGCACAGGTGCAGGCCCTGGCCGTGCCGCCGGCAGACTGGGCGCAGCAATGCACGGCCACCGCACAATGGCTGAACAGCGCTGCGCCGGGCCTGGGCCACATCCTCATCACGCTGGGCCATCCTCAGTATCCGGACTGCCTGCTGCAATCCGAAGACCCGCCGCTGCTGCTGTTTGTCCAGGGTTCTGCCGCGCTGCTGCAGTCCGATGACCCCTGGTTCCCCTATCCGGCCACCCTGGCCATGGTGGGCAGCCGCAATCCCTCGGCCCAGGGGCTGGTGAATGCCAGGCAAATGGCGCAAGCCCTGGCTGAAAGCGGGCTGTGCATTGTCTCGGGCCTGGCGCGCGGCATTGATGCCGCCGCCCATGAAGGCGCGCTGCTGGCCGGCCAGAAAGCGAGCCGGCCTCGCACCATTGCCGTCGTGGGCACCGGCCTGGATCAGGTCTACCCCTCAAGCCACAGCGCCCTGGCCCGCCAGATTGCAGAACATGGCCTGGTGGTCAGCGAGTATCTGCTGGGCAGCGGCCCGCTGGCACGGCATTTTCCGCAGCGCAACCGCATCATCGCTGGCCTGTCGCAAGGCACGCTGGTGGTGGAAGCCGCTTTGCAATCGGGCTCGCTGATTACGGCGCGGCTGGCCAGCGAGCAGGGCCGCGAGGTCTTTGCGATTCCCGGCTCAATTCACGCCCCCCAGTCCAAAGGCTGCCATGCCCTGCTGCGCCAAGGCGCCAAGCTGGTGGAGACCGCGCAGCATGTGCTGGAAGAGTTTCAGGGGTTGAATACACGCCCAGCCAATGACAGCAAAGCGCATACAGCTATCAAACAAGAAGCAGCTGCAGAACACCCGTTGCTGGCGGCACTGGGCCACGACCCCATGTCGCTGGATGCCCTGGTGGCACGTACCGGCTGGGACGCCGCGCACCTGCAGGCCCAGCTGATGGAACTGGAGCTGGACAATCGGGTCGCCCGTCTGCCGGGCGGCATGTACCAGCGGTTGACGGCGACCTAGCTGCGCAGACGCTCGGGATTGGCCTGGATTTTCTGGATGGCATCGCGCGTGGCGCGTACCGTCAGCGCTTCTTCGTCGTGCACGGCCAGCAAACCGGCCTGCAGATAGGCACTCATGCGCTGCAGCTGCAGCAAATAGCACTGACCGTCGAGCGCGGCAAACAGATGCAGCTGTTTGCGGCGGCTGCGCCAGGCGTATTGCACCTGGGTGCGGCTGCCGTTGTGGTCCAGCGTGAACCAGCGCCCGGCCTCCAGCGACTGCGCCCACTCCAGCATGGCCGGATCCACGGGCGCATCGGTATTGGCAACCACATGCAGGTCGGCAATATCCACCCCCAGAATCATCTCGATGTTCTCGGGCGAGAGCGACATATCGTCCATGCGCCCATCGTCGCTGATGAAATGCTCCAGCTCGGCCAGGCGCTTGGCCATGGCGTCGATACGCTCGGCCGGTATGGCCGCCGTCTTGGAAACAAAGGCCTCGGCCAGCGTATCGGTGAGCTTCTTGATCTGGGCTGATTGCTCCTCGCCCGCCACATTCACCAGCAGCAGGCCTTCGCGCAAGGTCTGCAGCAGCAGGGGCAGGCCTTGGATGACACGGGCACGCTCCTGGCGCGAAGGCTTGGCGCTGGCCGACCAGACCAGCTCGCTGGCCGCCTGCTTGAAGCGCATGGCCCGCGGGTCTTTGGCGCCATAGCGCACCGTGGCCATGGCCAGCACGTCCGCCCAGCGTTTGAAGAGAAACTCCCTGACCTCTTCACGCACGGGAATATCGGTGAGCATATTGCGCAGCTCGATCGTGTACTGCACGGCAAGCGTCTCTTTTTGCTCCACCTGCTGGGCCACGCTGGCGATTTTCGCGGTGGACTGGTTTTGCTGCGGCAGATGCCTGGCCAGGAATTCCTCGAACTCCTTGAGCACCAGCACAAACACCTTCTGCCCGGTTTCCGGGTACTGCTCTATCACCTGCACCACACGGCGGATTTCCACCTCCAGCGCACTGCCGCTGATGCTGCTCACATCAAAGCCCATGACGCAGGAGCCCATGCGGTCGATCAGCTTGCGCGCCGGGTGATTCAAATTGCTGAAGAACGCAGGTTCGGCCAAGGCCACGCGCAGCACCGGCACCTGCAGGCGCGCAAACCACACGCGAATCGAGGGCGGAATTCTGTCTTCCGACAAAATGCTCTGAAACATCAGCGCCACCACTTCAATAGTGGCTTTTTCACCGGAAGTGCTGGCTTTTTGCTTCCACTGCGCCGAGCGTTCGCGCACCAGATCCACCAGTTGGCCAATGGCCGCCGGGCCATAGTCCTGGCCGTCATTGGCCAGTCCCTGCGTGGCGACATACTGGTACTGGGTGACAGCCGCCAGCTGCTGCTCGCGCAAAGCCTGCTCCAAGGCCGCAGAGGCCGGGGCCACAGGCCCGGCCGGCATGCCGGGCAGCAAGCCCTGTATGCCAATGGCCGGCTGGCTGAGCAAACGGCGCAGCTGGCCTACCGCCTCTTGCGCCCTGTGACGGGCACGGCTGAGCACATTCGCACCCACCGCATTCGTGGCCATACCGGCCTGATCCTGCGTGGAGGCCAGCGGCCCATAGCCGGCGCCGGTTGTGGACATGCCGCTGCGGGTATCCAGGGGCATGGAGCCGGTCGTCGTCTCGCCTTCCGTGCGGCGCACTTTCAATGGAGCATCCTGCGCGCTGGCCACACCTTTGGCATCCAGCATCTTGTGCAGGACGGCGTACTCGGACGCCATCAACTCGCCCAGCGCGGCTTGCAGCACCTCCGATACGCGCTGCAAATGCTTGCGCTCCATGCCGCACAACAGCCACTGCTCCACCAGCAGCAGACAGACGGCATCCACCCGAAAAATGTCCTGTGCCGACATTTCCCGGCCTTCCAGCGCCTGGATGCGCAGGCGCATGGCATCGAAGCCGGGTTGCGTGGCCTCGCCCATGGTCAATGCCATGCGCGAAGCCTGAATCTTGTTTTCCACCACATCGTCGCTGAGCAGCTCGAAGGTCAGCGGAGCAGCGGCTTTGACCGGGGCCGCTATCGCTGCCGTCGTGGCCTGCTGGCGCGCCGTCTGCTGCAGTGCTTTCAGGCTCTCCTGCTGCCAGACAACCTTGTGCTGCTGAAACGACTCCCAGGCCTCGCGCTGGTCCTGCATCTGCTTTTGCGTGCAGCCCATTTCGGCAGGCCTGCCCAGGGCATCGTCGATCTGCCGGACCACCGCCGGCAGGCCCTGGCAGATGCCATGCGCCCAACGCAAGCGCGCCTGCCAACCCAGTTGAATCTGGGCTGCAGGCGCGTTGGATGAGGGCGGCGAGAGCGGCATTGGCTCAAGTGTAAGCCCTACTTCTATACGGTCGCTCCCGCATTGGGGTCGTTGGGATCCTGAGATGCCTTGGAGGGCGCCTTGACCAGATCTTCGCGCTTGACGCCCAGCCACATGGCAATGGCCGCCGCCACGAACACCGAGGAATAGATACCGAACAAGATGCCGATGGTCAGTGCCAGCGCAAAGTAATGCAGGCTGGGACCGCCAAAGAAGAACATGGACAGCACCATGGCTTCCGTGGAAGCGTGGGTGATGATGGTGCGGCTCATGGTGGAGGTGATGGCGTGGTTGATCACCTCGTCGGTATCGAGCTTGCGGAACTTGCGGAAGGCTTCGCGAATCCGGTCAAAGATCACCACCGACTCATTGACCGAGTAACCCAGCACCGCCAGCACGCCAGCCAGCACCGAGAGCGAGAACTCCCACTGGAAGAAGGCGAAGAAGCCCAAGATGATGATCACATCGTGCAAGTTGGCGATGATGGCCGCCACTCCGAACTTCCACTCGAAGCGGAAGGCCAGATAGATCACGATGCCCAGCACCACCATGCCCAGGGCCATGAGGCCGTTGTGCATGAGCTCGTCGCCCACCTGCGGCCCCACAAACTCGGTACGGCGCAGCGTCACTTCGGCGTCTTGCGACTTCAATTCCGAGAGCACGCGCTCACTTTGCTGAGCAGAGGTCACGCCTTTTTGCACCGGCAGGCGGATCATCACATCCTTGGACGTGCCGAAGTTCTGCACGATCACATCCTGAAAGCCGAGCTTGGAGATGGTTTCGCGCACCTTGCCGATATCGGCAGGCTGGGTATAGGCCACTTCCATGACCGTACCGCCCGTGAACTCCACCGACAGGTGCAGCCCGCGCGAGAACAGGAAGAAGACGGCCAGAGCAAAAGTGATGAAGGAAACCGCGTTGAGGAACAACGCGTACTTCATGAACGGGATGTCTTTTTTGATGCGGAAGAATTCCATGATCTTCCTCCTTAGTTGTTGCCGCCGCGGCTGGCCACAGAGCGGTGTTCGTCGCCCTGAGGCTTCCAGACCTGACCAATCGACAGGCTCTTGAGCTTTTTACGGCCGCCGTACCAGAGGTTGACCAGACCGCGCGAGAAGAACACGGCCGAGAACATGCTGGTCAGAATGCCGATGCAGTGCACCACGGCGAAGCCGCGCACCACGCCCGAACCAAAGGCCAGCAGCGCCAGACCGGCGATCAGCGTGGTGACGTTGGAGTCCAGAATCGTGTGCCAGGCATGTTCGTAACCGGCATGAATCGCGGCCTGCGGCGAAGCGCCGGCACGCAATTCCTCGCGGATACGTTCATTGATCAGCACGTTGGAGTCGATGGCCACGCCCAGCGCCAGGGCCATGGCGGCAATGCCGGGCAGCGTCAGCGTGGCCTGCAGCATGGACAGAATCGCCAGCAGCAGCAGCACGTTCACGCCCAGCGAGATCGTGGAGATCACGCCGAACAGCATGTAGTAAATGCACATGAAGGCCGCAATTGCCACCATACCCCAGACCACGGAGTGAATACCGCGGTTGATGTTGTCGGCACCCAGGCTGGGGCCGATGGTGTATTCCTCGATGATCTCCATGGGCGCGGCCAGCGAACCGGCGCGCAGCAGCAGCGAGGTGTCGTTGGCTTCCTGGGTCGTCATGCGGCCCGAGATCTGTACCCGGCCGCCACCGATTTCGCCACGAATCACCGGCGCCGTCACCACCTCGCCCTTGCCCTTTTCGAACAGGATGATGGCCATGCGCTTGCCCACGTTCTCGCGGGTCACATCCTTGAAGATGCGTGCACCCTTGGCATCCAGCGTCAGATTTACGGTGGGCTCCTGGGTCTGGCTGTCAAAGCCGGGCTGGGCATCGGTCAGGTTCTCGCCGGTCAGCGTCACCTGCTTTTGCACGATCACCGCCTGGCCGTTGCGGTCCAGATACTTCTCGGAGCCGAAAGGCACGGGACCGGTGCCCATTTCAGCGCCGCGCGCTTCTGTGGACTCGTCGACCATACGCACTTCCAGCGTGGCGGTACGGCCCAGAATGTCCTTGGCCTTGGCCGTGTCCTGCACGCCAGGCAGCTGCACCACGATGCGGTCCAGACCCTGCTGCTGAATCACCGGCTCGGCCACGCCCAGCTCGTTGATACGGTTGTGCAGGGTGACGATGTTCTGCTTGAGCGCCTGTTCCTGCACCTTGCGCAGCGCTTCGGGCTTGATGCTGGCGCGCAGCTTGAAGCCTGTGCCATCGGGCTGGGACACCGCGATCAGATCGGGGAACTGGTCCGTGATCAGATTGCTGGCGGCCTTCTGCGTGGCTTCGTCGCGCACGCGGATGTCGATGTTGTTGCCATCGCGGCTGATGCCGCCATGGCGAATATTCTTGTCGCGCATGGTGGTGCGCAGGTCGCTGGCGTAGCTTTCGGCCTTCTTGGTCAGGGCCGCAGCCATGTCCACCTGCAGCATGAAGTGCACGCCGCCGCGCAAGTCCAGACCCAGATACATGGGCTTGGCGCCGATAGCTGCCATCCATTCGGGCGAACGCGAGACCAGATTCAGCGCCACGATAAAGGCGGGATCGCTGGGATCGGGGATCAGGGCCTTCTGGATCACGTCCTTGGCCTTGAGCTGCTCATCGGGCGTCTCAAAGCGGGCACGCACCGAAGTGCCTTCCAGCGACAGGGCATCGGGCTTGAGGTTGGCCGCTGCCAAGGCGGCTTCCACCTTTTGCAGCACGGCGTGATCCACCTTGACGGTGGCTTTGCCGGAAGAAACCTGCACGGCAGGCGCTTCACCGAAGAAATTGGGCAGGGTGTAGAGCACCCCCACCAGCAGCGCGATCACGAGGATCGCGTACTTCCAGACCGGGTATCGGTTCATGATCGCGCTCTTTGTATTACAGCAACGCACAACGGGTACGCGCGCCGACCTGCAGCGCCGTACCCCCTATCGAAATCCAAAGCCGCAGGGCTTACTTGGATGTGCCCTTGGGCAACACTTGCACCACGGCAGAGCGCTGAATCTGCACTTCCACGCCGGAAGCCACTTCGATGTGCAGGAATTGCTCGCCCATGCGAGTCACCGTGCCGATGATGCCGCCGGCGGTGGCGACTTCGTCACCCTTGGCCAGCGCGTCGATCATGGAGCGGTGTTCCTTTTGACGCTTCATCTGAGGACGAATCATCACAAAGTACAGCACCACGAACATCAACACCAAGGGCAGCATGCCGGTCAGCGAACCCATGAAGCCACCCTCGGCGGCGGCAGCGGGGGCGGTCTGGGCGAAAGCGGAAGAGATAAACACGAACGGAACTCCGTAAAGAGTGGAATTGTCAAAAGAATGTCTGCATGCGCCAGAGTGCTCCGGCCCATGCAGCTTAGCGAAACATTGTATTCGGCCCCGTTGCACCCACCTCTCGCAGGGACAGGGCTGCAGGCACAGACAATCCCTGATGGGCAGGGCATCAGCCGGTAATACAGACGGGAGACGCAAAAACCATAGCAGCTAGCGCTTGTTGGTTCTCGAATGATTCGTTGTTATGCTTTTGAATTCAATCATTGTCGGCGCAATCAGCTATCAAAACAATAGCCCTGCCAGCCCCAATACAAAGGCCGGGGTGTCCCGGCCTTTGTCTGATGCGCACAGGCGCGATTAGTTCACTGCAGCTTACACCGTGGCAGGCACAGGCTGCGGCTTTGCCAGCGAAGCCGGGGCATTCCAGCGGGTCATCAAGGTCTGCCACTTGATACGGGCGGCGGCCAGATGGTGCTCCTTGACATGGCCGTAGCCACGGATGTCTTCGGGAATGGAGGCAATCTCCACGGCCAGCGCCAGCTTGTCGGTCGTCAAGCCTGCCAGCAGCGTTTCGATGCACTGGCGGTATTCGGCAATCAGGGCCCGCTCCGTCTTGCGCTCCTCGGTCTTGCCGAACGGATCCAGCGCCGTGCCGCGCAGACCTTTCATGCCGGCGAGCACGCCCATGGCCTTGCGCATCCACGGGCCGTAGGACTTCTTGAGCAGATGGCCCTTGTCGTCCTTTTTAGCCATGGCAGGCGGTGCCAGGTGGTGCACGATCTTGAAGTCGCCTTCAAACATATCGCCAATCTTCTGGGTGAAGGCGGCATCGGTGTGCAGACGTGCCACTTCGTACTCATCCTTGTAGGCCATGAGCTTGAAGAGATAGCGCGCCACCGCTTGCGACAGGCGCGTGCCCTGGTTCAGCGGCGCCTCCGCTGCACGCACCTGGGCCACAAAGTCCTGGTAGGTCTGGGCGTAGGCGGCGTTCTGGTAGCCGGTGAGAAATTCCACCCGCTTGGCCAGCATTTCCTCTAGCGAAGGCTTTTTGACGAACTGGATCACCTGCGAAGCCTGATACAGGGCGCGCACCGCATTCAGATCATGGGCGCAGCGGCGTCCCCATTCGAAAGCGGCCTGGTTGTTGGCCACCTGCACGCCATTGAGCTCCATGGCCCGCATCAGCGAGGCATGGGTCAGCGGCACGCGGCCTTTTTGCCAGGCGTAGCCCAGCATCATGGGGTTGGCATAAATGCTGTCGCCCAGCAAGGCCGAGGCGGCTTTCTCGGCATCGAAGCTGCCCACGCTGTCCTGGCCCACGGTTTGCGCCAGCACCGCGACGCAGCGGGTATCGGGCGATTGCCAGTCCGGGTTGCCCACAAAAGCCGCCGTGGGAGAGGCATGGGTGTTGAGCGCAATAAAGGTGCGGCCCGGCTGCATCACGGCCATGGTGGTGGGCGTGGCCGCCACGATGGGGTCGCAACCGATCACCAGATCGGCTTTGGCCATGTCCACCTTGGTGGTGTAGATGGCATCGGCCCGGTTGGCGATCTGGATATGACTCCAGGTAGAGCCGCCTTTTTGCGCCAGACCTGCCGCATCCTGGGTGATGACGCCCTTGCCTTCCAGGTGCGCCGCCATGCCCAGCAACGAGCCAATGGTGATCACGCCCGTGCCGCCCACGCCGGCCACCACAATGCCCCAGGCCTGCTCGGCCACGGGCAGCACGGGATCGGGAATCGCGGGCAAGGAGTCCAGATTGCCTTTTTTCTCCTTCTTGGGCTTTTTGAGCGTGCCGCCCTCCACCGTCACAAAGCTGGGGCAAAAGCCCTTCACGCAGGAGTAATCCTTGTTGCAGCTGTTCTGGTTGATGCGGCGCTTGCGACCGAATTCGGTCTCCACCGGCTCCACCGACAGGCAGTTGGACTGCACGGAACAATCGCCGCAGCCTTCGCAGACCAGCTCGTTGATGATTACCGTCTTGTCGGGCGTGCTCATGGTGCCGCGTTTGCGACGGCGGCGTTTTTCGGTGGCGCAGGTCTGGTCGTAGATGATGGCCGTGCAACCCTTGAGCTCGCGGAACTGTCGCTGGATGTGGTCCAGCTCGTCGCGGTGGTGCACGGTCACGCCCTCGCCCAGCTTCGCGCCAGCGTATTTCTGCGGCTCGTCGGTGACGATGACCAGCTTGCGCACGCCTTCGGACAACAGGCTGTTCATGATCTGCAGCACCGAATGGCCCTCGGGCCGCTCGCCCACGCGCTGGCCGCCCGTCATGGCCACGGCGTCGTTATAAAGAACCTTGTAGGTGATGTTGGTGCCAGCCGCAATGCTCTGGCGAATCGCCAGCAGGCCGCTGTGGAAGTAGGTGCCGTCGCCCAGGTTGGCGAAGACATGCGCCTCCGTGGTGAACGGAGCCTGTCCCACCCAGGTCACGCCCTCGCCGCCCATTTGCGTGAAGGTGCTGGTATTGCGGTCGGGCATCCAGGTCGTCATGTAGTGGCAACCGATACCGGCCACGGCGCGCGAGCCTTCGGGCACTCGGGTGGAGGTGTTGTGCGGGCAGCCGCTGCAAAACCAGGGCGTGCGGTCGCCCGTGGGGTCGGCCTTGGCCGCATTCATGGCGGCTTCGCGGGCATCGAGCACGGCCAGGCGCTGCTGCATGCGCACCTCGATATAGCCGGGCACGCCCAGCTTTTTCAGGCGCTGGGCAATGGCGCGCGCAATGATGGCCGGCGTCAGATCGGCATTGGGGCGCAACAGCCAGTCGGTGCTGGGGTTGGGCAGCGACCATTCGCCGCCATGCTCGTCGCTGAACTTGCCCACCACATTCGGGCGTACGTCGGAGTTCCAGTTGTACAGCTCTTCCTTGATCTGGTATTCGATGACCTGGCGCTTTTCCTCCACCACCAGAATTTCCTGCAGGCCCCGGGCAAAGTCGCGGGTAATGGTGGCCTCCAGCGGCCAGACCACGTTGACCTTGTGCAGGCGAATGCCCAGTTGGTGGCAGGTGTCCTCGTCCAGGCCCAGATCGGCCAGGGCCTGGCGCGTGTCGTTATAGGCCTTGCCGCTGGAGATGATGCCGAAACGGTCGTTCGCGCTTTCGATCACGTTGTGGTTGAGCTTGTTGGCGCGCACATAGGCCAGGGCCGCATACCACTTGTAGTTCATCAGACGCTGTTCCTGCTCCAGTGGCGGATCGGGCCAGCGGATGTGCAGGCCGCCGGGTGGCATCTGAAAGTCTTCGGGCAGGATGATGTTGACGCGATCGGGGTCCACCTCGATGGAGGCAGAGGACTCCACCACTTCCTGAATCGTCTTGAGACCCGACCACAGGCCGGAGAAACGGCTCATGGCAAAGGCATGCAGGCCCATGTCCAGAATGTCCTGCACATTGCTGGGAAAGAACACCGGCGTGCCGCAGGCCTTGAAGATGTGATCGCTCTGGTGGGCGGCCGTGGAGGACTTGCTGATATGGTCATCGCCCGCAATCGCAATCACACCGCCATGCTTGGCCGTGCCCGCCATATTGGCGTGCTTGAACACGTCGGAGCAGCGGTCCACACCCGGGCCTTTGCCGTACCAGATGCCGAACACGCCATCGAACTTCTTGGAATCGGGATAGAGATCGAGCTGCTGCGTGCCCCAGACGGCCGTGGCGCCCAGCTCCTCGTTGACACCGGGCTGGAAGACGATGTGGTTCGCCTCCATATGCTTTTTGGCCGCCCACAGGGACTGGTCGTACGTGCCCAGCGGGGAGCCGCGATAGCCACTGATGAAGCCCGCGGTATTGAGCCCTGCCATGGCATCGCGCTGGCGTTGCAGCATGGGCAGACGCACCAGGGCTTGTACGCCGCTCATAAAGGCACGGCCACGCTCCAATGTGTATTTGTCGTCGAGCGTGACGGATTCGAGTGCTTTGCGCACCTCGTTCGGTAGTGGGGCATTCATGGCTTGTCTCCATGTAGGTGGCCGGACGTCGTGCGCCAGCCCTGTATAGGGGCTGGACCGCGTCCAACTCGTTGTCATTGATAGTGAATTGCCGCTTTCAAGTGTAGAGGTGGGAGCCGGATAAGTCTTTGCTTTCTTTGCTCAATTTCAGCTATCCTGAGCAAGATTCTTTCTTTCAGAAAAGCTTTTGTGAACGATCTGGACAAATTCGACATTGCCATACTGGCCCATCTGCAAGCCGATGCACGGCTGACCAATGCCGAACTGGCCCAGCGCGTGGGCTTGTCTGCCGCGCCCTGCTGGCGGCGCGTGCGAGCGCTGGAGGAAGCCGGCTATATCCGCGGCTACCACGCCGATATCGACCGCCACAAAATCGGCCTGGGCGTGCTGGCTTTTGTGCGGCTGGATGCGGTGCAGACGGCCAAATCCCTGACCCAGGAAATGGAAGACGCCATTCGCAAGCTGCCCGAGGTGGTTTCCTGCCACTACATCAGCGGCACCGGCACCTTCGAGCTGCAAGTCGTCACCAAGGATCTGGACAGCTTTGCCCAGTTTGCGCGCAACACGCTGCTGAGCCTGCCCAATGTGAAAGACATGCAGACCAGCTTTTCCCTGGGCGAGATCAAATCCAGCCCGGCCCTGCCGCTGGCGCATCTGGGCGCCATGGCCGGCCAGGCGCCGGGAGTCACCAAGGCGCCAGCCAAAAAACGCAGTTAAAGCATTGACTGCAAAATCAATAGCAACAAGTGATTGATATGCAATGGCTACAAGCCAATCATCTGCAAATTACACCTTCATTAGTTCACATCAGAACTTTTGACCGCAAAATGCGGAGCAATGGCTGACGATCCTCATTCCCCACTCGCGACACCATTTTCTCCAGAGCCGCAACGCTCTGCCAGCCAGGCAGCGCCGGATCCGGGCCCCGGCGCCTCGGGCATCTTGCTGGAAGATCCCTCGGGCATGACGGCCGCCGACAGGGCGGGCGCCGCCCAGGCCGCCCAGGAGGAGCAGGCCAAGAAGTCGGCCGATGCCGTCTGGGCGCCGCTGTCCGGCCCCACCTTCCGCATGCTGTGGCTGATCTGGATGGCGGCCAACACCTGCATGTGGATGAACGACGTCGCCGCCGCCTGGCTGATGACTTCGCTGACCACCTCGCCCGTGCTGGTGGCCCTGGTGCAGTCGGCCTCCACCTTGCCGGTATTTCTGCTGGGCCTGCCCAGCGGCGCGCTGGCCGACATTCTGGACCGGCGCCGCTACTTCATCGTCACCCAGTTCTGGGTCGCCATCGTGGCCTTGCTGCTGTGTCTGGCCGTGCTCTCGGGCCAGATGACGGCCTATCTGCTGCTGGTGCTGACTTTTGCCAACGGCATCGGTCTGGCCATGCGCTGGCCGGTGTTCTCGGCCCTGATTCCCGAACTGGTGCCCAAGCACCACCTGCCTTCGGCCATGGCGCTCAACGGCGTGGCCATGAATGCCTCGCGCATCATCGGCCCGCTGCTGGCCGGCGCCATCATTGCCAGCCTGGGCAGCGCCTGGGTGTTTGTGCTCAATGCGGCGCTGTCCATTGTTTCCGCCTTTGTGCTGATTCGCTGGAAGCGCGCCCACAAGGAAAACCCGCTGGGCCGCGAGCGCCTGCCCTCGGCCATGCGCGTAGGCCTGCAGTTCATCAAAGAGTCGCCGCGCATGCATGCCGTGCTGGCGCGCACCATCTCCTACTTTCTGCAGGCCACGGCCGTGATGGCCCTGCTGCCGCTGACCGCCCAGCGCCTGCACGGGCCGGACGCCGACGGCGGTGCCAACACCTTTACCCTGCTGCTGGCCTGCATGGGCGCGGGCGCCATCGTCGGCGCCTTCTTTCTGCCGCGCCTGCGTCAGGCGTTTTCCAAAGAGCGGCTGGTGCTGCTGGGCTCCGTGGTCCAAGCCCTGTCCACGCTGCTGGTGGCCTACTCACCCAATGTCTATGTGGGCGCACCCGCCATGTTTTTGAGCGGTGTGGCACTGATCATTTCCGCCAATACGCTGGGCGTTGCGGCCCAGATGGCGCTGCCCAACTGGGTACGGGCACGCGGCATGTCCATCTATCAGATGTCCATCATGGGCGGCACGGCGGCGGGCGCGGCTCTCTGGGGTCAGGTCGCCACCATGAGCGATGTGCGCACCAGCCTGACGGTGGCCGCCGTGTTTGGCGTGGCCTCCATGCTGCTGGTGCAAAGACTGATCAAAGACCGGCAGATCGAAGAGGATCTGAGCCCGTCCAAGGCCATCAAGCGCCCCGAATTCGATGTGCCGCCCGAGGCCGGCCGCGTGGTGGTGATCATCGAGTACCTGATCGACCCGGACCGGGCCAAGGATTTCCGCGCCCTGATGCAGGAAAGCCGCCGCAGCCGCATGCGCCAGGGCGCGCTGTCCTGGCATTTGCTGCACAGCATGAGCCGCCCGGAGCGCTATCTGGAGCAGATCGTGGACGAGTCCTGGACCGAGCACCTGCGTCGCTTTGACCGCGTCACGGCCGATGACGTGGCGCTGCGCGATCGCAAACTGGCCTACCACCGGGGCAAAGAGCCGCCGCTGGTGCAGCGCTACTTTGCCGACTCGGAATAGTCACGCTCCATAAAAAAGAGCTGCCAGCGCATTGAATTCTTAGATTTCAGATAGAAAAGCATCTCAAATCCTTGATATCCAAGCGCAAGAAGCTCTTTTTATATGAGCAACTGGCTAATGCACAGAACTCAGCGCAGATGCGGTGCGCTGCCCGCCTGACTCTTGGGCCAGAAGGCCCACAGGCGCAGGTTCTGCTTCACACGTCCGGCCAGATCTCCGGCTTCCGGGCCCCAGCCCATGAAGAAGTCGGCACGCACAGCGCCCAGAATGGCGCTGCCCGTATCCTGGGCAAACACCAGCCGGTTCAGCGCCACGGTAGGGCCGGGCGTGGACAGCCAGACCGGCGTGCCATAGGGAATGCTGTTGCGATCCACGGCAATCGAGCGGCCGGGCGTCAGCGCCACGCCTTGCGCGCCCTTGGGGCCGAACTGCGCATCCAGGGGGTTGAGTTCTTCCTCACGGAAGAACACATAACGCGGGTTGCTCCACAGCATCTCGTTCACGCGCGCAGGATTGGCGGCAATCCAGGCGCTGATACCCGGCCAGGTGGCATCGCGCACCAGATTGCGGTCCAGCAGCCAGCGGCCCACGCTCTTATAAGGCTGGTCGTTGGTGCCCGCATAAGCCATGCGTACCATGCGCTGACGGCCATCGGGTTCGGTCAGCTTCAGGCGGCCCGAGCCCTGTATGTGCAACACCATGGCATCGACAGGATCGCGCAGCCAGGCAATCGCACGCCCCGAAAGCGCGGCCTGCGCTTCGGGCAGCGACTCGATCTGCTGACGCGTGTACCAGGGCTTGCGCTTGCCCAGGCTGGCCGGCGTCTGATAGAGCGGCACGTTGAAGCCATCGCCCTGCACCCGGCGTGCCTCGAACAAAGGCTCGTAGTACGAGGTCAGCAAGCCGTCCGGGCCGCCCGTGCTGGCCTCGATGCGATAAGGCTGCAGTTGGGTCATCATCCAGTTGCGCTGTTCGTCCTCGCCCGCGATGCTCAGGCGGCGCACCTCGGTGCACAGGCCGGCAAACACGGTATTGGGGCGCTCGCAATTCTTGATCCAGCCATTCCAGGCTTCGGTGAACGAATCCTGTTGCACGCCGGGCAGTTCGGACCAGTCCACCGGCACCCAGCGGCTCTTGGTCGGCGTGTTGGTGGCAATCGGCGGGCGCGGCGTGCCGGCGCCGCCATGGGGCTGCAAATCCGGAACCGGCGAGGGATCGTTCTGCTGCGGGGTGGTGGTGCAGGCCACCAGGGTGCCTACAATCAGCGCCATCAAGGCATGGCGCAGGAGATGGAAATTCATGGGTCTGATTTTGCTTGAAGCACTGCTGGCGTTGGCGATATTGGTCGCTATTGTGTGGTGGACCATGTTCTCGGGCCGCAACAAGGGTGAGTTGCCCTCCCAAACTGCGGCACCTTCACCGCTGACGGATGCCGGCAAAGAGCAATCAGATGTGCCACCCAAGCGTTAAAACAAGCTCTTTTCCGACAGCAAGGGTATAACAGACCTGTAGCGACCACACCGGCCATCTGCTGGCCGATGAGAGACATAGTCTTACGAATTTTCGTCCTGTGGCACTGCTACGCTTGAGCTTTGATGGCTTCAGACTTGAAGCCCGTTTGTCTGACCCTTTCAAGGGCCGCCAACACAAGGAGTTTTCTATGCGCAAAAATCTGGCCGTTACGGCTGCTCTGGCCTCTGCACTGTTGATCGCCGGCTGTGCCAATACCGGCGGCATGTCTGACACCACGCGCCGCACGGCCACCGGTGCGGGCGTGGGCGCACTCGGCGGCGCAGCCATTGGCGCCATCGCTGGCGGCCATGCGGGCCAGGGAGCCCTGATCGGCGCCGGTGTGGGCGCCCTGGGCTCCTATATCTGGTCCAAGAATCTGGAAAAGCAGAAAGCCGAGATGGAAGCCGCCACCCAGGGCACCGGCGTGGGCGTGACCCAGACGGCCGACAACCAGCTCAAGCTGGACATTCCCAGCGATATCTCGTTTGACACCGGCCGCTCCGACATCAAGGGCAACTTCGCGCCCATCCTGGATCGCTTTGCCGACGGCCTGCGCAACAACCCCAACGCGGAAGTGCGCATCATCGGCCACACCGACAGCACGGGCTCCGACGCCATCAACGATCCGCTGTCGCTGCGTCGCGCCGAATCCACCCGCAACTACCTGACCATGCGTGGCGTGGGCGGCACCCGCATTCAGGTGCAAGGCATGGGCTCGCGCCAGCCCGTGGCCTCCAACGACTCGGCTGACGGCCGCGCACGCAACCGCCGCGTGGAAATCTTTGTGGGTGAACGCGCCCGTTAAGCATAGTGCCCAGGCCCAAAGGAAAGCCCCGCCAAAGCGGGGCTTTTTCATGCGCAGGACCAATGGGCAGCACCGAAAACCGGCTCTCCCCAGGCCAGAGGCATCCGCTCAGGGGGTTCTTAAAAGATTCGCCAGTTCCACCGCCGATTTGACCTGCATCTTGTCGAACACGCGGGCCCGGTGCACTTCCACCGTGCGCACGCTGATATCGAGCTGATCGGCAATCAGCTTGTTGGGCACGCCTTCCACCACCAGACGCATCACGTCCTGTTCACGCTCGGTCAGCTCCTTGAGCCGGCAGCGCACCGCCTCCCTGGCCTGCTTGGCCTGCAGGAATTCGCCGGATTTGGCCAACGCCTGCTCGATCCGGTCGACCAAAGCGTTGTCGGAAAACGGCTTTTCACAGAAATCAAACGCGCCGCGCTTGACCGTATCCACGGCCGTGGGCACATCGGCATGGCCGGTGAGGAAGATCACCGGCATGGCATCGGTCTGGCCGCGCTCGAGCATGAGGTTGAACAGCGACAGGCCGCTCATGCCCGTCATGCGCATGTCCAGCAGCAGGCAGCAGGGGCGGCGCACCGCGGACTGGGTCTGCAGCATGAGCTCGAAGGCTTCGGCACTGGGATAGCATTCGCTGAGCAGACGGCGCGAACGCAGCAGCCATGCCAAGGCTTCGCGCACATCGGCATCGTCATCCACAATGTAGACAGTGGCGTCAGTTACTGGTTCCATGAAATCCTGGCTCTCTCAGAGTTCCCTGTGGACCGGCAGCGTGAAAACAAACTCCGTGCCCTGGGGAAGATGCCGGCGGTGGCTCAACCGTCCGCCGTGTTGCTCCACCACGGTGCGGCACAGGCTCAGACCAAGCCCCATGCCCTCGACACGGGTGGTGTAGAAGGGGGTGAAAAGCTGCTCGGCGATCTCGTCAGAAATACCGGTTCCGCAATCCACTACCGAAAATTCTACCCAACGTGACATATCCGCTTGCTCTTGGCTGCTTGCGCGCAGGGTGAGTACGCGCATAGCCAGCTCGATGCCGTCCATGGCCTGCATGCCGTTGCGCGCCAGATTGAGCAGCACCTGCTCCACCATGGTCGAGTCGCAAAGCACCGACGGCAGGCCGGGCTGCACCTGCAACTGCACCTTGACCCGCAGCTTGTGCGCCTGCAGATTCACCAGAGGCAAAACGGCCTCAAACAGCTCCTCCGCCGTCACCACTTCGCGCGAGCGATCGCGGCGGCGCACAAAATCCCGCACGCTTTTGATGACGCGGCCGGCACGGTCGGCCTGGTAGCTGATGCGCTCCATGGCCATGCGCATGTCCTGCTGCTGTTGGCGCAGCTCGCGCGGGTCGGGCTCGGCATCGCTGCCCGCAACCCCCAGCATATTGAGCGCGCCCGTGGCATAGCTGGAGATGGCGGCCAGCGGCTGGGTCAGCTCATGGCTGAGCAGCGAAGCCATCTCGCCCACCGTGGCCAGACGGGCCGTCGCTTGCAGGCGCTCGTGCGAGGAGCGTGAGAGCTCTTCCATGCGCCGCTGCTCGCTGATGTCGATGAAGGCGCTCATCCAGCCCGTGTGCAACCCCTGGGCATTGATCAGCGGCGCCTCAAAAATCAGGACCGGAAAGCGCGAACCATCCTTGCGCATGAACACGCTCTCGGCCCCTTCTCGCGGCGGCGGCGAGATGCCCGAGAGACGGTGGTCGCGACGCAGCATATATTCCTGGGCCAGCTCGGGCGGCCAATAGGGGGCCACGTTCAGCCCTAGCAACTCGTTCGCCGTAAAGCCCACCATATTGCAGAACGCGGGGTTCACATAGGTGATGTGGCCGGTAAGGTTACGCGCCCGCATGCCGGTGACCAGAGAGTCCTCCATGGCCTTGCGAAACGCCAGCGCATCGCCCAGGTCACGCTCGGCGCGCAGACGGCGGCGGTTGTCGCGCACCAGCACCACCACCACCGAGATCAGCGCAATCGACATCAGCGTGACCAGCGCCGTCATCACATTCGGGAAGACGCTGGGCGCGTGATGCCAGCTGTCCATGCGCAGCACCAGGGTGTTGCCCGGCAAGTCCAGCAGCTGCTGGGCCGTGAACATGCGCGAGCCGCGCCAGGCCGCACCGACCAGGGCCAGCCGCGTGCCATCCGGCTCGGTGAACGACACTTCCTGGGTGCGTGGCAAGGACTTGCCCACCTGAGACATCAGAATGCCTTGCAGGCTGTAGGTTCCCACCACATAGCCCACGATCTGGCCGCTTTGCGTCAGCGGCAGGCAGACATCCATGGTCTCGGTGCCCAGCCCCTCGCCCTGCAGCTGAAAACGGCTGGGCGAATAAGTGGGGCCGTTCACCCGCCGCGCATGCGTGCAGGTCAGAGAGTCGCCAAGCAGGCTGTTGCGCGAATGCTCCTCGTCTTCCCACTGCACGGCGCGGTACGGGGTCTCGGCATGAGCGCGCACATGAAAGTCGGCATTGCGCCACTGAATACGCATCAGCTCGCGGCGCACCTGCAGCAGCTCGGCGGCGCGCACCTTCCAGCCGGCGATCTCGTTGTCGGGCGCGTTGAGCGCCAGCAAATCCTGCAGATTGCGGTTCAGTGCCGCCCGTATATCGCCCACTGCATTGGCGGTATCGCGTTCCAGCTTTTCCTGCACTTGGCTGGCTTCATAGCGCCCGGCCAACCAGACCATGGTGACCAGCATGCTGACCACCAGGGCCACCAGCAGCGTCCACAGCGACCAGCGCCGCCACGCCATGCGCCAGCGACGCCAGGGCCAGCCTGCCGGATGTTCGGAGGAAAGATCGGTAGAAAGAATGGAATCGGAACTCACAGCACGCGATGGGATAAAGCGGGCAATTGTTGCCGCACTTGGCTCAGGCGTTGCCGAGACAGCTCGCCAATCACCACCGCAGCGCCTTCAGCCCGCAGAGCCTGGACCTCTCCCCAGGGATCAATCAGCAGGCTGTGGCCCCAGGTACGGCGCCCGTTTTCATGGACTCCGCCCTGGCCCGGCGCCAGCACATAGGCCAGATTCTCCACGGCGCGTGCGCGCAGCAGCAACTCCCAATGTGCCTGGCCCGTGGTGTAGGTGAAGGCGCTGGGCACCAGCAGCAGATCTGTGCCCTGGGCGCTCAGGGCCCGATACAGCTCGGGAAAACGAAGGTCGTAGCAGACACTCAAGCCCAGACGCCAGCTTTCGCCGTTTCTGGCCTGAATATCGCAGACCACGGGCTTGGTCCCCGCCTCCACGACGGCAGCCTCGATATAGCGTTCGCGCCCGTTGTCGAAGTGGAACAGATGAATCTTGTCGTAGCGGGCCACGCATTCGCCCCGGGGCGAAAACACCAGGCTGGTATTGAGCACATGCTGCTCATCGGCGGCCTGCAGCGGCAGCGTGCCGCCCACCACCCACAGGCCCAGCTCCCTGGCGCTGCGGGCCAGAAAATCCTGTATGGGCCCCTGCCCGAACCCCTCTTTGTATGCCAGCTTGTCAGTGTCGCGCGCGCCCATGCCGCAAAAATACTCGGGCAGCACCACCAGCTCGGCGCCCAGGCTGGCGGCCTGCTGCATCAGCAGCCTGGCAGTGTCCAGATTGGCGGGTACGGCCATGCCGGACACCATTTGCAAAGCGGCAACTTTCATGGGGCTTCCTCTGTTTTGGGCGTAGCGGCATCGGCAGCACCACCGCCCTTGGCTGCACGTCGTGGCAACTCGATCACCTGCGGATCATCCCAGCTGCCGCGAATCTGGAATTCCTTGGTGGCCGCCGCAATCAGCGGGCCACGCAAAACCATTTGTGCCAGAAAACTGCCCAGACCGATCACCGGATTGATGGCCGTGGCCACCAGCGATGCCGTCAGCGCATTGATTTCGGGCACGACCACTACATGCAGATCCTGGGTTTCCTTGTCGATATCGGCGCTGCCTTCCAGCAGCACGGCGGCATTCACGCCCTTCATCTGCATATTGTTGGTGCGCGCAATACCGTTCTGGATATTGACATCGCCGCGCATGAAATCAAACGAGAAGCCGTTGCGAAACACGTCCCGGAAGTCCAGCGTCAGCCGCCGCGGCAAGGCCTGCAGGCTCAGCACACCCAGCAGCTTGGCCAGCCCCGGCTCGGCCTTGAGAAACTGGCCTTTTTGCACATCGAGATGCACGCCGCCCGACATGGTCTTGAAATCAGGCGTCATGGGCGAGCCGGTCCAGCTGATCTCACCCTGCATCTTGCCCTGACCGTTGGCCACCACACCCGGCATTTCAAATCGATTCAGCAGCTTGCCCACATCCCGCAGATTGAGCTGAAACTGCAGCTGGGTGTGACCCGGATGCTTGCTGTCTCCGGCACGCAGCGCCCAGCGCCCCTTGGCAGTCAGGCCAGCCTCCGGCGTGGTGATGTCAAAGCGCGAAAGCTGCCATTCCCTCAGGCCGGGGCTGCCCGCCACCAGCTGGTTGCGCGCCTGCACGTCCAGACGCCCCAGCGAGCGCTTGCCCAGCAAAAAGTTATCCACCGAGACCTGCAGCGCCGGCAGCTCTCTGGGCGAGGATTGCTCGCGGGAGACTTCCAGCTGGGTATCGGCTTCGGCATCCGGAATCACCAGACGCGACAGACGTGCAATCAGCTGGCCCGCGGGTTCCGCCAGCGTGGCTTGACGGTATTCGATCTGGCCCGCCAGTTCGCGCGCATCCACCTGGCTTTGCCACACGCTGCCTGCATGCGTGAGCTGCGCCGAGACATCGTGCAGTTGGCGTCCATGGATCTTGAGTTCCCCGGTCTTGAGCGTGAGCTGGCGGGGCAGATAGGAGAGCCAGTCGGCAGCAGCCGTGGGCGAGGCGGCGGAAGCCGCAGGCTCTGCAGCCACAGGTGCGGAAAGCAGTTTTTCCCAGGCATCCACATCCACCACCGGCAGTTCCACCCGCGCCTGCAAGCCGCTGGCCGGCAGATTGACGGTTGGCGCGGCCAAGGCCTTGCCGCTGCCCAGCAGCTCCACGCTGCCGCGCAGCAGTTTGGCTTGTGCACCGCTGATGTCGCGCTCCAGTACCGCTGCCGCCGCATCGCCCCAGCGCACGCTGATCTGATCAGTGCCAGGCTCGGGCGTGGGAGCCGTCAGGCGGTTCACACGCAGCGGCAAAGCCGCTTCGCCAGCCTTGGCAAAGGGCGCAGGCAGATTGACGGCCATGCCCTGCAAATCGCTTTGAAAGCTGATGTCGGGCTCGCTGTGCGCAATTCTGAGCTGCAATCCGTAGCGAGCCTGGCCTCGCATATGGCGGGCCAGTTGTGGCAGCAGGCCCAGCTCCTTGGCCTCCTGCAGACCTTGGGCCGTGGCCGTGCCCTCGATGCGGATCTGCACCGGGCTGCTCACAGCTCCCATCTTGCCCGCACCCGCTTTGACCGGCTCTGGCTTCATGCCGCCCTCCAGCCTGACATCGCCGCCCAGCGCTGTGGCCTGCACGCCAGCCAGCGCAAAGCCGGTATCGGAAAACTGCACCGCACCCCGCACCTGGGTCAACGGCGGCACGCCGGGCATGAGATTGACGGTATTTCCGGCGAACTGCAGCTCACCCTTGACCTTGCTGCGCTCCATGTGCAGCGTGGGCAGGAACAAATCCAGATTGAGCCTGGCGCTACCCGTGGCGCGGCTTTCGTCCAGCACATGGCCGGTCAGCGCTGCCAGGGCCGAACCCTGCACCACGCCCAGCATCTCGCTCAGCGCGCCATGGGCCTTGGCGGCAACCTTCACTTCGGTGGTATTCCAGTCTGCGATGCTGGCCTGTGCCTCGTCCACCACCACGGCGCTATCGCCCAGAAAGCCTTTGGCATTGCGCACGGACATGGAGTTTCTGTCGAACACCAGCTCGCCAGACAGGCGCGTCAGCGCGGGCCAGGGCTTCTCGCCCGCGCCCAGCAAATGGGCCGGCACATAACGGTAGTTCACATCGCGCACCTGGGCGCTGATGTGAAACTCCCCCTGGCCGGGCTTTTCGAACGGCACCAGATCCAGCTCTCCCTTGACCTTGAACTTCACATTGCCGGCCTGCCCGGAGGCCACGGCCTCACGCACATAGCGCAGCGCATCGCCGCCCAGATCCAGCGGTAGATAGCGGTAAATGCGCGCGCCGTCGGCGCGGCTCAGCTGCCCCTGCAAGTCCAGCACGCCGGGAAACTGCGGCTGTGCGGCCGTGCCCGCCCCGGTCTGCCACTGGGCCTGGGCCTGGCCCGCCGTGTCCTCGTTGGCAAAGCTCAGCTGAGGCACTTGCACCTTGATCGCCCGGCTCTGGCCTTGGGTCGGGGTCTGCCAACGCACCGTGGCATCCAGTTGCTGAAAAGGAATCTCCGGCAGCTCGAACACGCCGGGAAAGCTCAGGCTGGCCCTGGCCACGCCCGCGTCCTTGCTCAGCTGCGCCTCGCCGCTGTCCTGATCGAAGGAAAAACGGCCGCTGATCCCGCTCATGCCGGGCACGCCATAGCTGGCAGGGTCTGGCGACGGCTGGGAATGCAGGGTGAGCTTTTCCACCCGACCCGACGACTTGAACTGCAGCGGAGCCTGCGGGGGCCCGCGCCAGCTCAGCTGCCACTGGCGCAGCAGGCCGCTGGGGGTGATGGCCGCCAACTGCTCCTGTAGCGCCTGGGGAACGGGCAGACGCTGCAGCAACTGGGCCGCAATGGCCAGATTGATTTCATCGGCCTGGATTTCGCCACGTTCGCCCAGCGGGCCCTGTTCGGCCGTACCCATGGGCAGATAGTTCAGGGAAAGGTTGCCGCGCGGCCATTGCAGACCGTCGTCAGCGGTAAAGCTGAAATTCTCTACCGAAGCCTGATAGCCGTTGTGCTCGCGCACCCGCAAGCGGCCTTGCAGCGCCTGCAGCTGCAGGGGCTGCGGCCTGTCCTTCCACTGCAAGGCCAGGGATTCGATGGACACATCGGCCACCAGGCCTACCGGCTTTCCGCGGCCGACCTCCACCCAGGCGCGCAGGGCACCACGGCCTTGCTGCAGCTGCCAGTCGGCCGTATCGATATAGGGGCCGGCCTGGTACAGGTCTATCTGCGCAAAGTCCAGATAGGTCTGGCCGCTCCAGCGATCCAGCTGCCCTTCATGGACGGAAAGCAGCGGCTCCTTGTAGTTGCCCATGACGGTAAAGCGCTGACCCCAGGCCTCGGGCGGCGTGGCATCGAGGCGCAGCGAGTGGCTCCAGGCCTTGTTGCGCAACACCAGATCCACATCGGTCAGCAACAGCGGCGGGGTCTGGCGCAGCTCGTCCACCCATTGCAGCCGACCGTGGCGCAAGGCAATTTCCGGTTGGGAAAAAATCCAGTCTGCAGCAGAGTTATTGCCGCTGACCCTGGTATCCATTGCGATACCAGCTATGAAAATATGACCATCTGCTGCACGGCGAATCGTCAGGTCCGGAGCTTCCACATAGATCTGCTCCACCCCCAGCGTCAGCAGCGAATGAGCGGAAACGCCTATCACCACGCGCGACAAATGCAGGGCTTCGCTGCCGCTGGCGGGGTCGTGCAGCACCACATCGCCGAGTTCGAAACGGGGAATGATTCCATCGCGCCGGGCCGACAGCGAACCGATGGTGACCGGTACACCCAGGGTACGTGAGGCCAGGGATTGCAGCTCGGGGCGCCACTCGCTGATTCGCGGCACAATCCAGCCATGGAGCACCCCCCACACGGCGGCCACCAGAAGCCATAAGCTCAAAATCACACCAAGTGACCACCGTGCCAAGCTGGCCAGCCTATGGGTTCGGCGAGTTGGGTGCGGTTTCGGTTCGATCATCTGTGGCTTGAGCAATGGCGGGAATTATGACCGGCCCCCTCATCGGCAATTCGGTAACCAAGCGTTGCCCTGGGGGTCATCCGCCTGCATGGCCAATTTTTCGCGGTCCGTATGCAGTTCCCAGAGTACGCAATGGCAGACAACGCCTTGAATATTTCTTCCCTGGCCCAGTATTCACGCTTTCAGCAGCGGCTGCACCGCCGTTACGAAAACTGGTTTGATGCTCTGCCGCCGGGGGCACCCGACAAGGCCTTGATGGAGCAGGCGCTGGCCACGCTTGCCCAGCGCGGTCTGGATCTTTCGGCCAGCCTGCGCGTGCTGCGCCAGCTGGTGATGGACAGACTCATCACCCAGGATTGCGAGCAAAGCGCTACGCTTTCCGTAGTGACCAAGGCCGTCACCGAGCTGGCCGAGCTGGCACTGGACCGAGCCTGCACCCAGGTCAGAGCCGATCTGGACGCCCGCCACGGTGCGCCGCAGGGCCCGGACGGCCAGCCCGTGCAGCTGTGGGTCATAGGCATGGGCAAGTTCGGAGCGCGCGAGCTCAATGTCTCCAGCGATATCGATCTGATCTACGTCTATGAAACAGATGGCGATACCGCTGGCCAGAGCGACGGCCGAGGCGTGATCTCCAACCATGAATACTTTGGTCGCGCCGTCAAAGGTATTTATGGGCTGATCGGCGACACCACCGAGCATGGCTTTGTGTTTCGCGTGGATCTGGCATTGCGCCCCAATGGCAACTCGGGTGCGCCCGCCGTCTCGCTGGCCTCGCTGGAGGAGTACCTGCAGATCCACGGCCGCGAATGGGAGCGCTTTGCCTGGCTCAAGAGCCGCGTGGTCGCCCCCTATGCCGCCGTGCAGTCGCCCCATGTCCAGGCCTTGCGCAACGTGGTGCTGCCTTTTGTTTTTCGCCGCTATCTCGATTACTCAGTGTTCGATTCGCTGCGCGTGCTGCATCGCCAGATCCGCGAGCATGCGGCCAAGCGCAGCGCAGGCCATCCCGAACGCGCCAACGACGTCAAGCTCTCGCGCGGAGGCATACGCGAAATCGAATTCATCGTGCAGCTACTGCAGGTGGTTCGCGGCGGCCAGTTCCCCGAGCTGCGCTGCCGCCCCACGCTGGAAGCGCTGCACCGTCTGGCCCGGGCCGATCTGATGAGCCAGGACATTGCCCAGGCGCTGACCCAGGCCTATGTCTTTCTGCGCCAGGTCGAGCACCGCATTCAGTATCTGGACGACCAGCAAACCCATGTGCTGCCCACCCGCGATGACGATCTGCTGTGGATTGCCCGCACCATGGGCTTCGCCGACACCCGCGGCTTTCTGCACCAGCTTGACGAACACCGCGAGCGCGTGGCCGAAGAGTTCGATACCTTGCTGGGCGGCGATGCCCAGCAGTGCAACAGCGGCCGCTGCGGCGGCGCCAAGAGTGCAGCCAGCAACACGCCCACGCCGCAGGAGATTGAGAACCTGATCGAGCTGCTGCCGCCCGTCCTGGCCGGGCAGGTGGCAGACTGGCGCAACAACGCCCGCATCACCGGCCTGCGCGATGAAGCGCGCGCCCGCTTGTTCCGCCTGGTTGAGCGCACCTCGCAATGGGTGGAAAGCGCCCAGGTGCCCGAAGAGGCGGCCCGACGCTTTCTACAGTGGCTGGAGCCGCTGCTGCGTCGCGAAAGCTACCTGGCTTTGCTGCTGGAACGCCCGGCAGTTCACGAAAGGCTGCTACACCTTTTGGGTGCAGCACGTTGGCCTGCACGCTATCTGCAACAACACCCCGGCGTGATTGACGAGCTGGCCAGCGATGCCATCCTCAAGGAGCGCTTCATTGCCGCCGATTTCGAGCGCGAGCTGGCCCTGCGCCTGGCCGCCCTGCAATCGACGGGCGAAGACGACGACGAAACCCTGCTCAATCTGCTGCGCCGCGCTCACCATGCCGAGGTTTTTCGCACTCTGGCCCGCGACATCGAGGGCCGCATTACCGTGGAGCAGGTGGCCGATGACCTGAGCGCCCTGGCCGACTGCATACTGCGCGTCACCGCCCAGTGGTGCTGGGCACGCCTGAAGAACCGCCACCGCGATTCGCCCCGCTTCGGCATCATTGGCTACGGCAAGCTGGGCGGTAAGGAGCTGGGCTACGGCAGCGACCTGGACATCGTCTTTGTGTTCGACGACGACGATGACCGCGCCCCCGAGGTCTATGCGGCCTTTGTGCGCAAGCTCATCAACTGGCTCACCGTCAAGACCGGTGAAGGCGATCTGTTCGAGATCGACACCGCCCTGCGCCCCAACGGCAACTCCGGTCTGCTGGTGACCAGCTTCGAGTCCTACGCCAACTACCAGCAGCAGCGCGGCAGCAACACCGCCTGGACCTGGGAGCACCAAGCCATGACCCGCGCCCGCTTTGTGCTGGGAAGCCGCGACTTTCCGCCGCCGCCCGGCCAGCCCATGACCGATATGCATCTGCACGAGCGCTTTGACGCCGTGCGTGAAGCCGTCATTACCGCCCCGCGCGACCCGGATTCCCTGCGCAGCGAAATCGAGACCATGCGCGAACGTGTGCGCAGCGCACATCCGGTGCGCGGCCAGCTGTTCGACGTCAAGCACAGCGCCGGCGGCATGGTGGATGTGGAATTTGCCGTGCAGTACCTGGTGCTGTCGCAATCTGCCGCCCACCGCGAGCTGATTGCCAACGTGGGCAATATCGCCCTGTTGCAACGCGCCGAAGATGCCGGCTTGCTACCCAAGGGCGTTGGCTATGAGGCCGCCAAGGCCTACCGCGAGCTGCGCCGCCTGCAGCACGTGGCACGGCTGGACGAGCAGCCGGGCCAGCTTGAGCCTGAACAGGCCCGCCAGCCACGCAATGCCGTGCTGGCGCTCTGGAACGCGGTGTTTGCCAAAGCAGGCGATTGAGCGTTTTCCCGATCCATCCGCCGCTGGGGGCATGGCCACGCTGCGGATGGACGGATCACAACCCCAACCGCGGCCCTGAAGATCAAAGAGTGAGCACTCTCACGATTCGTCAAAAGCGGCCTACAGCGCGGCCGCCATCAAGCTCTAAACTGTTACAACTTGAGCGCCACAGAGGCTTGAACTTCTGCAAGAGTGACGCATCTATCAAGCATGTGTTGGATTGACAGGACAAGCACAACCTAGTTTCATGTTGCGAAGACTTTGGGTATAGCCCAATGAAGGCCCGGAGCGCTTCTCCTCCCTCCCTCTCTTAATTCGTTTCGGGATGCTTCGCAACTTTTTTAACAAGCAAAGAAAAGGCCGCTGCACAGCGGCCTTTTCTTGTGTCGTGCCTTGTGCTCAGTGGGGCACGGTCGCGGCAAAGCTGGGGCGAGCGCCGATCTTGGTTAGCAGCGTGTCCAGATTGGGGTGATCGGCACGCCAGTCCAGCTCGGGAAAGCGAAAATCCAGCCAGGCCAAAGCGCAGCACACGCTGATATCGGCCAGCGTCAGATGCGTGCCGCCGCAGCAAAACGGCTTCTCGCCCAGTCCGTGTGACATGACTTTCAGCGCCGCCTTGATCTTGCCCAGCTGGCGATCCATCCAGGCCTGAGAGCGCTGCTCTTCGGTGCGGCCGGGCCAGGTGGCTTCCAGGCGCGCCAGTGCACCCGCATCCAGCAGGCCATCCGCCAGCGCTTCCCAGGTCTTGACCTCGGCCCGCTCACGGCCGGTGCCGGGAATGAGCTTGCCCACGGGTGACAGGGTGTCCAGGTACTCAACGATGACCCGCGAGTCAAAGATGGCTTCGCTGCCCTCCATGATCAGACGCGGCACTTTGCCCAGAGGATTGCCGGTACCGGGCGTGCGCTCCGCCTCCCAGGGGTTTTCCTCGACGAATTGGTAGTCCAGCTTTTTTTCAGCGAGCACGATGCGGACTTTTCGCACGTAGGCACTGGAGGTTGAGCCTATCAGTTTCATAGCAGCTACCCCATGACACAGGTCACCGGCGACAGACCGGTAGATGGATTCTATGCGCTACTTCTGCGGCCATGAGCGCTGTCCTGCGTATAGGGAGCACCCGTGGATGGCGACGGATTGCCAAGCACATGAGCAACCCAGCGCAGCGTGCGCTTGATGCTGCGCACCTACAATTGCGCCACCATGAACCTGTCCTCCCTCACCGCCATTTCTCCGCTGGACGGCCGCTACGCCGCCAAGCTGTCTGCACTGCGTCCCATCATGAGCGAATACGGCTATATGCACCGCCGTGTTCAGGTGGAGGTGACCTGGTTCATCGCCTTGTCGGATGCCGGCTTTGCCGAATTCGAGCCGCTGTCGGCCGAGTCGCGCGACTATCTGCACAGCCTCGTAACCAATTTCTCCGAAGCCGATGCCGATGCCATCAAGGCCATCGAAAAGACCACCAACCACGACGTAAAGGCCGTGGAATATTGGATCAAGTCCAAGTTCGATGCCCGTGCCGAACTGCACAAGGCCTCGGAATTCGTGCACTTTGCCTGCACCAGCGAAGACATCAACAACACCAGCCACGCCCTGCAAATTCGCGTCGGCCGCGACACCGTGCTGCTGCCCGCCGTCGAAGGCATAATCGCCAAGCTGCGCGAGATGGCCCACCTCTACGCTGAAGTGCCCATGCTCAGCCGCACCCACGGCCAGACTGCCTCTCCTACCACCGTGGGCAAGGAACTCGCCAACGTGGTGGTGCGCCTGCAAAAAGCCGCGGCCAATATTGCCGGCGTGAAGATTCTGGGCAAGATGAACGGCGCCGTGGGCAACTACAACGCCCACCTGTCGGCCTGGCCCGACTTCGACTGGGAAGCTTTCAGCCAGAGCGTGGTGGAATCGCCCGAACCCAAGGGCCTGGGCATCAGCTTCCAGCCCTATTCCATCCAGATCGAGCCCCATGACTACATGGCCGAGCTGTTTGACGCCATGGCCCGCACCAACACCATTCTGATTGATCTGTCGCGCGACATCTGGGGCTATGTGTCCCTGGGCTTCTTCAAGCAGCGCCTGAAGGCCGGCGAAATCGGTTCTTCGACCATGCCGCACAAGGTCAACCCCATCGACTTCGAGAACTGCGAAGGCAATCTGGGCATGGCCAACGCCATGCTCAAGCACCTGGCCGAAAAGCTGCCTATCAGCCGCTGGCAGCGTGACCTGACCGACTCCACCGTGTTGCGCAACATCGGCGTGGCCTTCGGTTACACCACGCTGGCCTATGCCTCGCTGATGACCGGCCTGAACAAGCTGGAACTCAACGAAGAGCGCCTGCAGGACGATCTGAACCACGCCTGGGAAGTGCTGGCCGAGCCCATCCAGACCGTGATGCGCCGCTATGGCGTGCAAGGCGCTTACGAAAAGCTCAAGGAAGTGACGCGTGGCAAGACCGTGCTGGCCGAAGACCTGCACAAGCTGATCCACAGCCTGGAAATCCCCCAGGCGGACAAGGATCGCCTGCTGGCCATGACGCCTGCTTCCTATATCGGCAAGGCTGCCGAGCTGGCCAAGCGCGTCTAAGCTTCGCTACGTAATCCATAGCTTCAACCGCCTGAAAACAGGCAGTTGCAGATAGAAAGAGCTGCCAAACCCTGAACAATCAGGCGCAGGCAGCTCTTGTTTTTACATCATTGTTTTTGGACTGCCTGCGGGCAGCACTGCCTACCGCCATGGCCATCAAGTCCACCATCTTCAAAGCCAATCTGTCGATTGCCGACATCGACCACAATTACTACGCCGACCACAACCTGACTCTGGCCCGCCACCCCAGCGAGACCGACGACCGCATGATGGTGCGCCTGGTGGCCCTGGCGCTGAATGCCTGGAAGCTGCAAGACTTGTGCAACGGCGACGGCACGCTGGGCTTTGGTATCGGCCTGTCCGACCCGGACGATCCCGATGTGCACATCACCGATTACACCGGCCAGAAACGTCTGTGGATCGAAGTCGGCCAGCCCGACGAAAAGCCCATCACCAAGGCCTGCAACAAGTCGGACCACATGCTGGTCTACCCCTTCCACCATTCGTCCCACATCTGGTGGAAAGGCCTGGAAGGCAAGCTGGCCCGCCAGAGCAAGCTGGAAGTGCATTACATCGACGCCGAAGTCGCCCAGCAACTGGGCAGCCTGGCCGAGCGCAGCATGCAGCTGCAAGCCACGATTCAGGAAGGCCAGCTGACCCTGTCCAGCAATCTGGGTACGGTGTTTGTTGAGCCAGTTCGCTGGAAGTAAGAACGTGTTGACGATCTCTACGCAGCCGCGTTGAGACGCAATCGGGATGAGTTCGAAGCGATGTGGAGCAGCTTGCACCGGGGGTGCAAGCCAGCCGCAGCGCGCAGAAATCGCCCGATTTCGCCTCAACCCTGCGGGCCAGTGCCTTTGCGGGCGGTCTGCGGCGTTGCGGTCGCTTGCAAGGCAACAGCCTTGCTGCGCACCCGCGCCTAGCATCCCATCCCGCAACGGTACTGGCGCGGCGCCGAGGAGATCGTCAACACGTTCTAAGCCCTGTTATCCGCGCGGCAGGCGATTCTCGGTCGCGCGCTCCGCATAGCGGTTAAAGCGCCAGGAATCACCTTCTGCCGTGATCCGGCGCCAAACCACACGCTTTTCGGCAGGCTCCATGGCCGTCCAGAACTGCACCTCGTCAAAGCTGCGGCCGCAGCCCTTGCACTTTGCGTCGCCCTGGCTGGTCGAGCAGATCGCAATACAGGGCGTGTCGGGCATGGTGTCGTACCAGACCAGCCAGGCCGCCATGGCGTGAGACGGAAAGCCCACCGTATTCACGTCCACCTCGCGGCTCACAATCATCAGCCCATACACCTCGGCCAGCGCCCGCACTTCGGGGCTGAGCAAGACACCATCCGGCGATGGAGCGCGCGCGCGCCAGTAGTTGATGGCGGCTTCGATATCGGTGATGTGAATGGCAGCGTTCATGGGCTCAGAAAGACTCCGGGCCGAAATCATAAGCCGCCCTCTCTTTGCTCGCTGCAGCAAGGTTGCTCATTAATTTATAGCAATCAACGCAGGCAATATCTTCACCCTCAGCGTTTTCTACGATATAAAACCTGTCAACAACATGGGTTTTAAGCCTTGCCATATAGAGTGGGCTGTGATGAAATCCGCAGCTTCGAAGGGGAGTAGCTCCTCACTGGCTTTTTGCCGGTATCGGATGGTCGTCAATACGAAGCCTCAGGCTTCCGGCCCTCCGGGTTGCAGTCACGCTGCAATCGAGCAAGACCTTTGATGGACCTGATGACGGTCGATCAAGGCGCACTCCCCCGAGCATGGTTTTCCTCGCCCGGATCAAGCACTTGGCCTTACGTCACATCGGTAATTTGATGTTGATGGCAAGCGCGGTTATTCTGCGATCACTGGCTGTCAGCGGCATTCGACAACGAGGAAACAACACATGGATCTGGACTTTCTCACCCACACGCCGTTCTGGATTGCGCTGGGGCAAATCATCATCATTGACATCCTGCTGGGTGGCGACAACGCGGTCGTGATCGCGCTGGCCTGCCGCAAGCTGCCGCCCGAGCAGCGCCGCAAGGGCATCATCTATGGCACCGCCGGTGCCATCGTGTTGCGCGTGATTCTGATCGCCTTCGCCATGACGCTGTTGGCCCTGCCTGCACTCAAGCTCATCGGCGCCTTGCTGCTGGTGTGGATCGGTATCAAGCTGATTGCTCCCGATGAAGACGGCCATGACAACATCCAGGGCAGCGACAAGCTGTTTGCCGCCATCAAGACCATCATCGTGGCCGACCTGGTGATGTCCGTGGACAACGTGATCGCCATTGCCGGTGCAGCCCAAAGCTCGGGCGAACACCAGATGCTGCTGGTGACCCTGGGCCTGCTGATCTCGATCCCCATCATCGTTTGGGGCTCGCAGCTGGTAATCAAGCTGATGGAGCGCTTCCCCATCATCATCGTGGCCGGCGGCATGCTGCTGGGCTGGATTGCTGGCGGCATGCTGGTGACCGATCCGCTGTTCGTGAACGCTGACAAGTGGACCTGGATGCCCAAGCTGGGCACGCTGAACGAACAAGGTCTGGCCCAGATTTCCACCACCTTGTACTGGGTTGCCCACGTTGGCGGCGCTCTGCTGGTGTTGGCCCTGGGCAAGTGGGTGGCCAGCCGCCGCCCCGCAGCTGTCGCGCACAGCCACTAAGCACAGGCCCAGCCTGGCTAAAACCTGAGGCTGGTGAAGGGCTGCTATACAAGCCGGCCCTTCACGCTTCACAATAGTGTCGGAAGCCTCCTACAGGAGGCTGCTTTCCCTCAACACCGCTCCAACAAGGACGCATCTTGACCCCCATCATTGTTTACGTGGATGACGCCGCATACGCCCTGCCCATGCTTCAGGCTCTCGCGGGATCTAGCCAGGCGGCTTCTTCCCACTGGCTGCTGGTTGCCTGTGCCCCGCGCATGACCCACCGTGTGAGCAAATGGGTCAGCCACCGCGCCCGCGAAAACTGGCGTGGCAAATGGGCAGACAAGCTGTTTGCTGCCGTGCTGCCCGTCATGTCCGTGCCCGGCGCCAAGGTCACCCCCGTGCTGGCCAAGGGCCCGCTGACCGAGCTGATTGCCGAGCTGCAACAGGAACACGGCGCAGCCCAGATCATCGACGCCCGCCGCCCCAAGCAGGAAGCCATGCAGGCAGCGCCCGCCAAGACCGCCGATGCACCCAACGCCTCAGGTCGCCGCTGGAATCTGCCTGGCACCATGGCCGCTCTCGGCGCCATGCTGGGCTTTGTGGTCGAGGAATCGCTCTCGATCTGAAGCCCTTTGGCAGACTGATAGCGGACAAATCTTCAAGCCTTGTGCGGTGAAAGCTGCACAAGGCTTTTTCCTGCCTCAAGCAGCCGCCACTGCTATGCTGAATCTATGAAAATCATCGTCAAATGGCTGCTTTGTGCAGCCTCTTTGCTGCTGGTCACCTATGTGTACAGCGGCGTTCAAGTACAGGGCTTCAGCTCGGCCATGATCGCGGCCCTGGTCATCGGCCTGCTCAATACCGTGATTCGCCCCATTCTGGTGGTGCTGACCCTGCCAGTGACCATCATCACCGTGGGTCTGTTCCTGTTTGTTGTCAACGGGCTGATGTTCTGGATGGCCTCGGGCATCCTCGGCGGCTTTCATGTCAGCGGCTTTTGGGCCGCCATGCTGGGTGCACTGATCTATTCGGCGCTGGGCTTATTTGTTGATGCTCTTGTCGCTCGCCTGTTCCCGGAGTAATTCCTGCACGGCACGCAAGCGCGTGTCGATGATGGACGCCTCAAAGTAATCGGCCTGGCCGCCCGCCTTGCGGGCCATGTCCTGCGCCGCCTTGAAGCGGTCCACCGCCGCCGCGTAATCGTAATGCGCCACCTGCGCCTCGGCCTCGGCCCGCAAAGCCCGCAGCTCCTGTCCCTGGGCGCGCCATACGCGCGCCAGCGTCTGCCAGGCTCCGGCATCGCGCGGATGATCCGCCACCCAGGTCTGCAGCGGACCAGCCATGCCGCTGGACTGATTGAGCTTGAGCAGGATATCGGTACGCAACAGCATCTCGGGCCTGCGCGGCGCGACATGCTCGACCACATTCACTGTGGCCAGGCTGGGCCCGGCCAGGTTGCCACTGGCCGTGGGCTTGGGCGCCTGCACGGCCGCGGTCGCCTGCCGCTGGGGTAGCGCATCGAGTGCCGCCTGCGCATTGCCCGCCTTGTACTCCAACTCCGCCTGCAGCCACTGGGCCTGTACCAAAGCTTCGGGGTTGCCGGCCACCGCCGCCAGCAAGCGCTGCGTCATCTCGCGGGCGGATTTCCACTCCCTGAGCTCCATCGCGCTCAGGCTGGCAGCATAGAGCTGGCCCACCTGCTCCACCTGGCTGGCATTGCCAAAACTGCCGGAACGGGGCAAGTCCATCCACTGGCGGCGCACATCCACCCCAGGGTTGGAGAGGATGCGCGCCCGCGCAGCCATCATGGCGTGGGCCAAGGTCGGCGCTGGTGCACTGGCGCGCTTGCCGGCCGGAATGCGCGAGTCCATATCGGCAATCCGCTGCGTGGTCAGCGGGTGGCTGCGCAAATAAGGCCAGCTACCGTTGTCATTGAGGCGGCTGGCCTGCTCCAGCTTGCCGAACATGCTCACAAAACCTTGTGGTGCAAAGCCCGCCGGCGCCATCAGGCTGTAGCCCACGCGGTCGGCCTCGCTTTCCATAGCCCGCGAGAAATTGAGCTGGTTTTGCATCATCGCCGCCGGCCCGCCCATCATGATGGCCATGGCCGCATCGGGGCTACGCGTGGCCGCCAGCGCCCCCAGCAACATGGAAGCCAGCATCAGCGGCGCCTGCTTGCCTTGCTGGGCCAGCATGCGCGCAATATGGCGCTGGGTGATGTGACTGGTTTCGTGCGCAATGACCGAGGCCAGCTCATCCCCGCTGCCCACCACGCTGATCAGCCCCAGGTACACGCCCATATAGCCACCGGGCAGCGCAAAAGCGTTGACCTGCCTGTCCTTGCCCAGCAGCAAAGTCCAGGCAAAGCGCTCTTCCAGCTCAGGCGACAGCTCACCGCGCTTGCGCGCCGCATCCTGCAGATGCAGCCATATGCCTTCCACATACTCCTGCAGTACCGGATCATCCAGATAGTCAGGATCGCGGTACAACTCCTTGACGATGGAGTCGCCCAACCGGCGCTCATCGCCCGTGGTGATGGACGAGGCACCGTCGCCCAACGTGGGCAAACCAGCGGCCTGCGCAGGTGTCAGGACCAGGGTTGCACACTGAATTGCTATCAATATAGAAGCTGTTAGCGATTTGAAGGTATGGGGTTGAAGCAGTTTTTTCATCACAATTGGCATGGCGACCACAGCATTGCCAGCATTCAGCCGTCTGAGCTGCCAGCAGTTCAACACCCCACTATGATGCCCTGATTGATTTGCGCTGCCCGGCCTGGCGGCTTATCCCAGAGTAAAGCCGGGCCAGCAACACCGCTGGACTCGCGCATGCGCCCAGCCCCGACACGAAAGAAACACCCTCATGTCCTCTCTTACCCACTTCGACGCCCAAGGCCAGGCCCATATGGTGGACGTTGGCGCCAAACCCCGTACCCACCGCGTGGCCGTGGCCCAGGGCCAGATCACCATGAAGCCCGAGACGCTGGCGATTGTGCAAAACGGCACGGCCAAAAAAGGCGACGTGCTGGGCATCGCCCGCATCGCCGCCATCATGGCCGCCAAGAAAACCAGCGACCTCATCCCCCTATGCCACCCCCTGGCCCTGACCCGCGTGGCCGTGGAGTTTGAACTGCAACCCGAATCCCAAGCCATTCTCTGCACCGCCACTGTGGAGACCATGGGCCAGACCGGCGTGGAAATGGAAGCCCTGACCGCCGTGCAAGTCGGCTTGCTGACTATTTACGATATGTGCAAGGCGGTGGATAAGGGAATGGTGATGGGGGGAATCAAGGTGATGGAAAAGCGTGGGGGGAAGTCTGATAATTATTCAGTTATTAGCTGACTCACTTTCTAACCATTTCAAATATTCTTTGGGGTATGTTATTTCAAATCTTTTCTTGTGCAGATTGTACTGATCTGTGTCTCCGATAATTAAAGCACTTTCAAGAAGTCTTTTGATAACACGAGGTTCTGGTGAAAAGTGAAGAAGATTATTCGCCAATTTATTAATTATTAATGAATTATTTTTATCTGGATTTATAAAAATAACTGTAGCAAAGTTTGATTGATCAGAAAAAAATATAGTTTTCGAAGAATAAATTATGGATTTTTCTAGAGAGCTGTCAGTTTTTAACTCTTCCACTCTTAAATCTGGCGGAAGATATACTTGCGTGACTCTCTGGTAATCAATAAATACCCATAAACTTAATGCCATCACCGAGACTGAGACGCAGTACCTGATGGCTGTATTTTTTTTAAAACCAATAGGATTTGTTTTTTGCTTTATTATTAAATAAATGCAAATTGCAGATATTATTTGAAATGGACCATACCATAGAGGAAATTCGAGCATGCTATGAATTCCGATTGGAATGAGCACGGCCCATAAATATCTTTTTTTGGGATTCGTTTCTTTCCATGGTGTTAATTTTATGAAAAAATAAATTGCTATCGAGCAAATAAATATAGTAATTGGGATGCCAAGTGTGACTGCGAAATGCAATGGTATATTATGTGCATTCCCCAGTACTGAGCATAGTCTTGGACTTTCAAAATCTGTAATGTATTGAGCGTATCTAAGATTATTCCAGCCCCAGCCTTGCCAAGGTTTTTGTGAAATAAGCTCAATTACATTTCCCCAGAGAATACTTCTGCTTTCGCAAGAACTTCCAATGCCAATTATTCTTATAAAAACACTTTTTGCATTTTCAATGCCTATGCTATTTGCAATATATGGGGCCGCTAGGCTTGTGAGTACGTAGAAAAAAAAACAGGCGAATATATAGCAGAAAAATATTTTTTTATCGCTCTTAAATATCCACCACGAAATAAATGGGACACATAATAAATATAAAGCCCCAGTTCTTGATGCGCTTAGCGCAATTCCAATTGAAATTAATGTGCTTGCGGCTAAAAAGGCAGGAAGAGATATTCTTCGATGACAATATATCCAATAAGTGGAAATAAGACCGATTGCTAAGAGCGTAGCCTGTTGATTGGGCTGCCCTATATTACCGATAGAAACCCCAGGTGCTGTATCTCTTATCCACGGCCAAAATATTTCAAGGCTGGACAAACCAAAATATTGAATTATTTCTGGAAATACGCTAATAACAGCGCCTATTGCAAATGCTGTTGCTATATCAGTCGTAACATTATCTTCAGAAACAGGCCACACCACCATAATAATGGCGGCAACAGCCAGGGAGAAAAGCCATGGAATGGCTTCTGCCCATGGACCAAATGAAATAGGCCACAACCAAGGAAGAGGAAGTATAAATATAAATGCTATTTTTTTTATATTTTCTATCATTCTTCCCATCCATTTATAGGTAGAAAATCCAAGGGATAGCCAGTGTCTTTTCTGATGATTGCAATCCAGTTTTCCATTTGTGATTTATCAGATGTTATCGGTAGATAACTAACATCGCTTAATCTTAGATTTTTGTTATTTAAAAAATTTAAGATTAAATGATTGGCGGGATTGCTGGGCCTCATAAATGGAGCAAGAGATTTTGACGAAATTAACACCTCTTTTTTTACCGACTCATAAGATATCCAGCGCTCCGGCCTGAATGCAGGGTAAACTCCTTTCAGTGAAAGCTGCACGCTACGCAAGTAATCGTCGTCGCCTGGATTGCTTAGTTTTACACCAATCAACACAGGGCCACTTAAAAATTTATTTACATAGTCTGAATTTTTGAACAATGTATTGTTTGTATCAATATCTAAGGAGCTGACCAGTCTGAATCTATCACCTTCATATGCAAGAAAGGCAGGTCGTGCATTGTGTGTAATTAATACTCCGTAAGAAAGAGCTGATGCTTGTATGAGTAGAATAATTGCGATATCAAAAGACCAAGCTTTTTTGGTTTTTCTTTGGTCGAACAAAATAAGTGTTAGTAGCGGACCACATACAACATCTATTAACAGCAAATAAATAAATATGTTTGATATTCCAGACAACTTGTCATAGGGTTCTGGGTACCAAATAAAAAAAATAATAATCCATATTGCTGACAATATAAATATACTGAAAATCAAATGAATGAGGGCAGATTTGGAGGAAAACTTAAATCTTTGATTCCATTGCATAATGTTTTTAATGATGAAAAAAGAGCGCCGAAGCGCTCTTTTTAGCTAAATAGATTAGCTAAATATTACTTGCACTCGGAAGGTGCAAAACGCGCGGCCAATGTGCCAGCGGTTGTGCCGGTAAAGCTACCTGCAGAAGCATTAGCTGCCATGCAGCGCCAAGCGACGGCTTGTGCAGGAGGCGTGAATGCTGCAGTACCGGTGGGCAAGGCCGAACCGGCAGGTGCGTTGGGGGTCAAGGTCACCGTACCAGCCCCTGCAGCGGCCGTCGTGGTAATTGTGATAACGCCTGTGGCAGGAGTGATGCCCATCGAGGCGACGTTACGTGTAGCTTGTGGGTTGGTATAACCAGTTGCGTAACCATTTGTATCGGCTTGAGGGTTACCCGAAGCCAGAACGTCTTGAACGTTCAGCTTTGCGGCAGAAGCCATCACAAGACCTTCAGAGACGCGTGCACGCACGGTGTAATCCTGATAAGCCGGCAAAGCCACTGCAGCCAAAATACCGATAATCGCCACAACGATCATCAGTTCGATCAGGGTGAAACCCTTTTGAATGGAACGCTTCATGAAAAATTCCTTGGTTGAAGAAGTACGTTCCTTCTAAGCAATCGTCGTGCCAACTACCGACCACAGGCGGAGGCACTTCGGTGTTGACATTTTTCGCCGCGCGACAGTTGCCAAAAAGTGTCTCTTTTGACTTATCCAGGCAACGATGGTGACAATTTTGTAAGTATCAGCCTACGCATTCCAAGTGGCGCCATCACCCCACCACAAACTGCATACGCGTACCGGCCAGCTCCATGGTGTCGCCATTGAGCAAGGGTACGGGCAGCGGGCCGACTTCCTGGCCGTTGAGTTTGAGCGATGCGCTCTCGCCTTCCATATGCGTCAGCACAAAGCCATGGGGCTTTTGGGTAATGGAGGCAATGGTCACGCCCGGGCGGCCCAGGGTGGTGACCACTTTATAGAGTGAGACTTCTTTGCCTGTCATGCTGCCGCTGAGCATTCGCACCACGGCATGCCGCTCTGGCAGCATGGACGACATGCCATGCTGTGTAGGCGCAAAGCCGGTGAGCTCGCCAAAACCGGAAGGCGTACTGAGTCTGCTGTGCACGTCATCGGCGCTCTCCGCCATGGCGGAGGAGACGGCGGCAATGGCTTCCAGTGCAGCAGAGGTGCGAGCGGGCTCTTCGCCGGCATTCACAAAGCGGATTTTGTAACGTCCGATATCCAGCAGATCGCCATGCACCAGGCTATGACGCTTCACGGATTTTCCGTTGACATAGGTGCCGTTGGTACTGCGCAGGTCTTCGATCGCCACAGCGCCGTCGGCTATGGTGATCACGGCATGTTCACCGCTGACGGCAAGATTGTCGATCACGATGTCGTTATACGGACGTCGGCCCAGCGTAGTGCGCTCTTTGGTGAGCGGTACTTCTTTGACCACAGCGCCATCGATAGAAATGACCAAGATCGGCATGCTCGAAAGCTCCTGAATGCAGCGGGACAGACCCGAGGATAGTTTGGCGGTTACTGTTTGAAACAATGACCACCTTATGGGTGATTCTATGAAAACAGCCCCTGTTGCGAACCGGACCCCGCTTCAAAACCAGCAAAAGCCTGCACAGTCGACTGACTGTGTATGCTCTTTGACACAGTCATTCTCAACGGAACATCGGGTAAAGGTCAAAACAAGCTTGTGCTTTGAGATCCCGGGCCTTGCGCGACCCGTTGAGCGTCCTCCATCAGCACCACGCTGATGTTGTCTCTGCCGCCCGCAGCATTGGCGGCACTCAGCAAAGCCGTGAGCAGTTCCGGCAGTGAGGACTCCGCAGCGAACAAGGCTTCTAGCTGGGAGTCATCGAGCATGTCGGTGACGCCGTCCGAGCACAGCATGAGGCGATCTTGCGCCTGCAGCGGCCAGCGGTTCAGTTCGGGATCGACAGACATCTGCACCCCCAAAGCCCGCGTGACGAGGTGACCCAGGCCCGAAGCCTGGGCATCTTGCGCGCTGAGATGACCGGCATCCATCTCTTGCTGGACCAGGGAGTGGTCCCGGGTAAGGCGGGTCAGTTGGCCGGTGCGCCATGCATAAGCCCGCGAGTCACCGAGGTGAGCAATCACCGCATGCCCTGCAACGATGGCAGCAGCGACCACCGTAGTGCCCATGCCCTGGCAGCCAGGTGTTTCCCTGGCGGCTTCACGGATTGCGGCATTGGCCAGGCACAAGGCCTCTTGCAAGTCCTTGGATGCGGCCTCCAGCTCCACATCGACACCGACCAGTTCCTCGTGCGTGTGCTGCAGGGCTGCGGGTATCACGCTGACGGCCATCGCGCTGGCGACTTCCCCGGCGTTGTAACCGCCCATGCCATCGGCCAGCACGGCCACAGGCCAGGGGCTGGCCTCAGGGTGGATGCTAACGGCATCCTCGTTATTGGTACGCACCAACCCCGTGTGCACGCGCGCGATCATGCGCACAGCAGGCCATGCGGCAGGCGGTCTGGGGGGCTGTGCAGCAGGCATGGCAAACAGAGTGCGGAACATGGGCGTGGTCAGAGCAGGTCTTCAGCGTAACGTAATTGCCAAAGTCCAGCCAGCCCTAGTGCAAAAGACAGATGAAGCCGTCGCTCCCCGGCAGGGGCATGGGTGATTACTTCAATATCAGGAGCAGATTGCGCTTTGATTGATTAATTTACAGGGTTCTTTATATTTTAAAACCCCATTGAATAGGCGCTATTAGCTCACTTTTTAATCGTTCAATTTCGAGGCTGGCACAGGCACACCCGATTTGTGGCGGCGGGCTTATGCCCCAGAAGATGGGGTTGCATTGCGTGCCTGCCACATTTTTCCCACTGCAACCACTTGCCGCATGGCTAAGCCAGGGATGAGCCTGAATCAGGCCCTCCAGCACATGATCGCTGGCAAGCGTCTCTCCGGCCACCCAGCCGATCAGCGCAGCCCCCAGGGTAACTATGGTGGGAAAGCGCGCCATGAGTTTGATCATCAGCGTGGAGCCAAAAATCACCAGCGGAATGCTGATGACCAAGCCCAGCGCCAGCAAGACCAGATTGCCCTGGGCTGCGGCGGCCACGGCAATCACATTGTCCAGGCTCATCACCAGATCCGCCAGCAAGATGGTGCGAACTGCGGCCATCATGCCGACCTTGACGGCATCTCCGCTTTGCTCGCTTTCATCCTCGCCCTTGAGCAGACCGACACCGATCCACAGCAGCAACACGCCTCCCATGATTTCTACCATCGGAAGCTGCATCAACTTGGCAGCCACCAGAGTCAAGGCAATGCGCAGCACCACGGCCGCGCCAGAGCCCAACAGAATGGCTTTTCTTTGCTGATGGGCAGGCAGGCCGCGCGCGGCCAAGGCGATGACTACGGCGTTGTCACCGGACAAGATGATGTTGATCCAGACGATTTTGAGCAGACCGATCCAGAAATCGGCTCCAAGCATGGCGTCCATGGCAAATCACTTTCTCGTGGTTTCCACGGGACTCATCTGACCTGAGCAGACGCAGCAACGCCCGACCAAAACATCGGGCGTTCCGTGGATTCTTGGGGAAAGTGTAGACCTGCAACGCCAAAAGCCGTTACGGGTCTATTGCTGCTGCGGCCATGAGAATCCGTGCGTGCCCTGCAAACCTCCAAACAACAGCGTATGGCAGCCGCAATGAAAAACGCACTGCGCGGGCAGTGCGTTTCTGGAGAGTCTCGCTCAGCGGATCAGGCCGCGACTTGCTTGCCGCCCGAACGGGCTTGCATGAGCTTGCCTAGGCCGACCACCAGCACGGCGCCGGCTGCGGCTGCGGCATAGTGCAACCAGGGGTGAGCCATGGTGTAGCCATGCAGCAGATTGTCATTGACGATGGTTTCGCCACCCACCCAGCCGATCAGAGCGGCACCCAGGGTGATGATGACGGGGAAGCGATCCATCAGCTTGATCATCAGCGTGGAGCCGAAAATCACCAGGGGAATGGAAATGGCCAGACCCAGAATCAGCAAAACCATATTGCCCTGGGCTGTTGCAGCCACGGCAATCACGTTGTCCAGGCTCATCACCAGGTCGGCAATCAAAATGGTGCGAATGGCAGTCACCATGGAACCATGGCCCTTGGACTCGCCCTCGCCCTCTTCGCCACCGGTCAGCAACTGGTAGCCGATCCACAGCAGCAGACAGCCGCCAATCACCTGCAGGAAGGACAGCTCCAGCAGCTTGGCTGCCACCACCGTCAGCACGATACGCAGCACCACGGCGGCGCCGGAGCCAAACATGATGGCTTTCTTTTGCTGTTCAGGAGGCAGGGAACGGGCAGCGAGCGCGATAACCACCGCATTGTCGCCAGAGAGAATGATGTTGATCCAGATGATCTTCACCAAGCCGATCCAGAAATCGGCAGTGTTGAGAAATTCCATTGTTACTCCACTGTTTTGAATATGAAAGCGCCGCATTGCGCGGCGCTTTCTTTTATGAGTGGAGGCAGTGTAGAGGTCTCAAACCTCTTTGCCAGTTCGTAATACTGCGTAATACCCGCTGTATTACAAACTCTCAGAGCTTACTTCAGCAAGCCTTGCAGCAGGCGGCCCATCTCGGATGGGTTGCGTGTGATGGTGAAACCACACTCTTCCATGATGGCCAGCTTGGCATCGGCCGTGTCGGCGCCACCGGAGATCAGGGCACCTGCGTGGCCCATGCGCTTGCCGGGAGGAGCAGTCACGCCAGCGATGAAGCCCACGATAGGCTTCTTCATATTGGCCTTGCACCACATGGCGGCTTCAGCTTCGTCCGGACCGCCGATTTCGCCAATCATGATGACGGCGTCGGTGTCAGGATCTTCATTGAAGGCGCGCATTACGTCGATGTGCTTCAGGCCGTTGATGGGGTCGCCACCAATGCCGACAGCGGACGACTGGCCGATGCCCAGTTCGGACAGCTGAGCCACGGCTTCGTATGTCAGCGTGCCCGAACGGGACACCACGCCGATACGGCCCTTCTTGTGGATGTGACCGGGCATGATGCCGATCTTGATCTCGTCAGGCGTGATCAGGCCGGGGCAGTTAGGGCCCAGCAGCAGGGTCTTCTTGCCGCCGGCAGCTTCCTTGGCACGCATTTTGTTGCGCACTTCCAGCATGTCACGGACGGGAATGCCTTCGGTAATGCAGATGGCCAGGTCCAGATCGGCTTCCACAGCTTCCCAGATGGCGGCAGCAGCACCTGCGGGAGGCACGTAGATCACGGACACGGTAGCGCCGGTTTCCTTGGCAGCATCCTTGACCGAACCGTAGATTGGGATGTCGAAAATCTTTTCGCCAGCCTTCTTGGGGTTCACGCCAGCGACGAAGCAGTTCTTGCCGTTCGCGTATTCCTGGCACTTTTCAGTGTGGAATTGACCGGTCTTGCCAGTAATGCCCTGGGTGATGACCTTGGTGTCTTTGTTGATAAAGATCGACATATGTGTATCTCCGAGGGCTTTTACTTAACGGCAGCGACGATTTTTTCAGCCGCTTCAGCCATGCTGTCGGCAGCAATGATGGGCAGACCGGAGTCAGCCAGAATTTGCTTGCCCAGCTGTTCGTTGGTGCCCTTCATGCGCACAACCAGAGGCACTTGCAGGTTCACGGCCTTGCAAGCGGTAACCACGCCATTGGCGATGGTGTCGCACTTCATGATGCCGCCGAAGATGTTGACCATGATGCCCTTGACTTCAGGGTTCTTGAGCATGATCTTGAAGGCTTCGGTCACCTTCTCGGCCGTTGCGCCGCCGCCCACGTCCAGGAAGTTGGCTGGCTCGCCGCCGTACAGCTTGATGGTGTCCATGGTGGCCATGGCCAGACCGGCGCCGTTCACCAGACAGCCGATGTTGCCGTCCAGGGAGATGTAGGCCAGATCGAACTTGGAAGCTTCCACTTCGGCTGGATCTTCTTCGTCCAGATCGCGGAATGCCACGATTTCTGGGTGACGGAACAGGGCATTGGGATCAAAGTTGAACTTTGCATCCAGGGCCATCAGATTGCCCTTGGAGTCGCAGTTCAGCGGGTTGATTTCCACCAGCGATGCATCGGTGTCCATGTAGCACTTGTAGATCTTGGCGAAGATGTCTACGGCTTGATCAATGGAAGCGCCGGTCAGGCCAATGGCAGCGGCGACCTTGCGCGATTGCGCTTCGGTGATGCCAGCCAGTGGGTCGATCATCTCGGTGATGATCTTCTCGGGAGTGGAATGCGCCACTTCCTCGATGTCCATGCCGCCTTCGCTGGAAGCGATCAGGGCAACCTTCTGTGTGGCGCGGTCGGTCACCAGCGACACATACAGTTCGTTCTTGATGTCGGCGCCGTCTTCGATGTACAGGCGACGAACCTTCTGGCCTTCGGGGCCGGTCTGGTGCGTGACCAGCTGCATGCCGAGGATTTGCTCGGCCAGGGCCTTCACATCGTCGATGCTCTTGGCAACCTTGACGCCGCCGCCCTTGCCGCGGCCGCCAGCGTGGATCTGGGCCTTCACCACCCACACAGGTCCACCCAGCTTTTGCGCAGCTTCTACAGCCTCTTGAACTGTGAACGCAGGAATGCCACGGGGGACGGGCACACCAAATTGACGCAAGATTTCCTTGCCTTGGTATTCATGAATCTTCATGAGTTTGTCTCTCTGAACTGAGGGGAAATACCCGCTTGCCACGGACTCGATTGGTCAGGCGAGACGGGTTCGTATGACATGGCGAGCAGCAATGTACCATGCTGCACTGCGCAAAACGACACCTGAATATGCGCAGAATCCACAATTTTCCACATCTTTGCCGTCTGAGCAACCTGGCTGCAATGCATTGATATCGTTGGATAAATCCCGTTACACGATATTTCCGGGCTCCGCAACTATCTTATGTCTTATATATAAGGCCCTGAGATGGCCGGCCAGCAGCGCCGAATCAGGCGAGCACGCTACAAGAACTGTCAAATGAGTGGCACTTGGCGGGCCGTGGCAAAAACAGTGTCGGCTCCTGCATACAAATTCACGCGCGATGGCAAAGAATCACGCCCTTGCACGCCAGCCCAGGGTTTAAACGACAATAACGGCCTAAAAGCGGCAATGGTGCCGCAGGCAGCGGCATAGACCCACAAATGCGCGCGCCGTGCAGGAGAGAAAAGCGATGGCTAAAGTCTTTATCGACGGGGAAGCAGGAACCACAGGTCTGCAGATCCGCGAACGTCTGGTCAACTTTGCTGGCGTAGAGCTGGTGAGCATTGCGCCCGAGCTGCGCAAAGACCCTGCCGCCAAACGCGCCCTGATTGCAGGCGTGGACTTGGTCATTCTGTGCCTGCACGATGATGCCGCGCGCGAAACCACGGCCATGGTGGACTCCATCACTCTTGAGACCGGCCGCGCCATCAAGATCATCGATGCCTCCACTGCTCACCGCACGGCACCCGACTGGGTCTACGGCTTCCCCGAACTGCGCGCCGGCCAGCTCGAGGCCGTCAAGGCCGCCACCCGCGTCTCCAACCCTGGCTGCTATGCCACGGGCGCCATCGCCTTGCTGGCCCCGCTGGTGGCAGCAGGCCTGATTCCTGCCGACTTTCCGCTGAGCCTGCCTTCCGTGTCCGGCTATTCCGGCGGCGGCCGCCCCATGATCGAAGCCTACGAGGCCGGCACTGCCGCACCTTACGAGGCCTACGCCCTCGGTCTGGGTCACAAGCACGTCCCCGAAATCCTGCACTATACCGGCATGACACGCCGCCCCGTTTTCATTCCCGCCGTGGGCAACTTCCGCCAAGGCATGCTGGTGCAGCTGCCTCTGCATCTGGATCTGCTGCCCGGCGCACCCAAGGCCGCCGATCTGCACGATGCACTGGCCAGCCACTACGCAGCCACCAACACGCCGGCCAACTGGGTCAGCGTGCTGGCGCCCACGGACGACAACAAGCTGGCCGCCGATACGCTGGCCGATACCAACAAGCTGGAACTGCGCGTCTTTGCCAACGAGCAATACCGCCAAGCCGTGCTGATCGCCCGTCTGGACAATCTGGGCAAGGGCGCCAGCGGCGCGGCCGTGCAAAACCTGCAAATCATGCTGGGTCTGTAAACCACCTGCACTTGCAACAAAACGGCCCTGGTGGCCGTTTTTTGTTTTCTGTACTAATCTTGCTGCGACGGAAGCAGGCCTTGCCTGGACCGTAACTAATCCGCAGCGCATGAGGTGGTGGCCGACACCCAACCACACTTGGACTGCCTAAGATTTAAGCAAAACCGAAACAAGGCCGTCCATGATGAAAGCTGCCTCTGATTTTTTGTGTTTTGGCCCGTATCGCCCGCTGTACAAGCTCACTACGCTCTTGTTTTTTGTAGCGGGCAGCGTACATGCACAGGCTTCTGGCGATGCAAAGGCGGGCGAATCCATTGCCAGCAAAGGTGTGCCGCCAGCGGTTGCCGCATGCTCCAGCTGCCATGGAGCCAAGGGCGAAGGTCTGGCGGCCTTTCCTCCCCTGGCCGGCCAGGGAGCAGCCTATCTACAGGCACAGCTGGCGGCTTTTGCCTCAGGCACGCGGAAAAATGCGGTCATGGAACCGGTGGCCAAAGGACTGAAAGCACAGGACCAGGCCAATGTGGCAGCTTACTTTGCCAGCCTGCCTTCCGGCATAGCCTCCCCCAAAAGCGTGCCGGTGCCCGACCCCAAGGATGTTGGCGCCTGGTTGGCATTGCGTGGGCGCATGAATGACGGCGTACCCGCCTGTGCCAGCTGCCACGGCCCCCATGGCGAAGGCGTGGGCAGCAACTTTCCCGCCATTGGCAAGCTCAACGCGGCCTATATGCAGTCGCAGATCGATGCCTGGAAGCAAGGCAGCCGTGGGCCCGGCCCGCTGGAGCTGATGCTGCACATTGCCAAAAAGCTCAGCAACCAGGATGTGGAAGCCATCGCGCAGTACTACGCCAAGCAAGCGACTGCAGCGCCCGCTACCAGCAAATAAGGGAGGCCGCCATGAACCAGCACCCCAGCAGCGCCGAACAAACCGAGCGTGAAGAACGCAGGGAGTTCGCCGCTCTCCAATGGTTTGCCGTGGTCGTCACCCTGATCGTGGTGATATCCGCTCTCGTAATAGGGCGTCAAATCGGCGAAGACGTGCAAAACGACGCCCCGCCTCTGCACCCGGCACGCATGGCCACCAATGCAGCAGATGCAGCCGCACCCGCTGCCGGAGCCGCCACAACCGCCAGTGCCTCGGCAGGCAGCAGCGGTGCAGCGCCACAGCCGGGCGCTCAAGCGGCATCCAGCCCAGGCCCGGTCAAAAAAACCGCCTTCGCACCACCGGCGGCAGACCAGATTCCCGAAGGCCCCATGGGCGACGTCATCCGCCAGGGCGAGCAGATCTTTCTGCACACCGGGGCCAATGCCAAAGGCTTTGTGGGTAACACGCTCAACTGCGTGAATTGCCATCTGGATGCCGGTCGCCTGGCCAACTCTGCGCCGCTTTGGGGGGCCTATCTCAGCTACCCCGCCTACCGCAGCAAAACCAAGAGCGTATCCACCTTTTCCGAGCGCCTGCGCGGCTGCTTTATGTACAGCATGAACGGCAAGGCACCACCCGACGGGCATGAGGTACTGGTCGCCCTGGAAACCTATTCCTACTGGATGGCCCAGGGCACGACCGTGGGCGAGAAGCTGCCGGGTTCGGGCTACGCCAAATTACCCAAGCCCGAAAAAGCAGCAGATTACGCCCGTGGCAAGGCCGTCTATGAGGCCCAGTGCGCGCTATGCCACGGCGCCAATGGCGAAGGCCAGCGCAGCGGCGATGTCCAGGTCTTTCCGCCGCTGTGGGGAGCCCAGTCATACAACTGGGGCGCAGGCATGGCTGATCTGCACAACGCCGCAGGCTTTGTGAAAGCCAATATGCCGCTGAGTCGTGGCAACACGCTCAGCGATCAGCAAGCCTGGGACGTGGCCCAGTTCATCGACAGCCAAGAACGCCCGCAGGACCCGCGCTTTACCGGCGATGTGGCCAGCACGCGCAAGCAGTTCCACGACACCGAGAACTCCTTGTACGGCACCATGGTCAACGGCAAGCTGCTGGGCCAAGGCATTCGATAAGTCGTTTAGCAACCATGCAATTTTCATAGCGCCTTGTGCTTTATTCGCAAGGCACAGCGGTCATTTTGACTGTTTTTCGAACTCCACCTGGTGAGCAAACCGGCACCAAGGTGCGAAAACACCAGAAATTGGCCTCTCACACCCTCCAAACAGCCGAGTCCAAAAGCACCATCTGCATCGAAAATGGCTGCAAATCCATTCAATCGAGACAAGGTCATGAGCGACTCCAAGCAAGCGATTCAAAGAGATCCCGCTGCCCCCACGCCCAAAGCAGACACCAGCGTTCTCTGGTCTGATGCCAGGCTGCTGGGCTACCAACCCATGGACCGGGTTCACGAGGAGTTTTACGACGTGGCCCTGGGCCTCATAGGCTGCAGCGATGACACAGCGGCGGCAGCTCTGCAAGCCTTTGCCGAGCATGCGCAAAGCCATTTTGATCAGGAAGACGAATGGATGCTCTCCACCGGCTTTCCGCCGCGCGATTGCCATATTGACGAGCATGCGGCCGTGCTGAAGTCGGTGCACGAGGTCAGCGAGATGCTGGCCCAGGGCCGCGCCGGCGCCCAGCTGGTTCAAGATCTGGGAAGGCAATTGTTCTCCTGGTTCCCAGGTCATGCGGACTATCTGGACTCGGCACTCGCCGCCTGGATGACCAAGAAAACCATGGGCGGCAAGCCCATCGTGCTCAGGCGCAATGCGGGACTTCACGCCGCGAAAAATGCGTAAGCCGCCTAGCCATCTCGCGCCGAGCCCCCGACCAGACAGATATTTTCCTCTCTGAGTCACGTAAAAAAGGCCAGCAATTGCTGGCCTTTTTGTGAAGCGGTTGAAACTGGCAGCCCTGATTTTCTCAGCTGATGGCTGCTTTTTCTCCGCTGATGTGCTCATCTGTGAGTTGTCAGAGAAGTTGAGAACGCACATTCTTGTTTCGTAAAGGTTTTTTCATCATCGGTGGCAGCTCTCACGGTTGCTTGTGACAAAGATGTTGAAAAAATCAGCGCTTGTGCCAAAGAAGATGAAATTTCTTTGGTATTAAAAGCGATGCATTGTAAGCATGATGCTGCCCACAACTAGCACCGCAACACCGATCAATCGCTTCACACGCTTGACCGTGACTCCCTCCCAACGGACAGCACCGCATCCTTTCGCGAAGTCCGCTTCTAGAAAAATTTTCATGTTGAAGCACCTTGGGTGAGTAGTTGATTGAAGTGGGAAAAAGCCGCTTTGTAGTTCTCATTGGACGTAATGTCAGACCACTCTCCAACTTCTTTAGAAACCGGAGAGTTGGGTGTCACGTAGTCATCAGGATGCCAAGTCACACGGCTATTGCGTCGCAAGATCGTGGCAGGTAGTACTTGCCCTCTGGATAGCAGGCTGTACTCGTTCTGAGTGAGCGTTCTGCCTGCGACATAGGTGCCAAGACGCTGCGCAAAATAGATCACGAGTTTGATGTGCTCTCTGCAGCGTGAATAAGACCATCGGCCTTCTTCCCAGACCTCATAAGTCTCCAGGACTTCCTGACCAGGCAACTGCTGTGTCCGGATAAGCACAGGGATGAAATACGGAAGCTTGTCCTCAGCCTGGTTGTCATCTGTGACACTGAGATCCGCATTTTCAGGGATACAGATCGAGAGTTCGGTACGCATTGAGCTCTGTTTGGCCGATACAAGCTGGTTGGCAGCCTCAGTCATGGCTTTGTACCAAGTGCCTGGTTCGGATCTAAAGACCTCATCGGTTTTGCCTGCTAGCCAGTCATAGCTGATGTGAAAGCGGGCTGCCACATCTCGGATCGTTGGTGACGTTAGCTTGAGCAGGAGGGCTTCGTGCGAAGCGAAATCTGCTAGAGAAAATCCGAGATCTGACAGTGCCTCTGCAGCCGCTGGTGCTGACAAATCATGTTCTTTCAACAGGATGCCAAAGCGCTCAGACACCCCTCTGAGTGAGGATACCGCGCCGTCCTTGCCTTGAGTAGCCATGGCGACGCCATCCAATATGGCACCGGGGATGCGGACAAAAACTTGGACTACCAGGAGGTAGTTCATGTACTCATACGCAGACAGGATTCGTGCAGTTGAGCTTTATATCAAGCTTGGCTTGCGTGTCAGAGCCACGATTCGCCA
>NZ_CBCSIW010000016.1:0-98790 GCF_965139575.1 Comamonas aquatilis | reverse complement strand
ATATTCGTTGGTACAACGAAAAACGTATCAAAGTATCTCTGGGACGTTTAAGTCCTGTGGAATACCGGCACAAGCTTGGCCTAGCCGCATAAAACCAGTCCAAGTTTTTATCCGCACCTCCGGCGGGTCAGTTTTGCGTGGAAATTAACATAGTGTGCAGGCTATGGAGGCATTGGATTTTTATTTCCAGAGAAGCCAGTCTGACAAGCTCAAGAACGCCAGCTACAGAATCGCGTCATCCGCCGTCCTTGGAAAGATTGGTGGCGCTGGCTACAAGCGCTGGCTTCAAGAGGTGAAGGGGCAGAACTACACCGAGCCACGGCGCAGCCTCGCAGAATCTCATGGGCTTTACCGAGCATCGGGTAGAGAAGGCTTGGAAAAACTGTATTCACGGGCCTACGTGTTCGCATTGATTCGTAAGTTCAATGCCGAAGGGCTTGAGGTGACAAAGGAAGATTTTGATCGAATCGTCCATCCTCGGGGCTACCCCGCCACAGCCTAGAAGCCAAAGAGCCCGGAGTGTCCCGGGCTCTTTTTTTCACTAACCGTGTCAAAGTTTTTTCACCAACTTGGCAAAGTTTTCACCAATGGTGGCATTCGACATCATCAAACGTCGATATTGCCAGCGCGCAAGGCGTTGTCTTCAATGAAGTTACGGCGTGGTTCCACTTCGTCGCCCATCAGCATGGTGAACACGCGGTCGGCTTCGATGGCGTCGTTGATTCGGACCTGCAGCAAGCTGCGGACGTTGGGGTCCATGGTGGTTTCCCACAGCTGCTCGGGGTTCATTTCACCCAGACCCTTGTAGCGCTGGCGGCCCGTGGTGCGTTCGGCTTCGGAGATCAGCCAGGTCATGGCCTGACGGAAGTCGCTCACTTTTTCGGTCTTGGCCTTGTCGCCTTCGCCGCGCGTGACCTTGGCGCCTTCATTGAGCAGGCCGTTGAAGTTCTGTGCCTCGGCAGACAGCGCGGCATAGTCATGGCTGCGCACGAACTCCTGTGTGAGGATGGAGCTCTTGATGTTGCCGTGATGGTGGCGGCTGATGCGCAAGATGGGGTGCTCGCTGTTCGGGTCGATCTCGGCCGTGACGGCGGCAGGCACGCCGGTAGCGGAGAGTTCGCGCAGCTTGGCTTCCAGTACGGAGGCGCAAGCCTGGGCGTCTTCCATCGTGTCCAGCGTGATCTGCACGCCGTCGGCAATGGCGCGCAGGGCTTCGGCATCCATGAAGTTGGACAGGCGCTCGATCACGGTTTCTGCCGCCAGATGCATGTCGGCCAGCTTGGCCAGCTCTTCACCGTCAACGGTGCGGGCATTGGCGCCACCGGTGTCCACGCTGGCGTGGTTCAGCGCAATCCTGAGCAGGTAGCGGTCCAGTGCCGGGCCGTCCTTCAGATACAGCTCTTCCTTGCCGTTCTTGACCTTGTACAGCGGCGGCTGGGCAATGTAGATGTGGCCGCGCTCGACCAGATCCGGCATCTGACGGTAGAAGAAGGTCAGCAGCAGGGTGCGGATGTGGGCGCCGTCAACGTCTGCGTCGGTCATGATGATGATGCGGTGGTAGCGCAGCTTGTCGACGTTGTAGTCGTCGCTGCCGCTCTTGCCCGATTCTTCGCTGGCCTTGCCGATGCCGGTGCCCAATGCGGTAATCAGGGTGATGATTTCCTGGCTGGAGAGCAGCTTTTCGTAGCGGGCTTTTTCCACGTTCAGGATCTTGCCGCGCAGGGGCAGGATGGCCTGGAACTTGCGGTCGCGGCCTTGCTTGGCGGAGCCGCCGGCGGAGTCACCCTCGACGATGTAGATTTCGCACAGCGAGGGGTCTTTTTCCTGGCAGTCGGCCAGTTTGCCGGGCAGGCCCATGCCGTCCAGCACGCCCTTGCGGCGAGTCATTTCACGGGCCTTTCGGGCCGCTTCGCGGGCGCGAGCGGCTTCCACGATCTTGCCGCAGAGAATCTTGGCGTCGCCCGGCTTTTCTTCCAGGTAATCGGTGAGCAGCTTGCCGACGATGTCTTCCACGGGCGCACGCACTTCGGAGCTGACCAGCTTGTCCTTGGTCTGGCTGGAGAACTTGGGCTCGGGCACCTTGACCGACAGCACGCAGCACAGGCCTTCGCGCATATCGTCGCCGGTAACATCCACCTTGGCCTTCTTGGCCAGTTCGTGGTCGGCAATGTATTTGCCGATCACGCGGGTCATGGCGGCGCGCAGGCCGGTCAGGTGGGTGCCGCCGTCACGCTGGGGAATGTTGTTGGTGAAGCACAGCACTTGCTCGGCATAGCTGTCGTTCCACTGCATGGCCACTTCCACACCGATTTCGGTGCCGGGAATGCCGCCATAGGAATCTGCAGGACGCGTGCCCACGGCATGGAAGGTGGTGGGGTGCAGCACTTTCTTGGTGCCGTTGATGAACTCCACAAAGCCCTTGACGCCTCCGGCGCCCGAGAAGTCGTCTTCCTTGCCGTCGCGCTCGTCCTTGAGACGAATGCGCACGCCGTTGTTCAGGAAGGAGAGTTCGCGCAGGCGCTTGGCCAGGATCTCATAGCGGAACTCGAAGTTTTCCTTGAAGATTTCCTGGTCGGGCAAGAAGTGCACCTTGGTGCCGCGCTTGTCGCTGGGGCCCAACACGCGCATGGGCGAGACTTCCACGCCGTCCACCACCTCGATCAGGCGGTTTTGCACAAAGCCGCGCGCGAAGTCGATCTCGTAGCGTTGGCCTTCGCGGCTGACGGTGAGCTTGAGCCAGATGGACAGCGCATTCACGCAGGACACGCCCACGCCGTGCAAACCGCCCGAGACCTTGTAGCTGTTCTGGTTGAACTTGCCGCCGGCGTGCAGTTCGGTCAGGGCGATTTCGGCCGCCGAGCGCTTGGGCTCGTGCTTGTCGTCCATCTTCACGCGGGTGGGAATGCCACGGCCGTTGTCGATGACGGACAGCGAGCCGTCGGCATGGATGGTGACCAGAATGTCGTCGCAGTGACCGGCCAGGGCTTCGTCGATGGAGTTGTCCACCACTTCGAAGACCAGGTGGTGCAGGCCTGTGCCATCGGAGGTATCACCGATGTACATGCCGGGGCGCTTGCGCACAGCTTCCAGACCTTCAAGAATCTGGATCGCGCCTTCGCCATAGCCTTCGCTGGCACCGGGCTGCTGGGAGTCGATCTTGGGGGCCTGCTCCGGCTCGGGAGTGCCTTGAGGTTCGGGCAGCGTGTTGTCAGCGGTCATGAAAGAAAGCCTTGCGATCCGGTGGAGGCTTGACGCCTCCCAAAAGAAAATATCTGTCAAACAGCCTTGCAGCGCTTATTCGTCAAGCGCTGCAAGCTATTGAATTATGAGCATTAGCAGTCAGCAAACCCGCGCTTAAATGCGCATGGGCATGACGACGTACTTGAAGCTGTCGTTCTCGGGGATGGAAACCAGCGCCGAGCTGTTGCCGTCCTGCAGATCGATCTTGACCATGTCCTGGCTCATATTGGTCAGCACGTCGATCAGATAGGTCACGTTGAAGCCAATCTCGATGGTGTCGCCACCGTAGTCGATATCGAGTTCGTCCATGGCCTCTTCCTGCTCGGCATTGTTGGATGCCACGCGCAGCGTGCCGGGCTCCACCGACAGACGCACGCCCTTGAACTTGTCGCTGGTCATGATGGCCGTGCGCTGCAGGCTGGCCAGCAGCGGGGCGCGGCCCAGGGTGACGCTGTTTTGATGGTTGCGCGGAATGACGCGGTTGTAGTCGGGAAACTTGCCTTCGACCAGCTTGGTCACGAACTCCATGCCGCCAAAGGTGAACTTGGCCTGGTTGTTCGCGAACTGCATCTCGATCACGGGCTGGTTGTCGCCGCTGGCGTCGGACAGCAGGCGCTGCAACTCCAGCACCGTCTTGCGCGGCAGAATCACTTCTTGCTTGGGCACTTCCACATCCAGCGTGGCGCTGGCCCAGGCCAGACGGTGACCGTCGGTGGCCACCAGGCTCAGCTGCTTGCCTTCGGCCACGAACAGGATGCCGTTCAGGTAGTAGCGAATGTCCTGCACCGCCATGGAAAACGACACCTGGCCCAGCAAATCCTTCAGGACTTTCTGCGGCACGCTGAAGGCGGGGCCGAAAGCGGCCGACTCCTGCACCAGCGGGAAATCTTCGGCCGGCAGGGTTTGCAGCGTGAAGCGGCTCTTGCCGCCCTTCAACACCATCTTGGACTGCTGAGTCTCCAGGCTCACGGTCTGGTCGCCGGGCATGGTCTTCAGAATATCGATGAGCTTGCGGGCGCCCACCGTGGTGGTGAAGTCGCCGGTATCGCCGCCGAGTTCGGCGGTGGTGCGGATCTGGATTTCCAGATCGCTGGTCGTCAGTTGCAGGGCGTTGCCGGTCTTTTTGATCAGCACGTTCGCCAGGATGGGCAGCGTGTGGCGGCGCTCAACAATGCCTGCCACCTGTTGCAGAACCGCGAGGACTTTGTCTTGTGTGGCTTTCAGGACGATCATGTCAACCTCAGTGATTTAAGTGCGCATCTTGTAAAGCGGCGGCGCCCGCAGGGTGGTACGGGCTCTCCCTCATGCCGCTTGAATTCCCCATTTTGCCGTGTGCGTTTGACATTCATGGGGGAGTTTTCATCAACCCTTGAGCGTCTGCTCCAGCACATGCAATTGCTGGTTCAGCTCGGTATTGGTCTGACGCTCGGCCGCGATCTTGCGCACGGCGTGCAGCACCGTGGTGTGGTCGCGACCGCCAAACAGCTCGCCGATTTCGGGCAGGCTTTTTTGCGTCAGTTCCTTGGCCAGGTACATGGCAATCTGGCGCGGCCGGGCAATGCTGGCCGGGCGCTTCTTGCTGTACATGTCGGCGACCTTGATCTTGTAGTAATCCGCCACCGTCTTCTGGATGTTTTCCACAGAGATCTGACGGTTCTGGATGGACAGCAGATCGCGCAGCGCTTCGCGTGCCAGCTGAATCGACACTTCCTTCTGATTGAAGCGCGAATAGGCCAGGATCTTGCGCAGCGCGCCTTCAAGCTCGCGCACGTTGGAGCGCACGTTCTTGGCCACGAAGAAGGCAACTTCCTCGGGCATCTCGGCGTTCTCGGCGCGGGCCTTGTTAATCAGAATGGCCACGCGCATTTCCAGCTCGGGCGGCTCGATGGCCACCGTCAGGCCGGAATCAAAGCGCGAGACCAGACGTTCGTGAATATTCGCCAGCCCCTTGGGATAGGTGTCCGAGGTCATCACGATGTGGCTCTTCTTGGCCAGCAGGGCTTCGAACGCATTGAAGAATTCTTCCTGCGTCCGGTCCTTGTTGGCGAAGAACTGCACGTCGTCGATCAGCAGCAGGTCCAGCGAGTGGTAGCGCTCCTTGAACTCGTCAAAGGTGCGGCGCTGATAGGCCTTGACCACATCCGAGACGAACTGCTCGGCATGGATGTAGAGAATCTTGGCGTCCGGCTTGTCCTTGAGCAACTGGTTGCCCACGGCATGCACCAGGTGGGTCTTACCCAGACCCACGCCGCCGTAGATGAACAACGGGTTGTACAGATGGCCGGGCGAACCGGCCACATGCATGGCCGCCGAGCGGGCCATGCGGTTGGCCGTACCTTCCACCAGCGTCTCGAAGGTGAGCGCGGGGTTCAGGCGGGTGCGGAAGACGGGGGCTGCGCTTTCTTCATTGCTGACCGTGGGCACGGAAACGGAAACCGTCTCGGCCGGCGCACTGCGCTCGCCCGATGGCGGGCGCACATAGGTGCGCACCACGCTTTCGCGGTGGGCCATGGCCAGCTCCAGCGTCACAGGCTGGCCATAAAGCGACTCCAGCATGGCCGAGATTCGGCCCGCATATTGGGCACGGATCCAGTCGAGCTTGAAGCGATTGGCCACGTAGACCGTGACCTTGGAAAAATCTTCAGCAACCAGCGCCGTCAGCGGCTTGATCCAGGTGTTGAATTGCTGCTCGGGCAGCTCCTGACCCAGTTGCTCAACGCAGACCTGCCACAGGGCCTGGCCTGCGTCGTTCGTATGTTCCTCTGTCATTGTCAAAAGTCTAGTTGTGGATAGGAGGAACAGTTGCGGGGTAGCTATTGTAGCTTTTGCGGAAGTTATCCACACGGTTTCAGAAGGCAGTCCCCCGCCGCGGTGCGGGATAGCCCACCTATCCTACTGGATTGACAGGACCATGACGGCACGGCATTTGTAAAGAAAGCCGTCCCCGGTTTGAAGCCCCGCCCTACCTCTGGCAATGTGGGCTTATCTCCCTAATCAAATTCTGGGGTCATTGCATCAAAGCGCCAACACTGTGATAATCGCGGGTTTCCCTGAATGTGTTCAGGGTGATATGACCCGGGCGCCAATTTTTGGGCGCATTTTCCACCTGCTTTCGGGCATGCGGCGAGTGCTTTTGCTCCACAAGTTAACCGTTTTGCCGCAACACATGCTCGCATGTGAAAAAATACCCGGCTTGGCGGCGACAGTGTGCGGCGCAAAACCTGGATGGCGGGGCGCAGACGTAGCGCTTTGCCGACGCAAATACTGAACCTTCTCAAGGAACCAACATGAAACGTACTTACCAACCTTCCAAGACTCGCCGCGCCCGTACCCACGGTTTCCTGGTTCGCATGAAGACCAAGGGTGGCCGTGCCGTGATCAACGCTCGCCGAGCCAAGGGTCGCAAGCGCCTGGCCGTCTAAGGCCGGCATTGCTCGGCGGTCTGCTCCTTCGCTGTATTGACGGCCTCTGAACGGGGCTTTCCTATGCAACGACTGAAAACACGTCCGCAGTTCCAGGCAACCATGTCGGCGGGCACTATTGCCCGCACGCCTCACTTCGCTTTGCATCGCATGGTGCTGAGTGCGGGAGTGGATATGGCTGCCAACCCCGATACAGGGCCCGGATCGCAAGATCCGCAGGCCCTGTTTGGCATTGGTGCTGAGCGCGAGCAAGCCTGGCTGGGCGCCATGGTGCCCAAGCGCTGGGCCAAGCATTCGGTGACACGTCACACGATCAAGCGCCAGGCCTATGCCGTGGCACAAGACCATGAGACAGCGCTGCATGGCGCCTCTCATGTGGTGCGGCTGCGCTCGGGCTTTGACCGCAAGCAGTTCGTCAGTGCAAGCTCGGATGCGCTCAAGGCCGCCGTGCGCACCGAGCTGCAACAGCTGTTCGGCTCTGCAGCGCGCCGCATTGCACGCGCCAAGGCCGAGGTCGACACGCCTGCCGATGCCGATAAAAAGTCGGTTCTAGCCCAAGATATCAAAGCGCAAGAAGCTTCTACTTTGATAGCGCCCGGCACGGGAGTTGCATCATGATGCAGCGCCTGCTGATGGCTGTGGTGCGAGGCTACCGGCTGATGCTCAGCCCCTGGCTGGGCTCGGCCTGCCGGTTCGAGCCGACCTGCTCGGCCTATTCCCTTCAAGCGCTGGAGCAACACGGCGCTGCGGTAGGCTCCTATCTGACAGTGTGCCGACTGGCGCGCTGCCATCCGTGGTGTGACGGAGGGCATGATCCTGTGCCACAGCAAAAGCCCAGGCTGTTTTCCTTTCTGAATTCAGCCCCGGACTCTTCCGCGACCACCCAACCTTCCTCACCTAAGAAGTCTTCATGAACGATATTCGCCGCACCATACTGTGGGTGATATTTGGCTTTTCCATGGTTTTGCTCTGGGACAAGTGGCAAATCCATAACGGCAACAAGCCAACCTTCTTCCCCCAGCCTCAGGTCGCCAGTGCGCCTACGGCTGAGACAGCCAAGCCTGCGAATGTGGGAGTGCCTTCCGCTGCGACCGCCTCCACCAGCGACGTGCCCAACGACGCTGCGGCCACGCCCGCCGCAGCGCCCGCCACGCCTCGCCAGAACGTGACCGTGTCCAGCGACGTGCTGCGACTGACGTTTGACAGCGAAGGCGGCACGCTCAAGGGCTCCGAGCTGCTCAAGTACTCGGACACCACGGATCAGAACAAGCTGATGGCCGTGTTCGAGGAAAACGCCAAGCGCGTGTACCTGGGCCAGACGGGTCTGACCGGTGCTGCCGGCAGCTTCCCCAACCACAAGACACCGATGACCGTGATGCCTGGCGAGCGCGAGCTCAAGGATGGCCAGGACAGCGTGCAGGTTCGCTTCGAGTCGGCGCCCGTGGGCGGCGTCAAGCTGATCAAGACCTTCACCCTGAAGCGCGGCTCCTACGCCATCGACGTGCAGCACGATGTGGTCAACACCGGCACGGCGGCCGTGGCTCCCCAGCTGTATCTGCAACTGGTGCGTGACGGCAACAAGCCTGAGCACGAATCCACCTTCTACTCCACCTTCACCGGCCCTGCGGTCTATACCGAAGCCAAGAAGTACCACAAGGTGGAGTTCAAGGACATTGCCAGCGGCAAGGCCGAAGTGGACAAATCCTCCACCAACGGCTACGTGGCCATGGTGCAGCACTACTTTGCCAGCGCCTGGCTGCTGGCAGACGGCATCCAGCGCGACAACCGCGTGGCCAAGGTCGGCGACAACCTGTTTGCCGTAAGCATGGTTACCCCCCTGGGCACCGTGGAACCCGGCCAGACCAAGACCGTGTCCGCACGCCTGTTCACCGGCCCTCAGATCGAACCCATGCTCGAGTCGCTGACTCCCGGCCTGGAACTGGTCAAGGACTATGGCTGGCTGACCATTCTGGCCAAGCCGCTGTACTGGCTGCTGGCCGAGCTGCACAAATTCATCGGCAACTGGGGTTGGTCCATCGTGGCCCTGGTGGTGCTGCTGAAGATTGCTTTCTACTGGTTCAACGCCAAGGCTTACAGCTCGATGGCCAAGATGAAGGCCATCAACCCCAAGATTCAGGAAATGCGCGAGCGCCTGAAGGACAAACCTCAGCAGATGCAGCAGGAGATGATGCGCATCTACCGCGAGGAAAAGGTCAACCCCATGGGCGGCTGTCTGCCCATCATCATCCAGATGCCGGTTTTCATGGCCTTGTACTGGGTGCTGCAGTCCAGCGTGGAAATTCGCAATGCTCCCTGGATTGGCTGGATTCACGATCTGTCGATGCCCGATCCGTTCTTCATCCTGCCGCTGCTGATGACGCTGTCCTCGCTGCTGCAAACGGCGCTGAACCCCGCACCTCCAGACCCCATGCAGGCCAAGATGATGTGGATCATGCCGCTGATGTTCAGCGTGATGTTCTTCTTCTTCCCCGCCGGTCTGGTGCTGTACTGGCTGACGAACAACATCTTGTCGATTGCCCAGCAGTGGATCATCAACAAGCGTATGGGTGTGCCGCCTCAGTTCAACCTGCCCAAGTTTGGCAAGGCTGCCGAGAGCAAATAAGCTTCGCTGAAGCCACCAAGCCGCTACCCGCTAGGGTGGCGGCTTTTTTCATGGGAGATTGATCAAAAAACAGGCAATCAGACTGCATGGTTTTTTGAACTTCAGCCCATACATATCAAACACTTGAAGCTATCAAATAGATAGTAAATATCGGCATGCACGATATGCCCCACAGCCACCTCAAAGCCTGGTGCGGGCTATCATCGCGGCGCTGTTGTACCGCTTATCTTCTGGAAAGACTCTCCACCCATGTTGCCCCGCCATAACGACCCCATTGCCGCCATCGCCACCGCTCCAGGGCGCGGGGCCGTGGGCATTGTGCGGGTCTCGGGCAAAGGCATTGCGGCGCTGGTGAAAGCACTGTGCGGCAAGGATTTGAAGCCGCGCGAAGCCACGTACCTACCCTTCAAGGATGCAGCCGGCTCGCCCATAGACCACGGTCTGGCCATTTACTTCCCCGGCCCGCACAGCTACACGGGCGAAGACGTGCTGGAGCTTCAGGCCCATGGCGGCCCCGTGGTGTTGCAGCTGCTGCTGGCCCGCTGCCTGGAGGCAGCACAACAAGTAAGCGAACACTCCAAATCAGCCACATTGCCCGGTTTGCGGCTGGCCCAGCCCGGCGAGTTCACCGAACGCGCTTTTCTGAATGACAAAATCGACCTGGCCCAGGCCGAGGCGATTGCCGATCTGATCGACGCCAGCACCGAAGCCGCCGCGCGCAGCGCCAGCCGCTCGCTGTCGGGCGCGTTCTCCCAGGAAATCCATGTGTTGCGCGAAGCGCTGGTGCATTTGCGCATGCTGGTCGAGGCCACGCTGGACTTTCCCGAAGAGGAAATCGACTTTCTGCAAAAAGCCGATGCCTTCGGCCAGTTGGAGCGCCTGCGTGCGCAGGTAGCCACCGTGCTAGGCAAGGCCCACCAAGGCGCCCTGCTGCGCGAAGGCATCAAGGTGGTGATCGCCGGCCAGCCCAATGCCGGCAAAAGCTCGCTGCTCAATGCCCTGGCCGGGGCGGAGCTGGCCATCGTCACCCCCATCGCCGGCACCACCCGCGACAAGGTGCAGCAAACCATTCAGATCGAAGGTGTGCCCCTGCACGTGATCGACACTGCCGGCCTGCGCGACAGCGAGGACGAGGTGGAGCGCATAGGCATTGCCCGCGCCTGGGACGAAATCGCCGCCGCCGACGCCGTGCTGTTTCTGCACGACCTCACCCGCATGGAGCAGGCCGACTATGTGGCCGCCGATGCGGCCATTGGCCAGACGCTGCAGCAAAAGCTACCGCATCAGGTACCCGTCATCCATGTCTGGAACAAGACCGACACCGCCGCCGCAGGCGTGCTGGAGCGCTGCGCGGCGGCCGTGGAGACGGCCCAGGTCGCGCTGTCGGCCCGCACCGGCGATGGACTGGATGCGCTGCGCCGCCATCTGCTGCAAGTGGCGGGCTGGCAATCGGCCCCCGAAGGCCTGTATCTGGCCCGCGCCCGCCATGTGGAAGCGCTTCAGGCCGTGGCAGCGCACCTGGAGATGGCCGACGAGCAGCTCGCGGCCCAGGCCGCTCACCTGGACTTGCTGGCTGAGGAGCTGCGTCTGGCCCAGCTGTCGCTGAACTCAATTACCGGCGAATTCAGCTCGGATGACTTGCTGGGCGTCATCTTCAGCTCGTTCTGCATAGGAAAATAAGAGCGGCTTGCACTCAGCTCATCTTGATTTCAAGGCATTTCATGCCTGAAATCAAATCATAGCTTGCGTCACAAGCTCCTATTCAGGGAGTATTTTCCAGCCCCGGCATGCCGGCGCGTATGGCACGGGAAAAGTCCACGCCGGCCTGCGCATCGCTGACCTCGGCCGATGATTGCCAGGCCTTGGCCCGCTCGGTGATATCGCCCGCCAGGCGCAATTCATTGAGTGAATAGCCGGGCGTGAGCACACCCAGGCTGTTCAGGTATTCGGGCAGATAGCCCGAAGCCAGCAGCCGCCAGTCCAGCGGCAACGTGGCCCCCACACGCCGCGCCAGCTGCCAGACGATGGTGGTGCAATTGGCCGTAAGCGTGTTGTAGAAACGCGGCTTGTCGTTGAGCGAGTCGGCCTCCCGCGCATAGGCCATGAACAGCTCGCGCATCACGCTCTGGCGCATATTCAAACGGTACAACCTGAGCTGCTCGCCCCGTATATTGGTGCGAACGGCCAGGATATCGCGCTCATCCGCAGCGATCAGCGCCAGCTCGTAACGTCGGAAAAACCCGGCCAGCGCATCGAACTGCTCGCCTTTTTGCTTGCGGATTTCAATGGAAAAGACGACATGCTCTCCGTTGTTGAAGCCAAAAGACACCAGCGTGTGCGCGATTGCCGGCCCCATCCAGTACGAAGTGGCCACGTCCACACTGGCCAGCTGTGCCAACTCATAGCGGCGCGATTCCCAGCGCACGTCATAGTCCTCATCGCTGCGCCAGCGGAAATTGCGCACATTCTTCAACAGAACGCGCTGACGTGAATCGGCCAAAGCACCATCGGCCTGCAGCTGCATGTGCACGGCCACATCGTCTGCCCAGTCACGCCTGCCGCTGGGCACGATCTGCCGCCACCATGTCAGCATCAGCAGCAGGCTGACCACCCACAAAGCGGCGCTGACCGCAGGCAGGCCCCGGCCTAGCCCCCAGAAGCCGCAGCCAGCCAGCCACAGCAGCCAGGCCGCCATCCAGAGCAGACGCAACACCGCATTGCCAGGCCCCTGGAACCAGATGGCTCCCAGGCCCCACAGCGCCGCTGCGGCCAGCAGCAGCATGAAAACAGTCATGAGCAGCAAGTCGGTCCCGCTCCTTTTTCACGAACCTGGCCGTAACGACGGCCGATGCAGCCGGAGTGTGCGGCGTTTACGCCAGACAATGCAGCTTGATGCAAGTTTTGCTACAAAAAACAGCAGTTACCGGATTGGCGAAAACGCCACGCTGACTTAGCATGCCTGCCAGCCACCGCTCGCGGCCTGTACATCTGCTTTCAATCTTCGAGATCTCCGCCGTCCATGTCCACCATTGCCACGCACCACGACCTGTCCGCCCTTATGCAAGCCATGACCTCGTCCATGGCGGCTGACAGCGCACAAAGCGTGTTGCATGCGGGGCAGTGGGAAATGCTGGCCCCCTATCTGGTGCCCGTCAAGCTGAGCGTCAGCGAGACACTATTTGCCGAAGGCGCACTGGACCGCAACCTGTACCTGGTGGAATCCGGCTCTCTGAGTGTGCATTACCAGGATGCCAAGGAGCGCATCCGCCTGGCCCTGGTCGGCCCCGGCGCCGTGCTGGGCGAAGGAGCCTTCTTTGCCCACCGCCCCCGCCGCGCCACGGTACAGGCCTCCACGCCCAGCCGCCTCTGGTGCCTCACGGCTCTGCGCTTTTCGGAACTCTCCAACCGCCAGCCGGCTCTGGCACTGGCTTTGGTCGTCATGGCCGGCCAGGTGCTGGCTCGACGCGCCAGTGACAGCCGCCGCCGCATCGCCAGCACCTGAAGGCTGCGTGGCAATGAGACCACGCCCTCAGACTTCAGCCAGCAGTGCCATTGCCGACATACCCAGTATTAGGTAATCATGGCTTGGCATCCTCCAAGCTGTTGGCCGACTTTGAGCAAATTGGCGGGCGCGGACCTTTGATGCACATCGGATGAATGTGCACATTGCGGCAAATAAAGGCGGCTCACCCACGGGAACAGGCAAAATATCTTCATTTGTAAAAATGGGTTTTAAAGAGGGCAGCATGTCTTTGTTCCAATGGCTCACTCGCAGGCCGCGTACAGAGGGCAGTGCCATCCGCACTGAAGCGCCCAAGGACCGCCATGATTCGGAGCATCCGCGCAGCGAACGCTCGGCACGCCGCGAGCAGCTCTATTCCGTCGTGCGCGATGCCATGGTGCGCGTCAGCATTCTGTCGGCAGGCTATAAGTTCAAAGTGCTTTCGCTGGATAACGCGGGCCAGCGCTTTGTGGTCATGGTGGATCTGGACCATGCCTATGCGGCCGAGCCCGCACGCCTGCGAGAAATTGAGGGCTTGATTGCCGATTTGGCCAAGGCCCGCATGGCTGCCATCGTGCACGCCGTGTACTGGCGTGTGAGCGAGCAGCTCAAACCCGCAAAACCACCAGCAGAAGCCAGCGCCAGCCCATCACCGCTGAACTCAGCCGTACAGCAGCTGCATCAGGCCCGCGCGGCAAGGGCCACTCAGCCCGCACGCTCCTTGCCACGATCCTTCGAGCCCATCGATGCACAAGAGATGGATGCCTTCAGGCTGGCTGTGGCAGCCTCGGGAACTATCGATGTGCAGCACCCGCGTCAGTCATCCACCGCGCACGGCCAGCAGCGCTCCGGCCCGCTATTGGGGCCCGGCACGCAGGGGCACGAAGAGGCTCGCAGCGACTTCCATGCCTCGGATATGGGTTCTTTGGGTGTGACCCAGTACGGCGAGCTGCGCTAAGCCGGTCGCCGGGCGACTGTGCCGGACTCAATGCCCGGCGAAATCCACCAGTGTGAACAACGACAGGCCTTTTTCGCGCAAATGGGCAGAGCCGCCCAGCTCGGGCAAGTCCACAATGGCCGCACCCTCGATGACGGTGGCGCCCAGCTTTTCCAGCAATTTCTTGCCTGCCATCATGGTGCCGCCGGTGGCAATCAGATCATCGATCAGCAGCACCCGGTCACCGGGTTTGACGGCATCGGTATGCAACTCCACCGTGGCGCTGCCGTATTCCAGCTCATAAGTCTCCTCCACCGTGGTGAAGGGCAGTTTGCCTTTTTTACGAATGGGCACAAAGCCGACATTGAGCTCGTGGGCGATCACGGCCCCCAGGATGAAGCCGCGGGCATCCAGGCCGGCCACCACATCGGGACGCAGATCGCGGTCCATGTAGCGGTGTACAAAAGCGTCCGTCATCACGCGAAAGACCTTGGGGTCTTGCAGCAGGGGCGTGATGTCACGAAATTGCACACCGGGCGCTGGCCAGTCGGACACGGTGCGAATGTGGGCGCGCAGATAGTCGTTAACACTGGTGTGGGATTGCATGGCGCTGAGGATGATCGCTTGGGGGGAAGTCAGTGTAGTAGCTGGCATCCACCAGAACGCCCAAAGGGATAAACGGCAAGAACCCGGCCCGGTATAGATCGCCTGCGCTGGCTAGAATCCTAGACATGAATTCTGCTGCCGCCCCAACCCGTCCCGACGACGCTCCGAATGCCCTGCGCCTGGCGCGCGAAGCACTCGCCATCGAAGTTGAAGCCCTGCAAGCCATGTCGCAGCGTCTCAACGGCGATTTCACCCAGGTCGTGCAGCGTATTCTGCAGATTTCGGGCCGCGTCGTGGTCATGGGCATGGGCAAAAGCGGCCACGTAGGCCGCAAGATTGCCGCCACACTGGCATCGACCGGCACGCCCGCCTTCTTTGTGCACCCGGCCGAGGCCAGCCACGGCGATCTCGGCATGCTCACCACGGACGATCTGGTGCTGGCACTGTCCAACAGCGGCGAGACCGATGAGCTCACGGGCGTGCTGCCCGCAATCAAGCGTCAAGGCATTCCTCTGGTGGCTGTGACCGGCGGCCTGCGCTCCACACTGGCCAAGCACGCCGACTGGGTGCTGGACACCCAGGTAGAGCGCGAAGCCTGCCCGCTGAACTTGGCGCCTACCGCCAGCACCACAGCCCAGCTGGCCATGGGCGATGCCCTGGCCGTAGCCCTGCTCGATGCGCGCGGCTTCGGTGCCGAAGACTTTGCCCGCTCCCACCCGGGCGGCTCGCTGGGCCGCAAGCTGCTCACCCATGTGCGCGATGTGATGCGCAGCGGCAAAGACCTGCCCTTTGTCACCCAGGATGCCAGTTGCATGGATTTGATGCGTGAGATGAGCGCCAAGGGCCTGGGCTGCTCTGCCGTGGTCGATGCACAGGGCATGCTGGTGGGTATCTTCACCGACGGCGACCTGCGCCGCTGTGTAGAAGCGGGCATCGATCTGCGCGAGCGCAAGGCCGGCGACGTCATGCATGCCAATCCGCGCACCATCAACGCCGATCTGCTGGCCGTGGCTGCAGCCCGCGTGATGGAAGAGCAGGGCATCACCACCGTGCTGGTGGCCGACGCGCAACAGAGCCTGCAAGGCGTGGTGCATATTCGTGACCTGATGCGAGCCAAGGTGATCTGATGCAGCAAACAACCTCAACTCCCCGCCAGCAATGGGCTCCCGAGCTGTTGCTCAAGGCCCAGGATGTGCGCGTGGTATTTTTTGATGTGGATGGCGTACTCACTGACGGCGGTCTGTACTTCAGCGGCGAGGGCGAGGTACTCAAGCGCTTTCACACCCTGGATGGCCATGGGCTCAAGATGCTGCAGAAAGCCGGTATCACTCCCGCCGTGGTGACGGGGCGCGACTCTCCCGCCCTGCGCTTGCGCCTGCGCAATCTCGGCATTGAGCACGCACGCTTTGGCACCGAGGACAAGGTACCGGCTGCCGAGTCCATACTGGCCGAGCTGGGCCTGCAATGGAGCCAGACCGCCGCCATGGGAGACGACTGGCCCGATCTACCCGTGCTGCAACGCAGTATTTTTGCCTGTGCCCCCGCCAATGCCCACGAAGAGGTTTTGGCCGTGGCCGATCACATCACCACTCGCTGCGGCGGCGATGGCGCAGTACGCCAGCTGTGCGACCTGCTGCTGGCGGCACGCGGCGCCTATGCCGGCCTGCTGGCCGATTACACATCATGAGCACCTCATGGCGACGCTATAGCGACAGGGCCACGCTGTATCTGCCAGCCCTGCTCATGGCGCTGCTGGCCCTGGGCACCTGGTGGCTGGTACGCAATGCGCCGCAGCCGGTTAGTTCGGGCGTGCAAAAAGTGCGCGTGCACGAGCCCGACTACTTTATGAAAGATTTCTCGATCAAGAATTTTGAAGCCTCCGGACGCCTCAAGACCCGTTTGACGGGTACCCAGGGTCGCCACTATCCGGATACCGATACGCTGGAAGTGGATGAGGCGCGCATGCTCAGCATCACGCCCGATAACCGCACCTCGGTAGGCAGCGCCAAGCGTGCCTTGAGCAATGGCGACGGCTCTGAAGTCCAGCTCTTTGGCGATGCCGTGATCACCCGTGAGGCCGTCGCGGCCGCCCCGGGTAAAAAAGCGGTTCCGCCCATGCAGATAAGCAGCGAATTTCTGCAGATCTGGCCCAATGAAGAGCGTATCAGCACCCACAAGCCCGTGGTCATGACCCGTGGTGAAGATCGCTTCACCGGCGACAGCATGGAATACGGCAATCTGGACCAGGTGCTGCAGATGAATGGCCGGGTCAAAGGCTTCATCCAGCCCAGCAAGCGCTGACCAGCCATGACCCGCACCAGCTCAGCCCCAACCCGCCCTTTGGTTTACATCACGGGCGCATCCAGCGGTATTGGCCAGGCTCTGGCCCTGCGCTATTACCAGGCCGGCTATACCTTGGCCTTGGTCGCACGGCGCACGCAGCTCATGCAGGAATGGGCTTTGGAACAGCAGCTGGAGCCCCAGCGCTACGCACTCTATGCAGCCGACATCGCCGTGATTGACAGCGCCTGTGCAGCAGGCCGCCGCTGCCTGGAGCAGCAAGGTTTGCCGGACATCGTCATCGCCAATGCAGGCATCAGCTGGGGCGTGGACACCGCACTGCGTGAGGACCTTGAAGTCATGCAGCAGGTACTGGCCGTGAACACCACGGGTATGGCGGCCAGCTTTCAGCCTTTCATCGCCCCCATGCTGGAACGCGGCTCCGGCAGCCTGGTCGGCATTGCCAGTGTGGCTGGAATCAGGGGTTTGCCAGGCCATGGTGCATATTGCGCAAGCAAATCTGCAGCCATTGCATACTGCGAAAGTTTGCGTGGGGAATTACAGACATCCGGCGTGCAAGTAATCACTTTGCTGCCGGGATATGTGGATACGCCACTGACCCAAAATAATCCTTATGCCATGCCTTTCTTACTCAGCCCGCAGGTATTTGCAGCCCGGGCTTTCAAAGCCATTGAGAGAAAAACCAGCTATTCCACCATCCCCTGGCAAATGGGCTTGGTCGCAAAGATAATGCGCTTTTTACCAAATACAATTTGGGACAAACTCCTTGTAGGAAAAAGCCGCAAACCTCGGTATCTACAATCCAACAAGTAAGTAATTGCGCGCTTAGAGGCCCTGGTCTTCGAGCTACGATTACCCAAAAAGATAAAGGCACCAAATGGTGCCTTTATCTTTTTGATGCAGAACAAGCTGCATCAAAAAATATCATTCTCCTTGGTTATTACCACCGCCATAACCGCCACGGCCACCGTGACGAGGACCGGAACCATAGGGGCTGCGGAAGCCACCATCACCCCGGCCGTAGCTGCCGCCATCACCGCGGCCGCCCCCATATCCACCACCACCTCCACCCTCGTTGCGACCGTAGCCGCCATCGCGACCGCCACCATATCCGCCACCGCCGCCAAAGCCACCAGGGCGGGGAGCGCGCGGCTCCATGGGTCGAGCCTCATTCACTACCAGGCTGCGGCCACCCAGCGGTTGGCCATTCATGCCCTGAATTGCCGCCAACGCCTCAGATTCACTGGCCATTTCCACAAAGCCAAAGCCTTTGGAACGTCCGGTGTCCCGTTCCATCATGACGCGTGCACTGGTAACTGCGCCAAATTGGCCGAAGGCCTGCTCCAAGTCGTTGTCACGCACACCATAAGGAAGGTTGCCGACATAAAGCTTATTACCCATAACTCCTCAACTCCTCAATGCTTTCAATTTGGCGATCAATTTCAGGATTTCAGCATCCAGTTGCTTGCGAAAGCGCATGCACAGACCCAAATGCCGATTCATTTCCGAACGGGGAATGCTCCAGAAACAATTATGAAGCAGGGCTGGTAGAAAAATAAATGCTCCAAATCGAGGGGGTGACAGCGTTTGGGCAACAAAAAAGGGATCCGAAGATCCCTTTTATCTAGTAAGCGAGGTTGCCCGTTGCTTAGTAGCTGTTGCGACGGCCGTAGCCACCGCCATCACCACGGCCGCCGCCGAAGCCGCCGCCGCCGCCTTCACGGCCGCCACCGAAGCCGCCGCCGAAGCCGCCGGAACGGGGAGGACGGGCTTCCATGGGACGTGCTTCGTTCACAACGAGGTCACGGCCACCGTGGTTTTGACCGTGCAGGCCTTGGATAGCAGCTTGTGCTTCGGCATCGCTGCCCATTTCCACAAAACCGAAACCCTTGGAACGGCCGGTGTCGCGCTCCATCATGACCTTGGCGCTGTTCACAGTGCCGAATTCGCTGAAGGCTTGCTCCAGATCTTGGTCGCGGAAAGAGTAAGGCAGATTGCCGACGTAAAGCTTGTTGCCCATGATGGACTCCTGAAAAAACATGAAAACGCGATGGAGCCCTAGGGAGTCAACAACGGATGACAACGTTAGAGACGCAAACGCACTCGCCTATGAAGAAATAGTATCTCTACACAAAGACTTCGTCATTATGTGGCAGAAGCTTTGTCCATGTTTTACGAAAAGGCTAAATTTCATGCTCGTAACAACATCGAGCGCCTGGGATTTACCCTCAAATGTAAAAATGGAATAAAAAAACAGCTTTTTGTCTTACATAGATCAAATGTTAGAATAAAACCCTACTGTCCCTGGGGAGTAGGCCGTCCGGCACGCAATTCATGCAGCCGGATGCATGTGTCAACAGACTTGAGCCTTCGTGGCTTATGGCATATGCGGCCTGCGGTGCAACACCGCAGTGCGACCGGCCGAGACCATTGACCGTGCGCCAATCCCATAACGATTCATGGGCCGGAGTTGGTGCGTGGTCAATGCGTTTTGGCATCACTCCGGCCCCATACCCCTCATGATTGAAGCTTTCCTAGTGTCCACCTCCAGCGTCACGCTGGCCGAGATGGGCGATAAAACGCAGTTGCTTTCCCTGGTCCTCGCGGCCAAATACCGCAAACCCATGCCGATTGTTCTGGGCATTCTGGTGGCCACTCTGGTCAATCACGCACTGGCCGGTGCCGTGGGCGCCTGGATTGCCTCGGTGCTGGGCGCTGACGTGCTGCGCTGGATTCTTGGCATTTCCTTCATCGCCATGGCGGCCTGGATGCTGATTCCGGACCAATTCGACGACGAGAGCGTAGGTAACAGCAACCGCTGGGGCATTTTCGGCACCACGGTCATGCTGTTCTTCCTGGCCGAGATGGGCGACAAGACCCAGCTGGCCACCGTGGGACTGGCTGCCAAATATGTAGGCGAGTACTTCTGGGTGATTGTGGGCACCACGCTGGGCATGATGCTGGCCAATGCGCCCGTGGTCTGGTGGGGCGACAAGATCACCAAGAAGCTGCCGATCCGCATCATTCACCGGGTATGTGCGGCCATCTTCCTGGTTCTGGGTCTGGCTGTTTTGTTCGCTCCTGCCATCCAGGCTTTGGTATAGTGAAACCACTACGCGCCGATTTGCTACAGCTTGCGGGCGCTTTATAAATCCAGCTAAAGACCCGTCCGCGAAGTGACAGTACACCGACCCGGCCTCGTTTTTAGCGATGCCGGGTTTTTTCATATGTCCTTCATCGCCACACCTCAATCCATGCACTTCGATGAGCCGCTGCCTTTGCAGAGCGGCAGCTCCATCGCCAACTACGACCTCGCCTTCGAGACCTATGGCGAACTCAATGCCGACAAGAGCAATGCCATCGTGGTCTGTCATGCGCTCAACGCCTCCCACCATGTCGCGGGCAGCTACGAAGGCCAGCCCAAGAGCGAGGGCTGGTGGGACAACATGATCGGCCCGGGCAAACCGGTCGATACCCGGCAGTTTTTTGTCATCGGCATCAACAACCTTGGCTCGTGCTTTGGTTCCACGGGCCCCATGCACGCCAATCCGGCCACAGGCAAGCCCTATGGCGCCGACTTTCCCGTGGTGACGGTGGAAGACTGGGTCGATGCACAGGCGCGACTGCTGGACAGGCTGGGCATTCACAAGCTGGCGGCCGTGCTCGGCGGCAGCCTGGGCGGCATGCAGGCGCTGTCCTGGTCGCTACGCTACCCGGATCGCATGGGCCATGCCGTGGTGGTGGCCAGCGCGCCCAATCTAAACGCGGAGAACATCGCTTTCAACGAAGTGGCCCGCCGCGCCATCGTGACCGACCCGGATTTCTACGGCGGCCACTTCTACGAACAAGGCGTGGTGCCGGCACGCGGCCTGCGCATTGCCCGCATGATCGGCCACATCACCTATCTCTCCGACGATGTGATGAACCAGAAGTTCGGTCGCCAGCTACGCGACGGCCTGGACCTCAAATACAGCACGCAAGAGGTGGAGTTCGAGATCGAGAGCTATCTGCGCTACCAGGGAGAGAAGTTCAGCAGCTACTTCGATGCCAACACCTATTTGCTGATCACCCGCGCGCTCGATTACTTCGATCCGGCCCGCGCCCATGACGGCGATCTGACCCAGGCGCTGGCGCTGGCCAAGGCCAAATTCCTGCTGGTGAGCTTCACCACCGACTGGCGCTTTGCCCCGACGCGCAGCCGCGAGCTCGTCAAATCCTTGCTGGAGAACGACCGCGACGTCAGCTATGCCGAGATCGATGCGCCCCATGGTCATGATGCGTTTTTGCTCGATGACCCACGCTACATGAACGTGATGCGCTCCTATTTTGATGGAATTGCCAAAGCTTTGAACACCGCTACCCTTGCCCCGGAGGCCGCATGACCGAACTGACCACCATGCATGCAATTGCCAAGCTCGTGCCCCAGGGCTCGCGTGTGCTGGATCTGGGCTGCGGTGACGGCGCCCTGCTGTCGCATCTGGTGCGCGAGCGCGGCTGCACCGGCTATGGCGTGGAGCTGGACGATGCCAATGTGCTGGCCTGTACCCGCCGCGGTGTGAATGTGCTGCAGCTCAATCTGGAAGACGGCCTGGCCGTGTTCGGCGACAACAGCTTTGATGTGGTGCTGCAGATCGACACGCTGCAGCATTTGCGCAATGCCGAGGTGATGCTGCAGGAAACCGCCCGCATAGGCCGCGCCGGCATTGTCGCCTTCCCCAATTTTGCACACTGGCAAAACCGCATGTCCGTGCTGCGCGGGCGCATGCCGGTCACGCGCCGCCTGCCCTACCAGTGGTATGACACGCCCAATATCCGCGTCGGCACCTACAAGGATTTCGAGGTGCTGGCCACCAAGAACCGCTTGCGCATCCTGGACTCCTTTGGCCTGCAAAACGGCCAGGTGGTACGCAGCCTGCCCAATCTGCTGGCCACCACGGCCGTGTTCCATTTCGAACACGCCTGAAAGCATCAGCATTGATAGCTTCCTGCCCATGATTCATATGGGCTTCATGGCTGTTTGACTCTGAATCGACGGCCGACACGGCACGAGGTACATGCCAAGGCCTGCGGTGCGGCCTAGAAGGCTTGGCGCAAAATAGGGCGTATTGCGGGACCTTCCATCCAAGAAGGCCCGCACCCTTATTGAAGGAGCCGACCATGAACGCACGCACTCCCGCCCAGCTGCTGCAAGCACCCGAAGCACTGCAGCACATCACCGCCCAGTGGGACCAGCAAATCGTCCCCGAGCTGAAGAACTACATCGCCATCCCTGCCAAATCGCCCATGTTTGCACCCGATTGGGAGCAGCAGGGCTTTATCGCCACCGTGATGCGCAATGCCGCAGCCTGGGTGGAAGCGCAAAAAGTGGCCGGACTCAAACTCGAGGTGATTCAGCAGCCGGGCCGCACGCCGGTGCTGTTCTTCGAAGTCGATGGCACGGCCGACCAAGCGGCCAGCAATCCCACGGTGCTGATGTACGGCCACCTGGACAAGCAACCCGAATTCGAAGGCTGGCGCAGCGATCTGGGCCCCTGGACGCCCAAGTACGAAGACGGTAAGCTCTACGGCCGTGGGGGTGCCGATGACGGCTACGCCGTCTATGCCAGCATCGCCGCCATCCAGGAGCTCAAGCGCCAGAACGTGCCGCATCCGCGCATCGTCGGACTCATAGAAACCTGCGAGGAAAGCGGTTCAGCCGACCTGCTGCCCTATGTGGAAATGCTGCGCCCCCGCCTCGGCGATGTGGGCCTGGTGATCTGCCTCGATAGCGGCGCCGGCAACTACGACCAGCTGTGGCTGACCACCAGCTTGCGCGGCATGGCCAGCGGCACGCTCAAGGTGCAGATCCTGACCGAGGGCATTCACTCGGGCGATGCCTCGGGTGTGGTGCCCTCCTCGTTTCGCATCCTGCGCCAGGTGCTGGACCGCCTGGAAGACAGCAAGAGCGGCCGCCTGCTGCCCCAGAGTTTTCACTGCGAGGTGCCGGCCGAACGTCTGCAACAGATCCGCGCCACGGCCGACATTCTGGGCGAGGATACCTATGCCCGCTTTCCCTGGGCGCACTATGACTGCGGCGGCTCGGGCCGCATCTCCCTGCCCACCACCACCGACCCCGTGGAGGCGCTGATCCGTCGCACCTGGTCGCCCACGCTCAGCGTGACCGGCGTGGACGGCATTCCCAGCCTGCAAAATGCCGGCAATGTGCTGCGCCCCTACACCGCCTTCAAGCTCAGCCTGCGCCTGCCGCCGCTGGTGGATGCCTCTGTCTGCGTGCAGGAACTCAAAACCCTACTGGAAGATAACGCCCCCTACGACGCCAAGGTGACCTGGGAAGGGCTGTCCAGCTCCAGCGGCTGGAATGCGCCGGGCATGGACAGCTGGTTTGAAAAAGCCCTCAACAGCGCCAGCCAGGCCCACTTTGGCGCGTCTTGTGGCTATATCGGCCAGGGCGGCACGATTCCGCTGATGAACCAGTTGAGCCAGGGCTTCCCCAAGGCCCAGATGATGGTCTGCGGCGTGCTCGGCCCCAAGAGCAATGCCCACGGCCCCAATGAGTTTCTGCACGTGCCCTACGCCAAAAAGCTCACCGCCTCGGTGGCCGAAGTGATTGCCGCCATGGCCCGTGCGCAAAGCGAAGAGCCCGGAGAAAACACGCCAACGGCCTGAAGATCGACCTCCTCATTTTTGAAATGAAAACAGCTGCTTGCGCTTGCACATAGAGCGCAAGCAGCTATTTTTTTGATAGCTCGGCTTGACCCCAACAGGTAAGCCCGTGTTGACGCTGGGCACCCGTCCCGTCATCCTCGTAGCCCTGGACGAACACCGCCTTCACACCGCCTGCGGACGCAGGAGAGCCAAGAAAGCCGAGCGTGACGCTGACACATCCCACACAGACTGCCATGCGCATCAGCCATATGCTGGCGCCAGACGGTACGGAACTGGCCCTGCGCGACTGGCCGCTGCCACCTTCGGAGCGCCCGCGCGCCACGGTGCTCATCGTCCACGGCCTGGGCGAGCATTGCGGCCGCTACGACCTGCTGGCGCGCCATCTCAACGAATGGGGTTTTGCCGTGCGCAGCTATGACCAGTACGGTCACGGTCTCTCGGGCGGGCCGCGCGGCGGCCTGACCAGCGACACACGCCTGCTCGACGATCTGGCCGCCGTGATGGATGCCACCCGCGCCAGCCAGCTGCAACAACTGCCCCTGGTCTTGCTGGGCCATAGTCTGGGCGGCCTGGTCGCTGCAGATTTTGTGGCCTCGGGCCTGCGCCATGTGGATGCGCTGGTGCTCTCCTCGCCGGCACTGGCTTTGCACTTGTCGGGCGCTCAGCGGCTGCTGATCAACACCTTGCCCAAGCTGCTGCCCAAGCTGCAAGTCAGCAACGGGGTGAAGTCGCAATATCTGTCACATGATCTGGCCGTGGTTCAGGCCTATGACGCAGATGGACTGCAGCACCGGCGCATCAGCGCCAGGCTGGCGCAGTACATGGCGGAAGGCGGCCCGCGCGTGCAGGCCAGGGCCAGGGCCTGGTGCGTGCCCACCTTGCTGCTGTGGGCCGGGCAGGACAAGCTGGTGGACCCCGCCGGCAGCCAGCTGTTTGCCGAGCATGCGCCACCTGCCGTGCTGCAGGCCGAGCGCTTTGGCGAGGCCTATCACGAGATCTTCAATGAAAGCGAGACGCTGGCCGCGCCCGTGTTCTCACGCCTCAGGCACTGGCTGGATCAGCAGTTCGCGCCCGCGTGAAGTTCACAGAAACGAGGGCGGCTGCTTGCGGCCTTTTTCCACCGGATTGGCTCTGAGCTTTTCTGCGGGATAGGGGCGCAAGAATTCCTTGGCCTTGCTGACCTTGGCTTGCAGCCAGGCGTCATAAGCACCTTCGTTGAGGATGGCAGGCATGGCCTTGTCATTGCCGTGGTGGCCGTAGCGGTTCATCAGCGCATGGGCATTGGCGTTGATGGTGATCAGCGCATAGCTGGTGATGATCTCGCCGTCCTCACCCACCCAGCGGGCCCAGACGCCGGCGGCACCCATGGGCTGGTTATCGACGCGCGTGATGCGCGTAGGCAGTGCCTTGCCGGGGCGCATATCGTCGACCTGAAACGACTGGATGGGAACAATGCAGCGCTGGCCGTTGAGCCAGGCATCGCGAAACGCCGTGCCCGTGGTCAGGTTGTCTATTTTTGCGTTGACCAGCTTGAGCGCGCGCAGGCGGCCATCGGAGGCAGATTTGACCCAGTGGGGCACCAGGCCGAACTGGGCGGGCACCAGCACCCGCTCCACGCTCAAAGGAGCGCTCTCCTTGGGCTTGCCCTCGGGTGCCGCTGCGGCAGCAGGCGTATCTGCCGCGGCCTCTACAGGAGCGGCAGGCACCTCTTCAGCCACAGCAGGTGTGCGGCCCAGCAGCACGGCCGATGCGTCGGCCGCGGCGTTGACGATGATGCAACCGAGCTTGCGCGGGGTGATGTGGCGCTCGGGCAGGGGCTCGGGCGCATCCACGCGAAAGGCCTGGCGGTACAGCTCGGCATCGTGGAGGGAAAGGTGAAAACTGCTCATAGGAATCTCAATTTATTGCCCGCTCAATCAAGAGCCAGCAAGGACAGGGCCGCAACAGAGGCGGTCTCGGCGCGCAGCACACGGCTGCCCAGGCCAGCGGGTGCCCAGCCCTGCTCCAGCGCCCAATCTTCTTCCTGCGCGGTCAGCCCGCCTTCGGGGCCGTGCAGCACCCATACGGCAGCCGCATCACCGGCCGCAACGCGCAAAGGACGGCTGCCGTCGCGCAGCGACAGCAGCAAACGGGCGGCATCGGCAGCCGGTGCATGCTTGCCCTTGAGCCAATCGGCCAGCGATTGAGGGGCATGAATGACGGGCACCTGATTGCGGCCACATTGCTCGCAGGCCGAAACAGCAATCGCCTGCCAGCGCTCGATTTTTTTGTCGGCGCGCTCGCCCTTGAGCTTGAGCACGCTGCGCGCGGCCATCACGGGCTGAATGCTGGCCACGCCCAGCTCGGTGGCTTTTTCCACCAGCCAGTCCATGCGCTCATTGGCCGGCATGCCGACCACCAGATGCACGGCACGGGCAGCCTCGCGCTCCACGGCGCGGTGCGCTTCAATGCGCACGCCTACATCGCTGCGCCCCATATGGGTGATGACGGCTTCGAACTCGCCGCCGCTGAAGCCCTGGCCCGTCTGCCCTTCAAACAGGGTGACGGTGTCTCCCGGCTGGTGGCGCAGCACCTGCACATGGCGGGCTGCACCCGCGGGCAGATCCAGTTCGGCGCCCAGGTGCAAGGGCGTGAGGCAGTGAAAACGGGGCATGGATTTCAAAAGTGGAGCGGCTTGCGCTGGTTGATCAATGACTTCAGGCCAATTCGATACTGAAGTTCATATTGAACAAGCGCTAACCGCTATGGTTTTATATAGCTTACATCCGGCCGTAGGCGTAGCCCACCTGGGCCTGAATGCCTTCGATCTCATCGATCAACTTCAAGAAGGGGCCTAGCGCGCGATAGCGGTTGCAGGTGGAGCGGATGTAGTGGATGAAGCGCGGTGCATCGGCCAGGTATTTGGGCTTGCCGTCACGCAGGGTAAGGCGCGCAAAGATACCAGCAACCTTCAAATGGCGCTGCAGGCCCATCCATTCCACCCCACGGTAGAACTCGCCAAAGTCATCGCCCCAGCCGCTGGCGCTGTTGGCGCCCACGAGACCGGCCTTGCGGGCTTTTTCCCAGTAGCGCACGGTGATGTCGATGATGAATTCCTCTTCCCAGCTGATGAAGGCATCGCGCAACAGGCTGGCAATGTCATACGTGATGGGGCCATAGACGGCATCCTGAAAGTCCAGCACGCCCAAAGGAGCGCCTGCGGCCACCGGCTGCATCAGATTGCGCATCATGAAATCACGGTGCACATACACGCGGGGTGCCTGCAGATTGTGGGCCACGATCTGGTCAAAGGTCTTGGTCAGCAAGGCCTGCTGCTTGTCATCCAGCGTGAACTGACGGTGCTGGGCAATGTACCAGTCGGGAAACAGCTGCAGCTCGCGGCGCAGCAGGGCTTCGTTGTATTCAGGCAACTGGCCGACATTGCCGGCCTTGGAAGCCAGCTGCCAGTCCAGCAACGCTTCAGTCGCTGCGCGATACCAAGCCTCTGCATCCTGCGGCTTTTCGGGGTTCAGCGCCTCGATCACCGTCTGGCTACCCAGGTCGCTCAGCAACATGAAACCATGCTGGGCGTTCCAGTCCAGGATTTGCGGCACGCACAGGCCGGCACCCGCCAGCAGGGCCTGGATTTTGACAAAAGGCGCGCAATCTTCCTTGTCCGGCGGCGCGTCCATGACGATCAGGCTTTGGCCGCCGGCGCCATCAAGGCGCAGATAACGGCGAAAGCTGGCATCGGCCGAAGCGGGACGCAGGGTTTCAGGGCGCAGCTGGTGGCTGGCGGCCAGGGGTGCCAGCCAGGCATCAAAGGCTGCATGGCGGTCTGCGTCAGCCCAGACAACGGCGGAGGTGGAGGTGATTGAAGCGGTCATGGATAATCGGATTTTACAAACCGATGCCATAGCACCTGAAGTCAGAGGTGCTAGGCTCTGTAGTTTTCCCCCATCGTCTGCCTGCGCGCGCGCGCTTTTGATCACCGTGCCCTCCCCATCCAACCCGCGAGATTCTTTGCCAGCCCAGCCGCATAGCCCCCGCCGGGCCGCTATGGCGCGGCCGGTCATCCGCCCCCTGGCCTGGGCTGTGGCTCTGGCCTGGTCAGGCGCGGGCTTGTCGGCCTACGCGCAAGAGGCAGCGTCTTTGGCCCAGACCTCGCAAGTCAGCCAGGTCACGGCAGCTCAAGCAACGCCAGGCACGGCGCCCGACGGGCTGGCTCCGCTGGAGCTCAAGTCCAGCAATCTGTTGCAGGAGACCTACTCCAAAGAGGTGCAGGACCAGCAGCCCACCTATATCAAAGGCGATGCACTCTCAGGCCAGCCCGATATCAAGGCATCCGTCTCCGGCGAAGCCGAAATTCGCCGTGGCGACACCATGATCCGCGCCGATCGCCTGGACTATGCCGTGCCCGATGACCGGGTCAACGCCGTGGGCTCTGTGCACATCAACCAAGCGGGCAATGTCTATGAAGGCACGGCACTGGACCTGCAGATGGACGCCTTCAAAGGCCAGTTCGACAACGCCAAATACCGTTTTCTGGAGACCGGTGGTCACGGCGAATCCACCCGCGTGGACTTTATCGACAGAGACCACGCCGTCATCCACAACGCCACCTACACCACCTGCCAGCGTGACGACCAGGCCAGCTGGACCCCCTCCTGGCAGATGAAGGCCGAAACCATAGAGATGGACATGGGCGAAGAGGTGGGCGTGGCCCATAACGCGGCCTTGCAGTTCAAGGGCGTGACCATTTTGCCCGTGCCGCGCATGAGCTTTCCGCTGTCGGACAAGCGTAAATCAGGCCTGCTGCCGCCCATGTTCGGCATGGACAAGCTGGGCGGTTTTGAGCTGACCCAGCCCTATTACTGGAACATTGCGCCCAACCGCGACCTGACGATAACGCCTACCGTGATGACCAAGCGCGGCTCCAATCTGGCCGGCCTGTTCCGTTACCTGGAGCCCAGCTACTCCGGCGAAGCCTATGCCAGTTACATGCCCAAGGACAATCTGCGCGACCGTTCGCGCTGGGCCTATTCCTTGCAGCACCGCGGTACTTTTGACACCCCGCTGGGAGGACTGGGGCTGAACCTGGATCTGAACCAGGTCAGCGACAACGATTACTGGCGTGATTTCCGCCTGGCCCCCATCAGGCTGCGCCAGCGTCTGATCACCAGCACCGGCGGACTGAGCTGGGCCAAGGGCGACGGGGTGTTGAGCCTCAATATGGTCCGCTACCAGACCCTGCAAGACCCTGCGGCCCCGATTGCGGCGCCCTATAGCATCACTCCCCAGCTGCAGTACCGCTACACGCCGCTGGATCTGCCGCATGGCCTGGACTTCAGCCTAGTGGCGGACACCACGCGCTTTGAGCTGCTCAAGCCCCTGGCCGGTCAAGCTGGCAACAACGGCCAGCGCAGTTATTTGCAAACCCAGCTGAGCCGCCCCTTTCTGTCGCCAGGGGGCTTCATCACGCCCAAGGTGATGTTCCATTCGTCGCTGTACCAGACCGATCAGCTGATGAGCAACGGCAGCAAGAGCGCCAACCGCAACCTGCCCACCTTCAGCCTGGACAGCGGCCTGGTGTTCGAGCGCGACACCTCGCTGTTCGGCAGCAGCTTGCTGCAGACCCTGGAACCCCGCGCCTTCTATACCTATACGCCCTACCGCGACCAGAGCATGCTGCCGTTGTATGACACGGCACGCAACGACTTCAACTTCGCCAGCATCTTCTCGGAAAACGATTACGGCGGCCAGGATCGCATTGCAGACAACAATTTGCTGTCGCTAGGCGCAACCTCGCGCTTCATCGATCCAGACACCGGTGCCGAAAAATTCAAGCTGGCGATTGCCCAGCGCGTGCGCTTTTCCGACCAGAAGGTCGCTTTAGGCCCGGTGGCCACCAAGGGGCTGTCCGACATTCTGCTGGGTGCCAGCATCAACTGGACGGACAAATGGTCCACGGAAGCCACGACCCAGTACAACAAGGACCTGAACCGTACCGTGCGCACCACGGCCACGGCGCGATACAGCCCCAGCCCGTATAGAACTTTCAATATCGGCTACCGTACCCAACTGGACACCACGACCAAGAAGCCGACCAGCGAGTTGATCGATGTAGGCTGGCAATGGCCCATCAATGATCTCTGGGGCGATAAAGGTCGGGATCTGGGCAAGGGCCGAGGCCAGGGCGGCGGTCGCTGGTATACCGTGGGCCGCCTCAACTACAGCATCAAAGACAGACAATTGGTGGATACCGTGGTGGGCTTCGAATACGACGGTTGCTGCTGGATTGGCCGCGTGGTGCTGGAACGCCTGCAAAGCTCGGTCGTGCAGTCCAATCTGCGTCTGCTGTTCCAGGTCGAGTTTGTGGGCTTCTCGCGCCTGAGCTTTGGCGCCGATCCCACGGCCAGCCTCAAGCGCAACGTACCCCGTTATGAATATCTGCGTGAAGCGGTCTCCCCGCCTAGCCGCTTTACCAATTACGACTGATCAAGGCTTTTTTTCATGCGTTTTCTCTCCAAGACATCGTGCGCCGCCGCTGTCGCCGTCGCCATGCTGGCCGTCGGCGCTCAAGCCCAGACTATGCGTGCCCCCGGCCAGGCCAAGAAAAGCGATGCAGCGGTTTCCCGCGCCCTGGATGCCACGGCCCAGCCTGCGGCGACCTTGCGTGATGCCGGCAAAAGCGGTGTGCGCTCGGCCGACTACATCGTGGCCGTGGTCAATTCCGAGCCCATCACCAACAACGAAGTTCGTGCCCGCATGGCGCGTGTCGCTCAGAACGTGACCGAGCAAGGCGGCCAGTTGCCGCCTGAAGCCGTCTTGGCGCGCGAAGTGCTGGAACGCCTGGTGGTGGAAAAAGTGCAGCTGCAGGAAGCCAAAGACTCCGGCATCAATGTCGATGACCTGACCATCAACCAGACCATCGCCAACGTGGCCCGCCAGAACAATACCGATCATGCGGGTCTGATGGCCCGTTTGAAGGCTGACGGCATCTCCGAAACCCAGTTCCGTAGCGAAATCCGCAACCAGATGCTGATGCAGCGCGTGAAGGAACGCGATGTGGACAATCGCGTCAAGGTCAGCGATGCCGATATCGACCGCTATCTCAAGGAACAAAAGCGCCCTGGCGACGCCCAGGCGGGATCGGCCGTGAATCTGGGTCACATCCTGATCACCGTGCCCGAGAACGCCAGCCCCGCCGTGGTTGCCGAGCGCGAGGCCAAAGCCAGGAAGGCGGCCGAAGCCGCCACTGCCAATGCAGACTTTGCCGCCGTGGTCAAAGACTTCTCGGATGTTCCCAACGGCCAGGGCGGCGGCGCCATGGGCCTGCGCCCCTTGAGCGACTACCCCGAGCTGTTTGCCAAGGCGGCAGGCGCTGCGGCCACCGGCGCCGTGGTCGGCCCCATCCGCTCGGGCGCAGGCTTTCACGTGTTGAAGGTGCTGGAAAAATCCCAGGGCGGACTGCCTGTGATGATCACGCAAAATCATGCACGCCATATTCTGCTGCTGGTGGGCGACGGCATGAACGAAGCCCAGGCTGCCAAGCGCCTGGAAGACTACAAGCGCCGCGTGCAAAGCGGCCAGGCCACCTTCGAGCAACTAGCGCAGGAGTTCTCCAAGGACGGCAGCGCCCGCAGCGGCGGCGATCTGGGCTGGTCCTCGCCCGGCCAGTTTGTGCCCGAATTCGAACGCGTCCTGGATACGCTGCAGCCTGGCGAGATCAGCGCCCCTGTGGTTTCGCGCTTTGGCGTTCACCTGATCCAACTGATCGAACGCCGCCAGGAAAAGCTCACTCCACGCGAGCAGCGTGAAATGGTGCGCAACGTGGTGCGCGAACGCAAGGCCGAGCAGGACTACGGCACCTGGCTCAAGGAATTGCGCGGCCGCGCCTATGTGGAATACCGCGAGGCCCCGCTGTAACAGACGGCCCCTAGATGACCCTGCCCTGCCGTCAATCGACAAGGCAGTGTCATGATGGCGGCCAAGGCACAGTCCATCCCAATTACTTATCAAGCGGTGCTGAGGCACCGCTTTCTCATGGCAATGAAACATATTCCCCGCAAGCGCTTCGGCCAGAATTTTCTGACCGACGGCGCCATCATTGACAGTATTGTCGATGCCATCACCCCCCAGGCAGGCGAGCCCGTGGTGGAAATCGGCCCCGGCCTGATGGCGCTGACCCAGCCCCTGGTCGAGCGCGTGGGCAAGCTCACCGTGATCGAACTTGATCGCGATCTGGCCGCACGCCTGCGCCTGCGCTCCGATCTGGATGTGGTGGAGTCGGACGTGCTCAAGGTGGACTTTCGCGCCATTGCGGCACGCCTGGGCGTGGCCAAGCTGCGCGTGGTTGGCAACCTGCCCTACAACATCTCCAGCCCCATCCTGTTTCATCTGCTGGAGCAGGTGGATGTGGTGCAGGATCAGCACTTCATGCTGCAAAAAGAGGTGATCGATCGCATGGTGGCCGATGCCGGCACGGCCGCCTATGGGCGCCTGACGGTGATGCTGCAATGGCGCTACGCCATGGAGAGCGTGCTGTTTGTGCCGCCCGGCAGCTTCAACCCGCCGCCCAAGGTCGACAGCGCCGTGGTGCGCATGATCCCGCGCGCCACTCCGGCCCAGCTCGATGCCAAGCTGCTGGAGACCATGGTGCAGGTCGCTTTCAGCCAGCGCCGCAAGATCCTGCGCAACACCCTGGGCAAATGGCTGGACGAAAAAGGCTTCAGCGGCGAATTCGATCTCCAGAGACGTGCCGAAGAGGTGCCCGTGGCCGAATACGAGGCGGTAGCCGCCCAGCTATCGCAAAAATAAGAGCTGCAGGCGCTTGATATTCAAGCGTTTCAGATCTCATTCAATGCAAAGCGCCCGCTAAACAAGCGGGCGTTGCTATTGATGCTGCGTGCTTACGCGCTACAGAAACGAGTAAAAGCAGCGAAAAGCCGTCTTGCGCTCGCCCCAGAACTCGGCCGTGTCGCGGAACACATCCAGCAACTGCTCGCGCGCCTCCTTGTCGAACTTGGGCGCCGTGGGAATCTGGTCCAGCACCACGATAAAGCCCGGCTGCTCGCCGGCCTTGTGGATGGGGTCCGTCATCACGTCATAGAGAGCATCGAAGTTCTTGCCGAAGTGCGCTGGCAGGTGGAACTGTGTGGCCAGCAGCTCCATGATGTCGGCCTTGCTCTGGGCATGGGCCAGGTTGGCATACAGAAAATGGGATCCCAGAGTCTCCGCGGCCTTTTGCAGATCGGGAATGCGATAGGCACGAATGGACTGCACGATGTTCGGGCGAACATTGCGCAGCGGGGTTTCTGAGGCTTTACGAAGTGGCGTGTCCATCTCCGTGATTCTTTCTAAAAACATCAAAGCAGGTGGCAGATGGGGTACTGACCGCTGTTGTAAGTCAGAGGCGCGACTCGCGTCAACGTCTTCCAGCCTCTCCAGACTAGCAGCAATGGAGGGGCTCATTCGACGATCTGCTGAAAACTGTTGTAATGATCGCCGGTGTAGAAGCACGCATCGGGTCGCTGTGGCTGCTCGCCACCGCAGACGATGCGGCGTGCACCGCGATTCTTGGCCCCGGGCGTGCGCACCGTGTACTCACGGTAATAGCCTCGGGATTGACGGGGAAGTATGCGCTCACGGTTACCAAAAACCGTGCCGTCCTTGTCGCTGCTGAAAGGGCCACCCTGCAGGATGCGGGCATAGGTGCTGCGACCATCGCGCGGCAAGTCGGCCAGGGCGATGGTCGCCAGGCCAGGCTCCGCCGCCACGGGTTCTACAGCCTTGCGCGCCTGCGCAGCCGGAGAGGCCAACACAAAAGCAGCACCCAATACGAGTGCTAAACCGGTCTGGTACAGCTTGGCGGCAGTGGCCTTCAGCATTCAAAACACCTTTCAGAATCTCAGGGAAGGCCTGAAATTTCGACCCGTAAGTGTGACGGATAGCCCTCAAAAATGCAAGTTATGCCCAAATTTTAAGCAAACCCGTGTGATGCCCGCCCGGCAGCCGCAAGGCTTGCCGGGCTGGGCTTGAGAAAGGCGGGCTGGTCTCAGCGACCGACGTTGGCGTCCGCCACGGTCAGGGCCGTCATGTTCACGATGCGGCGCACCGTGGTGCTGGGGGTCAGCACGTGCACGGGCTTGGCCGCACCCAGCAGGACCGGGCCGACCGCAATGCCGCCGCCTGCCGCCTGCTTGAGCAGGTTGTAGCTGATGTTGGCCGCATCGATATTGGGCGAGACCAGCAGGTTGGCATCACCCAGCAGCGTGCTGTTGGGCATGAGCTTGGCGCGGGCCTTGCCGTCCAGGGCCACATCGCCGTGCATTTCGCCATCCACTTCCAGCCAGGGCGCCTGCTCGCGCAGCAGTTCCAGGGTCTGGCGCATCTTGATGGCGCTGGGCTGGTTGCTGGAGCCGAAGTTGGAGTGGCTCAGCAGCGCGGCCTTGGGCTTGATACCGAAGCGCATCATTTCCTCGGCGGCCATGATGGTGATCTCGGCCAGCTGCTCGGCGGTCGGGTCGTAGTTGACGTGGGTGTCCACCAGGAACACTTGGCGCTCGGGCAGCAGCAGGCCGTTCATGCAGGCATAGGTGGTCACACCGCTGCGGCGGCCAATGACTTGATCGATGTAGTTCAAGTGCACATTGGTGTTGTTCCAGGTGCCGCAGATCAGACCGTCAACCTCGCCCTTGTGCAGCAGCATGGAGCCGATCAGCGTCAGGCGGCGGCGCATTTCGATCTTGGCGATGGGCGCGGTAATGCCCTTGCGCTCCGTCATGCGGTGGTAGCTCTGCCAGAAGTCGCGGTAGCGCTCGTCATGCTCGACGTTAACCACATCGTAGTCGCGCCCTTCCTGCAGACGCAGGCCGAACTTCTCTACTCGCTGGGCAATGATGCCGGGGCGACCGATCAGCGTGGGGCGGGCAATGCGCTCGTCCACCACAATCTGCGCAGCGCGCAAGATGCGCTCTTCCTCGCCTTCGGCGTAGGCAATGCGCTTCTTGGACGCCTTCTTGGCGGCCATGACGATGGGCTTCATCATGGTGCCGGAGGCGTAGACAAAGGTCTTCAGATGCTCGCGATAGGCGTCCATGTCCTCAATGGGACGCTTGGCCACACCGGCTTCTGCCGCAGCCTTGGCCACGGCAGGCGCCACGATCAGCATCAGGCGCGGGTCGAAGGGCTTGGGAATCAGGTACTCGGGGCCAAAGCTCAGCTCCTCACCCACATAGGCGGCAGCCACTTCCTCGCTCTGCTCGGCCTGCGCCAGTGCGGCAATCGCGTGCACGCAGGCGATTTCCATCGAGGTGGTGATGGTGGTGGCACCGCAATCGAGCGCACCGCGGAAGATATAGGGGAAGCACAGGACGTTGTTGACCTGGTTCGGGTAGTCCGTGCGGCCCGTGGCGATGATGGCATCGTCGCGCACCGCCTTCACATCTTCGGGAATGATTTCGGGGTTGGGGTTGGCCAGAGCGAAGATGATGGGCTTGGCTGCCATCTTCTTGACCATGTCCTGCTTGAGCACATTGCCGGCCGACAGACCCAGGAAGGCATCGGCACCCTCGATCACTTCACCCAAGGTACGCAGCGGAGTGTTCTGGGCGAACAGCGCCTTGTCCGGATCCATCAGCTCGGTACGGCCTTCGTAGACCACGCCGGCGATATCGGTCACAAACACGTTTTCGCGCTTCAGGCCCACTTCCAGCAGCAGGTTCAAGCAGGCCAGGGCCGCAGCACCGGCGCCCGAGGCCACCAGTTTGATCTCTTCGATCTTCTTGCCCGCCACTTTCAGCGCATTGACCATGGCGGCCGCCACGGTGATGGCCGTGCCGTGCTGGTCGTCGTGGAAGACGGGGATATTCATGCGCTTGCGCAGCTCGCGCTCGACGAAGAAGCACTCTGGCGCCTTGATGTCCTCAAGATTGATAGCACCAAACGTAGGCTCCAGCGCGGCAATCACGTCTACCAGCTTTTGCGGGTCTTTTTCATCGATTTCGATGTCGAACACATCCACGCCGGCGAACTTCTTGAACAGCACGCCCTTGCCTTCCATCACCGGCTTGGAAGCCAGCGCGCCGATGTCGCCCAGACCCAGCACGGCCGTGCCGTTGGAGATCACGCCGACCAGGTTGCCGCGGCTGGTGTACTTGTAAGCAGCAGCGGGGTCCTTGACGATTTCTTCACAGGGAGCGGCCACACCGGGCGAATAAGCCAAAGCCAGATCGTGCTGGTTGGCCATGGGCTTGGTCGCCATGATCGCCACCTTGCCGGGCTTGGGGAACTCGTGATATTCCAGTGCAGACTGGCGCAGCAGCGCGCGCTTATCAATCGATGTAATTGGCTTGGTGTCGGACATCAGCAGTCTCCAGCTCGCAAAGTAAGCCATCCGCAGTGAGGACTCTCTCAGGCCTGACGGCCCAGCCCTTCTCAGCGCGCGGATGATAGGTCTCGAATCGGCCATTGTAGGCCGAGTGCTATCAAAAAAAGAGGCGTAACAGTACGCCGCTGCGGGTCAAACTGCTGTGACTTGTAGGCAAGGGTAAAAGCTGCTCGTTTCCACCCCTCAACCGGTCACGACGGTGATGGCCAAGGCCTTGATGACCTGGCCTGGGCAGATAGGCCAGGCGCGCTCAGTCCGTGGCCTGCAAGGCGTCGCCCAGGGCATTGACCAGACGCTCAATCTCGGCTTTTTCGCTGATGAAGGGCGGAGCCAGCTGAATCGTGTCTCCGCCATAGCGCACATAAAACCCGGCGTCCCAGCACTTCATCGCAATCTCGTAAGGGCGCTTGGCCGGCTCGCCGGGAAGCGGTGCAATGCTCAGCCCTGCCGCCAGCCCGATGTTGCGAATGTCCAGCACATGTTTGGCGCCCCGCAGACTATGCACGGCCTGCTCGAAAAACGGGGCCATGGCCTGCACACGGCCCGGCCCGTCTTCCTGCTCCAGCAAGTCCAGCGCCGCCAGGCCTGCAGCGCAGGCCACGGGGTGGGCCGAGTAGGTATAGCCGTGAGCAAACTCCAGCATGTATTCGGGCCCGCCAGCCGCCATGAAGCTGTGATAAATCTCACCCGTCACCACGCAGGCGCCCAGCGGTTGCGTGCCGTTGGTCACCTGCTTGGCGATGTTCATGATGTCGGGCGTCACGCCAAATGCCTCGGCCGCCGTCATGGCACCAATCCGGCCAAAGCCGGTGATGACTTCGTCAAAAATCAGCAAGATGCCGTGCTGGGTGCAAATCTCGCGCAGCCGCTGCAGATAGCCGGCCGGCGGTATCACCACGCCGCCCGAACCCGACATGGGCTCGACGATGACAGCTGCAATATTGCTGGCGTCATGCAAGGCAATCAGGTCCAGCAAACGCTCGGCCAGGGCGCGGCCGTCGCTGTGGGCTATGGTTTGCGGCATGCCTTTGCAAAACGAGCCCAGCGGCGGCTGGGTATGGGGCAGATGGTCGGCTTCCACGCCCTGACCGAAGGCCTTGCGGTTGCCCGCCATGCCGCCCACGGAAATGCCGCCGAAATTCACGCCGTGATAGCCTTTTTCGCGACCTATCAGCCGGGTCTTGCTGCCCTGCCCCTTGGCTCGCCAGTAGGCGCGCGCCATCTTCAGCGAAGTGTCTGCCGCTTCCGAACCCGAGCCGGTGAAAAACACATGCGAGAGCCCCTCGGGCATCAGGCTCTTGATCTTGTTGGCCAGCGCAAATGCCGCCGGGTGACCGAACTGAAAGGCCGGTGCGTAATCTAGCTGCAGCGCGGCCTTGCCCACGGCCTCGGCAATCTCGCGCCGGCCATGGCCCAGGCCGGAACACCACAGGCCCGACGAGAGCCCGTCAAAAATCCTGCGCCCGTCGGCATCGGTGAAATATGCCCCTTGGGCGCCGGTGATCATGCGCGGGTTGGCCTTGAAGTTGCGGTTGCCGGTGAAGGGCATCCAATGGGCTTCCAGCCACTGCGCATCCCGGCGCACTTCGGTCTGGGAGGTCTCGGGTCGGACGTTGGCAAACGGCATGGAAACTCCTGGCTCAACAAGCGGCCCATGTTGCCCTGCCACCTCGATTTTCGAAATAGCCGCAAACCCCTGGCGGCTGTCTGTCATCGACCTTATTTGTCCATGAAACCAAAGTTATCCACAAACAAAACAAGGCAGAAAACAAGAAGCCAACAATCAAACAACAGGCTTGTTCACAAAATACTATGAATCTCTTGTTTTATCTGATGAAGCAACAAAAACTCATCACAAGATAATGAAATCTATTCCACAGGTTTTTCAAAAACTTTTGCTCATATTTGTCAACACAAAATACACAGCATCAATCAGCTTCCGTGACCGCCGCAGTCACCCCATGCGGCCAGGGTCTGTAACAGCCACGGACCAAAGTGTTCAAAGCGCATCACTGCCTCCTTCAAGCCGCGCCGGCCACTAGTGGGTGCGCGCTCTTGTCGTGCTTTTTCAGGCCGCGGTCCCAAGCTTTTTCGTGAAAGAAAAACGCCACCGCCTGCACCGTGGGTTCCAACAGACTCAGCGTCAGCGATGCCCACAGATTGCCGGTGACGGCATAGGCCACGCAGGCGGCCACCACCACGTGAATGCAGTAATAGCTGCCCGTCTTGGCCAGCGTGGTCTGGTGGGTGCGCAAGGTGTTGATCAATCGTGTCATGGCGGCTCTTTCTGATAGCTGTTACCTTGATGGTAGGTTGACGCCATATATTTATCCAATTAAGAATCATTACCAGCGCGATAGCCCGCAAAGCCGCAGCGTCCGGCTTGGCCGCGCAAGCTTGCTAAGCTAAGGCTGAGAAATACAAGGCAACAAGCCTTTAGCGCTTATTCCAAAAGCGTGACCAGCTATCCATCTTGAAAATCAAAATGTCGGCCAGCCACAAGTCATCCAAGCCGCCAGCAGCTCTGTCCGTGCGCCCTCTGAGTGCTACAGATATCGATGCCGTGATGCGCATACAGCTGCAATGCTATGGCGAGCATTTTGCGGAGCCGCGTGCCGTTTTTCTGCGCCGCCTGCAAACGGCTTGGCACTGCTCCTGGGCTGCCGTGCGCGGCGATGAGGTGATTGCCTATCTGGCCGCCTACTGGTCGCGCCCCGGCACCATCACGCCGCTGAACGGCGACTTTGCCGAGTACCAAGACGCCAGCGTGCTCTATCTGCATGACATGGCCGTCTCGCCCGCCGCCGCAGGCCGTGGCGCGGCAGGGCGGCTGTTGGCGGCCGTGTATCAGCAGGCCCGGCAACGCAACATCAGGCAGGCGGCCCTGGTGTCGGTTCAGGGCTCACAGGCTTACTGGGAACGTCAAGGCTTTCGCGCCACACAGGTGACAAATGCTGCACAGCAACAACATCTGGCCACCTACGGAGCGGGTGCGCTCTACATGGTAGGAAAAATCCGACACGAATGATGGGCGAGATTGGGATAATGCCCGCCATGCCCAATCGCTGGAAACCCAATGTCACTGTGTCGGCCATCATCGAGCGCGATGGCCGCTTTTTAATGGTGGAAGAAAACACGGCGGATGGACTGCGTCTGAACACGCCTGCCGGTCACCTGGACCCCGCTGAAACCCCCATTGAAGCCTGCGTGCGCGAGGTGATGGAGGAAACCGCATACAGCTTCACACCCCAGTCGCTGGTAGGCATCTACATGAACCGTTTTGTACGCACGCGTACCGGCGCCGACATCACCTATATGCGCTTTGCCTTTACCGGGCTGCTGGGCCAGCACCATGCCGACCGCCTGCTTGATGACGGCATTGTGCGCAGCGTCTGGCTGACGCTGGACGAGCTCAAGGCCAGCGCCCATCTGCACCGCAGTCCCATCGTGCTGCAGTCGATTGGTGACTATCTGGCAGGCCAGCGCTTCGATGTCAGCCTGATCCAGGCCGACCCCAGCATCTACAGCGCTCCGGCGCCCACACAGCCGGTGCCAGGCGATGCACCGGCCACGCTGGACGAAGTTCTCGCCCACGACCTGGCCTGAAACAAAACCGGCTGCAACGCTTGATGTTCAAGCGCCAGCAGCTATGTTTTCAGGAGAATCCACTCAGTCTGTTGGCTTGCTGCCTGCGGTGCAGGCCGGCGGGCTTTTGTGCACGTCACGCCACAGCAGCATCTCGGCCAGGCGCTCTGATTTTTCATCATCAAAACCCAGATGCTGCGCGCGCTCTGCGGGATTGGTCCAGGTGCCAAACAAAATGTCCCACAGCGGCAGGCCGTAGTTTTGCGCATGGTGGCCGTACTGGTGATGCACGGTATGCATTTCGGGCCGCTGCAGCACATAGCCCAGCCAGCGCGGCGTGCGCATATCGGCATGGGTGAAAAGATCAAATCCTGCCGTCAGCGCCAGCGCCACTGCGGCTGCCACAGGGCTGGCTCCCAGCACCCAGTAGCTCGATAGCGTGCTCAGCATCACGGCAGCGGCCGAATCCATGGGATGGGCATAAAACGCGGTCAGCGCCTCGACTCGGCGTGCGCTGTGGTGCAGCTGATGGAAGCTGCGCCACAACAGGTCGCTGGCATGGGTGGCCCTGTGCCACCAGTAAAAGACAAAGCTGGTCAGGAAAAAGCTCAGAAATCCCACCAGCAGCGGATTCCAGCGAGCGCCCACCTCCAGCAGGGCATGGGCGCGTATGCGGTCTTCCAGAAAATAGCCCAGCGCCAGCGCGCTGAGCATGGTCAACGCACCCAGTCCCGCGCTATAGATCAGCCAGCGCCGGTCACAAAGATTGCGCGATGCGGGCGCGATCACCTCGCGTGTGAACACGGCGACAAACATCAGCGCAATCAGCGGATAGACCAGATACTCCAGCACGGCGGCAACTCCCTCGCATTTCAGCGACCCAAACGTTGCCAGCCAGTCTATCTGCTGCGCCCGCGCAGCGGTTTAGAGGGGTATCACGAACTCTTCCAGCGGCGTGTCATTGGGCACGGCCAGCTGCTTCTTCAGGGTCTCGCCCATGGGCAGGTTCAGATTCACGTTCTTGGGCGCAATCGGCTGCATAAACCACTTGGCATAGAGCTTGTGCATCTCGCCCGAACGGATCAGCTGCAGGATGGCGCCGTCCACGGCCTTCTTGATCTGCGGATCGTCCTTGCTGAACTGAATCGCAATCGGCTCGGCACCAATCACCTCGCCCACGATCTTGTAGTCCTTGGGGTTCTTGCTCTGGCTGATGACGCCGGCCAGCAGGTTGTCGTCCAGCACAAAGGCATCGACGCGGCCCGACTCCAGCAGCATGAAGCTCTCGAAGTGGTCCTTGCTCATCAGCGTCTTGAATTTCAGCTCATTCTCGCCCGCGTACTTGCGCAGAATCTGCACGGCCGTCGTGCCCGTGGTGGCCGCCACATTCCGGCCTTGCAGCTGCTTGAAGGAGGTGATGGGTGAATCCGAGCGCACCGCCATGCGCACCTCGCTCACATAGGTGGTCAGACCGAAAGCCACCTGCTTTTGGCGGTTGAGGTTGTTGGTCATGCTGGCGCAGTTGAAATCCGCCGTGCCGTTGTGGATCAGCGGCATGGTGTTCTGTGCCGTCAACACCATGGGCTTGATCTGGGCCTTCGGCGCAATCGCCTGCACCACGCGCTCGCACAACTCCATGTGATAGCCGACAAACTTCTCGTTGGCCCCCAGGGCATAAACCATGGGCGAGGCCGCCTCGCGCACGCCCAGCACCACCGTGCCGCCGGCCTGCCAGCGCTGCAGCGTGGGCGACTGGCTCACATCCACTGCCGTATCGATGTTGGCGCCAATCAGCTCGGCCTTGCCCGGCTTGCCTGCTGCCAGGGCCGAAGCCGCGCAAACCAGGGCCGCAGCCAACCCAACCCATTTCAAGGACTTGCTCATCACCCACTCCAAAAAACAAAAGCGCCGAGACCCATGGCCATCGGCGCTGATTCACCAACCCAATCCGGCAAAGCTCTCCCCTGGCACAGCACGGGAGGTCGATGACTTGATTGTCGTTGCTGGCTTATCGCTTTGAGTGGAATGCTTATGCCTGCCCTTGCGGTTTCACGAGGTCCTGCCCATCAACTCGCGCAGGCGCTGATGGGCGGCGCTTTGTGCATCGGCCGGCTGCTGGTTCTTGGCCTGCAGATAGCGCTCGGTAAACACGCCCAGATAGCTCTCCAGCACCTGGCCGGCACGCACATCGGCCGCATCGCCCACCAGCTCCAGGCACAGTGCTGCCACCTCGCTGGTGCAAAAGTGATCGTCGCGCGTGGAGCGGCGCAGGCGGTAGCCCGAGACCTGATCGGGGTGCAGGCTCAGCACCGGATAGCCGTCCAGATATGGGCTTTTGCGGAACATCTTGCGCGCCTCGTGCCAGGTGGCGTCGAGCAGAATGAACAAGGGCCGCTTGCCCGGCTGCAGCGCCGCCGTCTCGCCATCCAGCGCCTGCACGGAGCGCCCTTCTTCGTGCACAAACTCGCGCGGAAAAACCACATAGGGCTGCCACTGCGGGTCGGCCAGCAAGGCCTCGAGTTGCGGGTCGATTTCCGTGCGCGCCCAGCCAAAGGCAAACGTATCCTGCACCACATCGGCAATCAGCCAGCCGGTGTTGCTGGGCTTCAGGGGTTCGGCGTCGTGCATCAGCACACACATGCCGGCCCGCGTTACCTGCTGCGGGCGCAGCGCGCACATGCAGTGCGAGGGACGCAGGCGACAGCCTTCGCAGCGCTCGCCACGCGGGCCGCCACGGGCCAGAAACGGCCGCGTGCTGCGTGCCAGTCTTGCGGTGCGCAGACGCGAAACCGCATGCGGCTCCACCTCAGACTCCACAGCTTGCAGATGGCTCAAAGGAGGCTGCGGAACAAGCATTTCAGCAGAAGGCAAGGGCGTGGAAGCGGACGGCAAGAAAGCGGACACAAGGCGTACCAACAGATTCAGTCACAAGGGCGGCCATTGTGCGCGCGTTCGCAAGCCAGTTCATTCGCCTGCAGCTTTGCGGCTACGGCGCAGCCACTGCCGCCGGCCTAGCGGCACTCGCCCGGAGGAAAGCCCAGATCGCGGCCAAAGGTGAAGGCCATGGGTTTGACCGCTGCCAGACCCGTGGCGATGACGGAGCGGAAACGCTGGGGATCGCAGTTGAAGCGCGTGTCCAGCACATAGTCCTCGGACTCGGCCTTGATCATGGCATCGCGCCATTGACTGGTCGCGTTCAGCACCGGGCCCGACACCATGGGGGCCTGCACCATGAACTCCATCAAATGCATGGCACGCGAGCCCTCGGCATGCAGGTACACCACGGGGTCTGCGGCATTGCCGCACAGGCTCAGGCAATCGGCGTAATAGCCGCCTCCCAGCATCTGCTCGTATCTGCCAAAAGTCAGCTCATTGAGCGTGATGGGCGGCTCGCCCGCAAAGCCACCGAGCAGCGGGGCCAGCGAGAGATTGCAGCTCGGTGCAATCGCCACTTCCACGCCATTGACCACCTTGTCGGCATCGTCGGTGAGCAGCGTCACTTCGCAGCCGTCGCTGCGGAACTGATGGCGGTGAAATTCGGAGCGCATGGCCGGGCCGGCGATTTTTTCCACATAGGCCAGGTTCATGCCAACCGTCTCCAGGCTGAACAGCTGATCAATGACCCGCTTGTCTCCCGGCGCTGCGGCTGGCGTTGCGCCGGTGCTGGCAGGCTCTGGCGCCGCTGCCACTGGCGGCTGGGCCGCCGGTGCTGCCGCATCCTTGGAGTCGGAGCAGCCGGCCAGCAGGGCCGCCGCAGTCACCACGCCCATCAGCAGCAGCTCGATTCTTCTATTTCGCATTCCCGTCTCTCGTCTTTTGCAATGATTCGAAATATAGGCTGCTGCCTGCAAAAAACCAAGCTGCGCGCTCGAAGATCAGCCGCCCACGCACTCCAGCTCGAACAGCGGCAACTCGGCCTTGCGGCTCAGCCACACGCCGCCGCCCAGCTCCTTGAAATGGGGCTGCAGCCCGCGCCGGTACAGCTCGGCGCGGTGGCGGTACAGGCGTGCATCGGTGAGGTCTTCGTCAATGATGTCGCGCTCATAGTCCTCGCGCGCCACGGCCTCGATATACAGACCGCCGCTGGACAGCGCACCCAGATTGCCCAGCGCCTTCTTCAGATCGGCCGGGCTCAGATACGGCAGCACGCCCTGGCAGATCACCAGATCGAAGGGCTGGCCGTCCTTGGGCCGGTAATCCACCACCGAACCCTGCTCCCAGCCATAGCGCTCGCACAGATAAGGGCTGAACTCCACACCGTGATAGCTGGCACCCGGAAAGTGCTGCAACACCGGCTCGCGCCACAGGCCGATGCCACAGCCCACATCCAGCACGCGGCGCACCGGCACGCGCAAATAGGCAAGATACGAGCAGACAAAAGCACCCAGCCGCCGCGCGTGCTCGGGGTCGATCACGCTGGTCTTCTTGTCAAAGTAAAAGCGCTGGTAATACGCCTCGTCAAACCACTCGTTGCTTGCTGATTGCACGCAGCCTCCTCAGATGGGGAACCAGGGGTTCCGTCAAAAAACAAACGGCACCCATAGGTACCGCAATGTTAAAAACTGGCGCCCCAACTCAGAGACGCCGAGCAAGAGCCGCCTCGCGGCGATGGCGTCGTCCCCCTTTCAGGGGGAAGGCGCAAAGCGCCTCAGGGGGTTACACCCGTCCCACCACGGACCAGCCCTTGCGCTGATCCTTTTTGTCGTTCTCGTAGTCCCACACGGTGCCGCAGCGCTCGCACAGATAGCGCGTGATCGTCACACTGTGGGAGCCACGCTCTTCATTGCGGTTGCCGCGCTGCATCAGCTCGGCATGGCCCGGGGCCTTGCGCCAGTTGCGCTGAATACCGGTGCAGGGTTCGCACAAATGCTCTTCAGAAGGTTTGGTGGTCTTGTTCATGTCTTGATCGTTCAGTAATTGCCGCCATTGTGCCGCCCAGACCGCATTTGCACCGGCCCATCCCACATCGCCACCCCTGCCCACTCGGGCATGCCGGGAATTTGGCAGGTTCGACTGAAGAAAAATCGGCTGCAGCGCAATACAGACAAACGCATTTAGCTATCAAAATTATTCTTACAGCCATGATGGCAACAAGGTAAAGCCAGGTAAAGACCCGGCCACACACAGCAGCGGCCGGCTGCTGCCGCTTAGCATTTGCGCGTCATCAGGAAGGCGCACCATGCCCACAGACCCATACGAATTTGCCGCTTCGGCCCCACTCTCGCGGCGTGCGCTGATGCGCCACGCCAGCCATGCCGCCTGGGCACTGCCGCTATGGGGCACTCTGGGCGGCTACAGCACCCTGGCAGGCGCACAGGCTCGCCACGCAACGGCGGCAGAAAGCTGGACTCAGGCCCGCTGGACCAGCGGCGGCACGGCCGGCATTGGAGCCGCTGCGCGTGCCGTCAACCCCTTTTCGGCAGCCGCCGTCGCCAGCAGCTGCCAGCTAAGCTGCGAAGCCACCATAGGCCCTTGCCACACCCAATCGCCAGAGCGCCAGGACATCAGCGACGGCTGGAACGGCCTGCCCATGCTGATGCAGCTGCGGGTGGTGGATGCCCAATGCCAGCCGGTGGCGGGTGCCATCGTGGAGGTCTGGCACACCAACCACACAGGCGGCTATTCGGGCGACATACACCCCATGTGCAACAACAACGCACAAGACAAGAGCCGGCAGTTTTTCCGCGGCTGGCAGCGCACGGATGCGCTGGGCGTGGTGCACTTTGATAGCTGCTTTCCCGGCTGGTACGGCGGGCGCGCCAACCATGTGCATTTGCGCGTGATGAAGGGCAGCTACGACGGGCGCGACCGAGCCCCGTCCTGGCTGGTCAGCCAGCTGCTGTTTCCCGACGCTCTCAACACCGCCATCTTTGCGCAGCAGCCGCTGTACACCGCCAAAGGCCTGCCGGACACCACGCTGGACACCGACAACGTCATAGGCAACGAGAGCGACAAATCGCCCTATCTTTTCGATATCCGGAATGTGGACGGTGTGATGCTGGCCAGCAAGACGCTGGTCATTCGCAGCAATCTGGACGACGCGGTGTGCCAGGCCAGGGGCAAGCGCCCGTCCGGCCCGCCACCAGGCAGCCGGGGACCGGGGCGCGGCGGCATGCGCCCGCCTGGCGAGCCGCCACGCCAGCCCTGAGCCTCGCTCAAGCCACGCGCACCAGTAAAAAAGCGGCCCGTGGGCCGCTTTGCTGTTTACGCCTTGGGCTTGCGATAAGCCAGACAGATCTTGTTGCCGTCCGGGTCACGCAGATAGGCCAGATACATGGCGGCAGCGCCTTCGCCGCGCCAGCCCGGTGCGTCTTCGATCGACACGCCACCGGCTTCCAGACCTGCCGCATGCGCGGCATCGATCTGCTCGGGCGACTGTGCGCCAAAGCCCACGGTCGCGCCGTTGCCTGCCGAGGCAGGCTCGCCATTGATGGGCGTGGAGATCGCAAACGTGCCCGTGGGGCTGCGGTAGAAAAAGCGGTTGCGGTTGGCCACGCCGGGCGCAATGCCCAACTGACCCAGCAACGCGTCGTAAAAGCGCTTGCCGCGCTCCAGATCATTCACACCCAGCATGATGTGGCTAAACATGGTGTTCTCCTTGAGGGGCCCGGATTCGGGCGAAGATGGGGAAATCGCCGCGCCATCGTAACGGGCTTTTGAGCCAACCCTGTCTCCTTGCAATCACCACTTGCCATGCTGCCTGCACACTTCACTCCCGTCCCTCTGGAAAAAGCCTACCGCCTGCTCAACCACGGCCCCACAGTCATCGTCTCGGCCCGGCATGCGGGTCAGAGCAATGCCATGAGCGCCGCCTGGGCCTGCGCACTGGACTTTGCGCCGCCCAAGGTCACCGTCGTGCTCGACAAGGCCACGCGCACCCGTGCCCTGGTCGAAGCCAGCGGCCTGTTTGCCCTGCAACTGCCCACCGTGCCCCAGGCCGCCATGACGGTAGGCATTGGCACGGACAGCGCCGTGACCGAGCCCGAAAAGCTCGCCAAGCATGGCGTGCCGATGTTCGAGACCCCGGGCTTAGACCTGCCCCTGGTCGCAGGCTGCGCGGCCTGGCTGGTCTGCAAGCTCATACCCGAGCCGCACAACCAGCAGACCTACGACCTGTTCATAGGCGAAGTTATCGCCGCCTGGGCCGACGAACGCGTGTTCCGCGACGGGCACTGGGAGTTTGATTCGGCACCGGCCGAGCTGCGCACGCTGCACTATGTGGCGGGCGGTCAGTTCTTTGCGATCGGGGATGGGGTGGCGGTGTAATGCTTGACGGCACACCCGCACAGGCCGGTAGCGCACGGATAGCCAGCTGAAGGCCGTACCGGGGCCGGCATCAAAACCCGGGTGAATTAGGCGCACGGCCTCTCGCACCAAGGTGCAGATGCGAAAATCCGGCCCTTTCTCGCTGGCTTCCCTCTCTCATTTTTCTTGCCCACCATGTCTGCTTTTTTCTCACTCTCCCGAATCGCTTTGGCAGCCGCAGTACTGACCGCTGCAGCAAGCGGCGCCTGTGCACAAAACCAGGCACAAACCCAGGCTCCGACCGCCAGCGTGGCAGCAGCCAAACCCGTGGCGGTGAAAGTCTTTATCGGCGCCATGTTTGAAATCGGCAAGAACACCGGCGACCGCGCGGGTGAGTTTCAGCTGTGGTTCGAGCGCTACTGGAAAGACGCCACGCCCATCAACGTACCCGGCGCACTGAGCCCCGTGTTCTGCAACGCCGACGGCGTCTGCGGCAGCGTGCTCGGCATGGGCAAGGTCAACTCCTCGGCCTCGGTGCAGGCCATCGTGCTGAACCCGCAGTTCGACTTCTCCAAGGCCTATTACGTGATCTCCGGCGTAGCCGGCACACCGCCAGCGCGCGGCACCATAGGCGACGTGACCTGGGGCAGCTGGCTGGTCGACTACGACCTGGGCCACCGCTGGGCACCCGAAGAAGGCAAGCCCGGCGCGCCCGTCTTCATGCCGCGCAAAGGCTACGAAAACTACCGCCGCTTCCAGCTCAACCCAACCCTGGTGCAATGGGCCATGCGGCTGACCCAGGACACCCAGCTGCAGGACTCCGAATCGGCCCAGCGCTACCGCCTGCGCTACCCCCAGCCACAGGCACGCCGTGCCCCCCATGTGGGCGTGGGCACCCATGTGTCGGGCGACACCTTCTTCCACGGCCCCGGCCTGTCGAACGAAGCGCAGTACATCGTCAAGAGCTACGGTGCAGACGACTACGTGGCCACCGAAATGGAAGCCGCCGCCATCGCCCTGGTGCTGGCCCGCACCCATGGCACGGACCGCATCCTGAGCCTGCGCGGATCGGTCAACTTCGACCAGGGCAACCCCAACGAAACCACGCTGGCCCACCTGGACCCCGCGCCCGGCGAAACCGCCGGCGGCTTTGCCGAAACCGTGGCCAATGTGACGAAGGTCGGCAGCATCATGGTGGACACCATCGTGCGCGACTGGACCACCTGGCAAAACGGTGCGCCCGCGCTGAAGAAGTAAGCCTGCGCCTTCAGGGCCGGGCGTGCAGCCCGGTTGCTGGAGGGTGCATCAGGCATGGCGCAAAGGTCGCTCGTTCCTATATGTTTGATGGGCCTCTAGCGCTTTCGTATCAAGCGCATACAGCTATCAAATTGATATGGCCTGACATTGCCCGCCAGCGGCCTGACCAGACATGCCGGGTCTCGCCCCGGTGGGCGCCTTACTTTCTGACGCCCCAGAAAGTAAGCAAAGAACGCCGCCCTGCTGTCTGCGTCCCTGCGCTTCGTACGGGCAAACCTGCGTCACGCAATCCAGTCTGCGGTGCCAATGCCCGCAGCCCGAACGCGCACCACAGGCGCCGTCAAAAGGGGTGGGAGAAGACGGCCTGCGAGATTTATGAGCGAAATAGGCCTTCAGCCCAATAACTGTTTGCGCTAACAGCTATTAATTTCATAATGAAGCTATTCCGCCCAGGTAATCGCCCCTTATGCCCACGCCGGTGACGGCAGCCTCTTGTTACGCGCAGCTGCACCGAAGAGTACGGCCGCATCATGCGCAAATTTGCGGCAATGTATTGGCCTAGGTTTCATACCTACCTCTTCCTAAAAAGCACATTAAATAATCAAACTTGAATTGCTTTATATGTTGCGCGAGTTGCAGCCACATAAACCAATCTAGCCTCCAGCGCCCCATCCTTCTTCACGTCCTTGGCTCTGCGCTCTGCGTCAGAAGCAACCACAGCCACCACCGGCCACTCCAGCCCCTTGCTGGCATGCATGGTCATGAGCTTGATGGAGTCGTGCTCTGGCTTGAAGTCGCCGGACTTTTCCCGCACGCGATGCGGCAAGGCTTTGCGGCGCAAGGCGTCTGCGCAAACCCATAGCTCATCCTTGTGGCGGCACAGCACGGCCATATCGCCCCAGGCATGGCCTTGGGCATGCTGGTCGGCCAGCAGCTCGGCCACGCGGGCGGCGCGTTCGGGCAAGGTGGGCAGGTCGATGACGATGGGATCCGGGCCTTCGCGGCCGCAGCTCAGAGGTTTGAGCAGGGGAATGCGGTCTTCGTCCTTGGCGTCTTCGGGCGTGAGCATGTCGCCCGCCACACGGTGGGCCAGTTGCAGAATCTGGTGCGTGTTGCGGTAGTTGATCTTGAGAATGGTGGTGCGGCCGGCCGCATGTATGCCCACGCTTTTGAGGCTGAAGTTACGCTTCTGGCCCCGGTCGTAAATGCTTTGCGCATCGTCATAGAGCAGCAGCAGACTGTCGGTGCCCGGGTCCACCATCTGGGTCACAAGCTTGAGCCATTCGGGCGCAAAGTCATGGCCTTCGTCGATGAGGATGGCGTGGTACTGGCCGGTGGGGATCAGCTTGTCCTCCACGCCCCGAATGACGCGCCGCACATATTCCTCCATCAGCTTGCCTGTCGGCCAGCCGTGGGTGTCTTCGGGCAGCAGGTCATGGGCCGCCAGTTGCTCGCGGCACCATTTGTGGAAATGGCGCACATGGACGCGGTCCTGCAGGCCCTTGGCCTCCATGCTGGCCGCCAGTTGCACGCCCAGCGGCTCGTTGTAGCAAAGCACCAGAATCGGCTTGCTGCCCGGCGCGTCCGCCTGTTGTTGCGTCCGAGCCAGATACTCGGCGCGGTAGCCCAGAATCATGGTCTTGCCCGAGCCTGCCACGCCGTGAATGACGCGGTGGCCGTCGCCCAGGCTGCGCGCCAGCTGCTCTTGCTGCAAGTCCATCACGCGCATGATGTCGGGCAGCTCGTCCTCATTCCGGGCGCTGTCGTCAAACAGGTTTTGCTGCTGAGGCACGCGAACCTCGGGGAACAGAATCCAGCGGATGCGTTCCAGCTGCGGCACATTGATGCCCGGGCCAAAGCGGTGCGGGAACATATTCCACAGCTGCTGCTGAAAGACTTCGGCATCGACGTTTTCCAGCATTTCATCCTGGCAGATCACCAGATGCCCGGCAATGGCATGGCCCAGACCGGCATCGTTGAACTGTTTGCGCGTGATGCGGGTGAAAACCACGCCATGGCCCCAGGGAAAGGCCAGCTTGCCTTGGTGCGGGCCGTCATCAGCGACCAATTGCGGATCGCGTTCCAGCGCATTGATGACCTGAATCGCGCAGTGGCGCGCCTGCTGCAGCGGGCTCATCACCACCTTGGCTCGGCTGCTGCCGGCATCCAGAATTTCAAAATATTCGCGCGTGGCTTTGCGAATGGTTTCCAGATGCCAGTCCTTGGTTTCCAGAATCAGCGCCCCCCGGCGCGGATGCACCAAGACAAAATCGGGCCGCGTCTGTTTGGGGCCGATAGGCACATCCCACCACAGCCAATAATCGTCTTCCAGCTTTTGCTGCAAACGCTGGGCCAGACGCTTTTCACCATGCGTCATGCGCCCCGCGCAACTGCCGAATGCGGGTATCAGTACCGCCATTGCCTCCACCCTCACTTGTATCTTGTTGTTTCAAGGATGGGTGTTTATAGCCTATGGGCCCGGCGTCAGTCTTTCAGCGGATAAATCTCCATCGGGCGAGAGATATCAATCCATTCACTGATTACGGTCTCGCATTTATCGGTCAATTAATATTGGCTATTAGCAATAGAAATTCGATTTTCTTTGCTTGCAAAGCATGGCTATCCAGCCGTGGCGTATCGAAGCCGCCCGCTAAAAGCCAATCGGGCATGCGATTTAAAAATAATCGCATGCCCGATTCATCTCAAACCAAGGCGCATCAAGCGCCATCAGCTATCAATATTCCAAGCAAATCTTGCCGAAATGCTTGCCTGCCGCCTGGTGCGCAAATGCCTCGGCCATGCGCTCCAGCGGGTAGCTGCTGTCGATCACCGGCTTCCAGCCGAACAGCTCCAGCGCGCGCACCATGTCCTGCTGCTGCTCACGGCTGCCGACGATCAGGCCTTTGAGGATCTGCTGCTTGCGCATCAGCTCCAGCGTGGGCACGGCGCCGGCAATGCCGGTGAGCACGCCGATCAGCGCGATATGGCCGCCGGGGACACAGGCGCGAATCGATTGCGGCAGAGTGCCGGGGCCGCCGACTTCGACCACGATGTCGGCACCGCGCCCGCCGGTGGCGGCTAGGACGGCGTCGCCCCATTCAGGGGTTTCGCTGTAGTTGATGACGACATCGGCACCCAGGGCGCGCAGACGCTCGGCCTTGGCGGTGCTGGAGGTGGTGGCAATCACTTTGGCACCCATGGATTTGGCCATTTGCAGCGCCAGAATCGAGACCCCGCCGGTGCCCAGCACCAGCACGGTATCGCCGGCCTGGATGCCGCCATCAACCACCAAAGCGCGCCAGGCCGTCAGGCCGGCCGTGGTCAGCGTGGAGGCTTCGGCATGCGTCCAGCCCTTGGGCGCATGGGTAAAAGAGGTGGCAGGCAGGGTCACGGACTCGCGGGCAAAGCCGTCCACGCCGTCGCCGGGCACCAGCTGAAAGTCAGTCGGCACCTTGCGGCCGGCCAGCCATTGCGGGAAGAAGGTGGAGACCACGGCATCGCCCACGACAAATTCCGTCACGCCAGCGCCTACGGCGGTCACCACGCCCGCGCCATCGGCCATGGGAATGCGTCCGTCGGCAGCCGCGCCGGGGCGACGAACCACGCCCAGATCGTGATAGTTGAGCGAGCTGGCGTGAATGCGCACCTGGATCTGTCCCGCAGCAGGGGCTGCGGCGGCAGGCAGGTCGGTAATCTTCAGGTTATCCAGGCCACCGGGGGCGGCAAGTTGCATGGCTTTCATGGCTGTCCTTGTGAAGAAAAAATACAGAGGCTGTGCATGGTGCAGTCAAAGGATGAAGAACGCCAGAACCCACATATTTGTTGGATAGTATTAAAAATGTAAGTAATGCATGAATACTGGCCTGGCGCTAGGATGCAGCGTATCTGGAAGTCAGGAAAAGAGGTGCTTGTGAAACGTTTGAACAGCAAAAGCGGTTGCGCCGTGGAGGTGACGCTGTCTGTCATGGGCGGCACCTGGAAGCCCATCATCTTGTTCCATCTGCTGCATGGCAAAAAACGCTTCAGCGAGTTGAGTCGCTCGATTGGCGCCATCACCCAGCGCATGCTCACGCTGCAACTGCGCGAGCTGGAAGACGCGGGCATTGTGCTGCGCACGGTATATGCCGAAGTACCGCCGCGTGTGGACTATGAATTGACCGAACTGGGCCGCAGCCTGCAGCCGGTGCTAATTGCCATGCGCAACTGGGGCCAGGAATATGCCAAGGACCGTCTGCATGACGACACCCTGCCCGCCAGCTGCGCCGAAGACTCAGAGCAAAAAGCGGCCTGAGCGCAGACGCAATATCCGCTTTCAGCTATCAAAAAAACCGGAGCCACCACTCCGGCCACAAATCACGGAAACGATGCACGGTGTGAGACCTTGGTCAAGGTCGCTCCCAATGCGAATTCGAGGTGGGAAAATCCTGCCAGCAGTCACCGGCCAGAGCCGCGTCAGGCCGGCACCTCGCCCTTCAGAGTCACCCGGTTCAGCACACGCTCTTGCGTGCCGTAATCATGCACCGCGTAGTGCATGGTGCAGCGGTTGTCCCACATGACGACATCACCGGCACGCCACATGTGGCGGTAAATGTTGTCCGGCTGCGTGCTGTGCTGGTACAGGAAATTCAGCAAAGGCCGGCTTTCGGCCTCGTGCATGCCTTCAATGCCGACGACGTTGTCGGCGTGGCCGATATACAGCGCCTTACGGCCGGTCTCGGGATGCGTGCGCACCAAGGGATGCACGGCCGATGGCACGTCGGAATCCATGACACCCTGAGATCGGGCCAGTTTCACGGCACGAAAATGCACACGCAAACCCTCCAGCATGCGCTGCATGACAGGAGACAGGCTCTCGTAGGCCAGGTATTGGTTGCTCCACATCGTGTCGCCACCCGCCGGAATCACCTGTGCGCTGAGCATGGTGATCTTGGGCGGTACGGGCGTATGGGGCGCATCGTAGTGCCAAGCCTCGGTGGACACGAGCTCCTTCGAAGTCGTGCGAATTTGAACCACCTCGGGATACTCCCCTAGCTGCAGCTTGGAGAGCAGGGCCGACACCATGGGCTCGCCCCATAGACGGGCGAAAGCCAGCTGAGGCGCAGGAGCGAGCTGCTGGTCACGGAACACCAGCACGCAATGGCGCCGGAATGCCTCGCGCAGTTGCTCCAGCTGTTCTCCGCTCAAGGGCTCCGAGAGCGAAATGCCGTCAACTGCGGCGCCTACTGACCCGGTCAGCGATGTTGTCTTCAAGTTCATACCATCTCCTTCGTCGTCTGCAGTGACAGGGCTTGTGTGTCGGTGGTCAGGGCATCCTCATGGACAGCCAGGATGATCTTGCCAAAGTGTTGGTCGCTGGCCATGTGGGCATGGGCCTGCGCGATGTCGTCGAGCGCGAAAACGCGGTCGATTGGCTGCTTGAGACGGCCTTCGCACAACAGCGGCAACACGTCGCGCGCGCAGGCTTCGATCAGGGTGAGCCGCTCTTCCTCGGTGCGAGTGCGGAACGTGGTCCCTATCACTTTCAGGCGATTGATCCACAGATGCTTGATGTCGACCTGGGCCGTCTCGATGCCACTCATGCGCGCAATGATGACCAGCCGACCGCGCAACGCCATGCTTTTCAGATTTGCATCGAACACCGAACCGCCCACCGAGTCGATGATCACATCCACGCCGCGTCCATCCGTGGCATCCAGCACGGCCTGCACATTGTCCGGCTGCGAAGCGTCAATGACGTGCGTCGCGCCATATTCGTGCAGCCGCGCCAGTTTTGCCGCCGAGCGCGAGCTGCCTATAACCCGGCTGGCGCCAAGCTGGGCGGCAAGCTGTATGGCGGCCAGACCGACGCCGCCGGTGGCAGCATTGACCAACACGGTCTGACCGGCACGGAACTCGCCATTGGTGACCAGCGCATCGTGTGCGGTGATAAACACATTGGGGAAGGCAGCCGCCTCGGGCCAGGACAAGGTCGCCGGCATTGGCATCAGCGCACGTGACTCGGCCAGCACATATTCGGACTGACCTCCCCAGCCGTGACCGGCGACGCGGTCGCCTTCGCGCAGGCCGTTCACACCCGGACCGACCTGGCTGACGATGCCGGCGAATTCAATGCCGGCCAGGATGGGCGACCCGCTTCTCGCCTCACGCACACGGATCAGTTCGCCCCGGTTCAAACCCGAAGCCATCACCTGTACCACCACCTGGCCTGGGCCGGGCGTCGGGCGAGGAATCTGCAGAATCTCCAGACGGCCGCCTAGTGGGCCCGAAACAATCATGGCTGCTTTCATAGCTGACTCGTTTCCTTCAAGGTTGCAAGACTTCATTGCTTCAGGGCCAGGGTGCGGTTCAGCGCGCCGAAGTGCTCGTAATCCGACTGCAGGCGCTGTGCGAACTGCTGCGGCGAATCGGGCTGGACCGGCTCGAAACCTATGCGGGCAATCTGCTCGTGGTATGGCGCCCGGCCGGCGATGCGGCTAGTGGCGGCATAGAGTTTCTCGACAACGGCGGCCGGTACCTTGGGCGACACCGCGATGCCTTGCCAGCTGGTGAAATCGCTGAACTCCGGAAAGCCCTGCTCGGCGAAGGTCGGCACCTGGGCCATGCCGGCGTAGCGGGTGGTTCCTGCGATGGCCAGCGCCTTGAGCCTGCCACCTTGCAGCAGAGGCCCGGAGGTGACGACGCTGTCCAGAACCATGGTGACCTGCTTGGACATCAGCGCATTCAGTGCGGGAGGTGTTCCGGAGAACGGTACATGCTGCATGTTCACCCCAAGTTTGCGATTGAGGATCTCGCCACCGAGCTGCGCGATCGTTCCGGGACTTGGGGAGGCAAAGCTGCTCTTGTCCGGCTCAGCCTTGAGCTGGCGCACCATGCCGGCCAGGTCGTTGGCTGGATAGTCCTGCGCCACCACCAGCACGTAACGGTACTTGGCGAGCGCTGCCACCGGCCGCACGTCCTTCATCGGGTCGTACGACAGCTTCATGACGTGCGGTATCTCGGTGAGCACATTGGAGCTGGTGTACAGAATCGTGTGCCCGTCGGCAGGCGCGTTCAGCATGGCCTGAACGCCTATGCCTCCCCCAGCGCCAGCCTTGTTCTCGACGATGACGGGGAAACCGACCTCCTTGGACAGATAGCTGGCAAAGACACGCGCGGGCACATCCATGTTCCCTCCAGCTGGCGCAGGAACAATGATTTTGATGACCCGTTCAGGCCAGGCCTGGGCCAGCGATGAGCCGGCCAGAAACAATGCGGCGAGCGTGAAACGACAAACCACGTGGATCGAATTTTTCATTGCTGTCTCCTAGATTTATTTCACGCGGCGTGGCGTTTCGCGGGCATTCTAGACTTCGGAAATGCCAGCTCACGGACCAGCTCAAGCGCCGCAGGCCAGGGCCCGAAACCGGAGGCCGGGTTCAGATGGCCGCTCTCCCCCAGGTCGAACAGCCTGCCCCCCCAGTCCCGCGCCAGCTCGCTGACGCCGGCGTAGGAGCCCAGAGGGTCATTCCTGCTCGCCGCCACGATGCTGCGAAACGGCAGCGGCAAGCGGGGAATGGGCGCCCAACCGTGACGCTGGAATTCAGCAAGCTCCGGAAACTCGGCTCCCAACGAGCCCGAGAACAGCGGCGGCGTTGCCAGCAGCGCTCCCTGGACGGCAGCGCGGGTACGCTGGGCCCAATGCGCCGTGGCGATGGCTCCGCCGCTGTGCGCGACCACCACCACCGGCCCTGAAATGGCCTGAACTGCTTCTTCGATCTGCACCAGGCGAGCGGCCAGATCGATGTTTCTGCGGCCCAGTGCAGGCAGCGACACCGCGCCCGGCCATTGGCCGGCGAGGATGGTCTGCCAGTGCCCGGTCGCTTCGTCGCGCAGGCCGGGAATCAGCAGCAGCGTGGGTGCGGCGTTCATGCCGCCACCTTGCGTTCTGCCAACGCGGGGCGCACCGGACGGCGAGCGCTCGGATAGCGCAACTCGGCCAGCGTCTGATCCACTGTCTGGTATTGCGTACCAATCTTGAAGATGGTGCGCGCCTCTTTGGCTGAGGCGATGCCTCGTCCCATTTCACGCGAGATGCGCACCAGTTGCTCGATCTGCTGCACGCTGCTCATGCGATCCCCGCTAGGTCCCCAGAGCGTGTCCTCGATGCCACAGCGCACATGCAAGCCCATGGCGATCGCCATGGCGTTGATAGGCAAACAGGCCCGCATCTGTGCTTCCAGCGTGAGCGTCGAGCCATCCGGGACCAGGCGAATGAACTCCATCATGCTGTAGGGATCGGGGTTGTCGAAACCACCGCTGAGCGCAACCCAGTTCACATTGAGCGGGCCCTTGTAAATGCCCTCACGGATCAGACGTTCGAGAGTGACGAGCCCGGATTTCTGCGTAATCTGGAAATGCGGCTGGATGCCGTTGGCAGACAGTTGCGCGAGATGTTCCCGCAGCCAGGCAGGGCCTGCCGGCACGATCATTTCCTCGTAGGCGTCATAGACCGCCTTGCGCGCAAACGAGGTTCCGGCGCGGTCCTCAGGAGTCATGAGTTCCACCATGTTCATCTGGCCGGTATTGATGGCCACGGTGACCTGCTCGGGCGTCGGTTTCAGGCGCGCCAGCATATGCCTAGTCTCATCGCTCAGCCACTCGGCATTCGCACCCTCCTCGACGGGCGCAAACGAGATCGAGCCGCCGACCTGAATGATCATGTCGGGCACCGCCTGCTTCAAGCGTGAGAGCACCTCGTTGAAACGATCGAGGTTCTTGCAGCCGGAGCCGTCATCCTCGCGGACATGGAAATGAAGCACTGTGGCGCCGGCGTTGTAGCAATCCACCGCCTTTTGCACCTGCTGCTCGATGGTGACCGGAATGTCGGATGGAAAGTCACCCGGCTCCCATTGCGGGCCGTACGGGGCAGCGGTGATGACCAATTTTTCCTGGTTTTCTGGAAGCAAGGCGCCGTCGAGGAAGTGCATGGTTTTCCCTGGTAGCAGCGGAGTCTGCGATTGCAGGCTGTGACCGCGCTTGCCCTTATGATGCGCACCGTCGCCGCTGCCGGATTGATCCGTTGTTGCGACAAATTGATTAGTTGTTGCAAGCGCGAGGGTGACGGAGATTCCCATGACCTTGACTTCCCATCTCATCCGCAGCGCCAGCCTGACGGGCTTCACGGACCTTGCGCAGTCCGCCGGAATCGACCCGTTTTCCATGATGCACAAGGCGGGTCTGCCTCGCCGCTGCCTTGATGACAACGAGACCCTGATCGGTATGGAGGCGGTGTGCCGCTTATTGGATCAATGCGCGCAGGCCTCCGAGATGGAAGCGTTCGGCCTGAGGCTGGCCAGCCGCCGACATATCTGGGAACTCGGGCCCGTCAGCCTTGTCATCAAGCAGGAGAGCACAGTGCTAACAGCGTTGAAGACGCTGCTGAGCTACAACCGGGTGCTCAACGACGCGCTGCAGGCGCGGGTCGATGAAGAGGACGAGCTTGTCGTCATCCGCGAGGAATTGATGCTGGGTAAATCGGTTCCGACACGTCAGGCGATGGAGTTGACGGTTGGCGTGATGTTTCAGATGCTGCGCGACCTGCTTGGTGCCGAATGGCAACCTCGCCTGGTCTGCTTCACCCACCGGCCACCGCGCGATCTGCGGTTTCACCAGTCCTTCCTCGGCAAGCGCCTTGAGTTCAACAGCTCGTTCAACGGCATCGTCTGCTCAGCGAGTGACATGGCACGCGAACTGACACCGACGCAACCGGGGCTTGCCAGTTTCGCACGCCGCTTTCTCGACACGGCACTCAGCCAGCACAAGCCTGCGCGACGAGAAACCGTACGCCACTTGATCATGGCCTTGTTGGGAAACGGCCGTTGCACGGTAGACAAGGTGGCACAACACCTTGGAATCAGCCGGCAGACCTTGCATCGGCAACTGAGCCTGGAGGGGGAGCAGTTCAAGTCGGTGCTGGACTCTGTCCGTCGCGAAGTGGCGATAAAACTGTGCAACGACGGCGACCATTCACTCGAAGATGCTGCCTCGATGCTCGGCTTCTCCTCCGCCAGTGCTTTCGCGCACTGGTTCCGCGCCAGCTTTGGCACCAGCTTCATCCGATTCAGGCGATCTCAACGCGCATGAGACAGAAAAGCAATTCGATGCGACAACCGATCAATTGGCCTTGATCGGCAGATCGCATGATTTCAGGCACACGAACACCCAAGGAGACAAGAACATGGCACGCATGAAGATGGTCGACACAGACACCGTGGATCCTGAACTGAAAGACGTGTTCGAGAAGATGAAACAGCGCGGCACGGTGATGAACGTCTGGCGGATGATGGCCTGGTCCCCGGCGCTCGCCAAGGTGTGGGCGCCGTTCTCGCGTGGCCTGCGCAACGAGCTTTCGGTACCGCGCAGGCTGCGCGAGCTGCTGATCGTGCAGATCGCCTGCCGGCACGAATCCAGCTACGAATACGGACACCACGCACACATGGCGCTGGCAGAAGGCGTCACCCAGGCACAGCTGGCCTCGCTGCCGCAGTGGCACGACAGCACGCTGTTTGACGCCGAAGAATCCCTGGTTCTGCAACTCGCCGACGACCTGACGCACGCCAGCGGTGCGACCGCCGCAACCATGAAAGCCTTGCTGGAGCATTTCGGAGAAAAGCACCTGGTGGAGCTGCTCGCAACCGGCGCGTTCTATTGCAGCGTGGCACGCATCGTCAACGCGCTGGACTGCGAACTCGAACCCGAAGCAGACACCTCCCACACACTCAGACCAGCGGCCTGAGTCTGCGGGCTGCACTGAGCGAAATGGGCCCGGCGCTCAGCGCCCTGTCTCAAGCAGAGACCTGATAAACCGGCATCGAATTCAGCACCAGCCAATGACTGCGCTGCGGCGTGGGCTTGCTCTACAAGCACATTCCCCGGCCCCACCGGACCGCCACGGCTCGGACCTCAACCTGACTACCCATCGCTGCATGGCGTTCTGAACAGATCGCCTGCAGCAGCGTCGACCTGCGCCCGCTGCACCAGCTTTCTGGTCTGGCCGGCGGAGTGCTGCCTGCACCGTCATTGCGCGAGCGCGGTTCACGCATGTCTTCCGTTTGATTCTTTGTCGATTCACACAATGCAAGGAGATTGCAATGCGCTCTTCAACACTGGCTATCGGCGCTCTGACCTGCGCCATCCTTTCCGGCGGCGCCTCGGCGCAGTCCTCACTGCAGATCTACGGCATCGTGGATACGGCCTTGTCGTCCTATCGGGCAGAGGGGGCCGGCTCGCGCCAGCTGCTGACCCCCGGCGGCAACCAGGCCAGCCGTCTGGGTTTCAGAGAGCGTGAGGATCTGGGTGGCGGCCTGCGTGCAGGCTTTGACCTGGAAGCAGGTCTGAATACAGACACCGGCACCGGTCAGACCACCAATACCAACAACCAGCCCTCAGGCAATGCGGGCGGCGGCGGGCTGACCTTCAACCGGAGGTCTTACCTCTATCTGCAAAGCCAGCAGTGGGGCGAAATTCGTCTAGGCCGTGACTACACTCCAGCGTTCTGGAATCTGTTTGCCTACGACCCGTTTCGCGCCGGCGTCGGCATGAGCGCCCATGTGCTGCACGGAACCACGGTCACCGCATTCCGTGCCTCCAACAGTGTGGGCTACTTCTCGCCCGGGTGCTCCGGTCCCAGCTGCAAGGGGCTGTTCTACCAGGCTATGCTGGCCTTTGGCGAGAACGGCGCAGGCCCCGAGCGCCAGGATGGCCGCGTCTACGGCATGCGCATAGGCTATGGGTACACGCAGTGGGAAGCCGTCATCTCTGCGGCCACCACGCGCAACCGCGCAGCCGATGACTATGCACAGTACAGCATTGGCGGCAGCTATCTCTGGGAAGGCCATAGGTTCATGGCACTGCTCGGCGAGAACCGGACAGGCAAACGTCAGGCGACACTGGATGGGGCCAACCAGGTTCGTTTCTGGCAATTGGGAGCCATATGGAAAGTCGGCACTGATACGATTCCTATGAGCATTATGCGACTGACACGCAATGACAACAGCGCAAGCTCATCGCAGAAATACGCGATCGGCTATGTGCACAATCTCTCCAAACGCACGGCCATATATGGCACGTACGCCTACGTCGACAATCGTGGCAGCATCAATCTGCCCGTGGCCACGGGTGGATTGAATGGCCCGATACCCACGGCAGGCGGTAACGCATCGGGATTCGACTTGGGTATTCGCCACAGTTTTTAGAGCTGTGCGACAAGGAACTGGCAGCCATGCGCAACTGGGGCGTAGATTCAGAGCAAAAAGCGGCCTGAGCGCAGACGCAATATCCGCTTTCAGCTATCAAAAAAACAAAGCCCGTCAGCGCATCGCGCGGCGGGCTTTGTTACGGACTGAGCGAGCTTATTTACCGGCCGTCAAGGCGCTGTAGCCGTTCATCAGATTGCGGTAATCGGGGATGTGGTTGGAGAACAGTGCGCCCAGGCCTTCCACATCATTGCGCCAGTCGCGGTGCAGCTCGCAGGCTGCGCCAAACCAGGTCATGAGCTGGGCACCGGCTTGTTCCATGCGGCTCCAGGCGGCTTGCTGGGTCATGGCGTTGAAGGTGCCGGAAGCATCGGCAATCACAAACACCTCAAAGCCTTCCTCCAGGGCTGCCAGCACCGGGAAGGCCACGCAGACTTCGGTCACCACACCGGCCACTATGAGCTGCTTTTTGCCCGTGGCTTTCACGGCCTTCACAAAGTCTTCGTTGTCCCAGGCATTGATCTGACCGGGGCGGGCGATATAGGGCGCGGTAGGGAATTTTTCCTTGAGTTCGGGCACCAGCGGACCGTTGGGACCATTCTCGAAGCTGGTGGTCAAAATCGTGGGCAGCTTGAAGTATTCGGCCATGTCGGCCAGGGCCAGCACATTGTTCTTGAACTTGTCCGGATCGATATCGCGCACCAGGGACAGCAGACCGGTCTGGTGGTCCACCAGCAGCACGGCGGCATTGTCTTTGTCGAGGCGAACGTAAGGCTTGTTGCTCATGAGAATCTCCTTCAGGATAGATGATGGGACCGGTAAAAATCAGGCGCGCTGGGAATCGAGCACTTCGTGGTTTTGCACCACTTCCTGTGCCTTGGCATAGCTTTCGATCAACAGCTGGTAGTTGGGGAAGATGCCGGTATAGGCCTGGGCCCACTCGGCCGCGTCAGCGCGGTTCCAGGTTTTTTGCAGCTCGGAGGCCACGGCAGCGGTGTCGATGGGCACCACGCCGGCCTGCAGCATGCGCGCCAGGGTGATTTCCTCGGCCATCTTGGAGTAGGTGCCCGAAGCATCGATCACCGCAAACACCTGGTAGCCGTCCGCCACGGCGGCAATGGAGGGAAACGCCATGCACACGCTGGTGATGGTGCCGGCAATGATCAGCTGCTTCTTGCCCGTGTTCTTGACGGCCTGCACAAAGTCCAGGTTGTCCCAGGCGTTGATTTCGCCCTTGCGAGGCACGTAGATGGCGTGGGGCGCGTTCTGGTGAATCTCGGGAATCAGCGGGCCGTTGGGGCCCTGAGGCACCGATGCCGTGGTGATCACGGGAATCTTGGCCAGGCTGGCGATCTTGGCCAGCGTGCTGGCCAGGCGGCGCAGCGTGGTGAACGGCATGTCCTGCACGGTCTGGAACAGACCGCTTTGGTGATCGATCAGCAGCATGGCCACGTTGTCGGGATCGATCACGGGCTTGGCACCGTTGAAGTTGGCAGGAATCGCAGCGGACGGGATGCTCATGGCAGTCTCCTGGGGGGTGGAAAAGGACAGGGGGAGGGACAGGGATAAAGCGGGTGCGCCTGGAGATCGCAGACCTGCGCTCCCGCGCAGGTCCGGGCGATGCATCAGTGGTTCAGTCCAGCCTGGGGCGCATCGCGCACCACGGCAGGAATACGGCCAAACTGGCCGCTGCGGAAATCGTCAATCGCCTGCTCGATTTCCTCGTCAGTGTTCATGACGAAGGGGCCGTGGCCGACCACGGGTTCGTCAATCGGCTCGCCGGAGAGCCACAGCAGCGTGACCTCGTTGTTGGCTTCGAGATGCACGGTGTCTTCAGCACGATCCATATGCACCAGCTGGCCGGCGCGCGCCACTTCTTCGCCATTGATCAGCACCGTACCGTGCAGCACCACCAGCGCCAGCGTGTGGCCGGGCTGGGCTTTCAGCTCGGTCGTGGCACCGGCCTTGATGCGCACATCCCAGACATTGATGGGAGTGAAGGTATGAGCCGGCCCCTGGCTGCCAGCGTAGTCACCGGCAATGACGCGCAGATGACCGGCACCGCCGGGCAGCTCGACCTGCGGAATGTCGGCATTGAGCAGGTTCTGGTAGCCGGGGGCGCTCATCTTGTCCTTGGCAGGCAGATTGACCCACAGCTGCACCATCTCCAGCGCGCCGCCGCTGCGGGCAAAGGCTTCGGAGTGAAACTCCTCATGCAAGATGCCCGAGGCCGCCGTCATCCACTGCACATCGCCGGGGCCGATGGTGCCGCCTGCGCCGGTGGAGTCGCGGTGAGCGACTTCGCCTTCATAGACGATGGTCACGGTCTCGAATCCACGGTGGGGATGCGTGCCCACGCCGCGTCGGCCGCTGGTGGGGGCAAAGCTTTGCGGGCCGGCATGATCGAGCAGCAAAAAGGGACTCAAAGCCTTGCCGTGATCGCCATAGCTGAACAGCGAACGCACGGGAAAGCCATTGCCCACCCAGTGAGGACGGGGGGCTTCATAAACACCCAGAATTTTCTTGAGCATGGCACTTCTCCTGTTGCGGCAAACACGGTGCTTTTCGCTTGGAAAAGCCGGTTGCCTGCTTTGAGGATCGGGAGCCAGCCACCACCCGTGCCTGGCATCACCGCTCCGTTGAACATGGAGAGAAGTATGAATTCGGAACAATGATTTGAGTAGTCGGCAATAATTGCTTTCAGAGTTCTATTTTTGAAACGATGAAACTACCCGACCTCAACGAGCTGTACTACTTTGCCCAGGTGGTGGAACACGGCGGCTTTGCGCCTGCGGGCCGTGCCCTGGGTCTGCCCAAGTCCAAGCTCAGCCGCCGCGTGGCCTTGCTGGAAGAGCGGCTGGGCGTCCAGTTGCTGCTGCGCTCCACCCGCAGCTTTGCCGTCACCGAGGTGGGCAAGCGCTATTACGAGCACTGCCGCGCCATGTTGACCGAGGCCGAAGCCGCCGAGGAATCGGTGGCGCTGATCCAGTCCGAGCCCTGCGGCCTGGTGCGCCTGAGCTGCCCCGTGGCCTTGCTGGCCGCACGCGTGGGTGCCATGCTGGCCGACTTCATGCTGCAGTACCCGCGCGTGCAGTTGCAGGTGGATGAAACCAATCGCCGGGTGGATGTGGTGGCCGAAGGCCTGGATCTGGCGATTCGCGTGCGCCCGCCGCCGCTGCAGGACAGCGATCTGGTGCTGCGCACGCTGGCCGAACGCCGCCAGTGCCTGGTGGCTGCACCGGCGCTGCTGCAGCAATGCGGTCAGGCGGCCGGGCCCATGGATTTATCGCACTGGCCCAGCCTGGACATGGGCACGCCACAGGAAGCGCACCGCTGGCAGCTTTACGGCCCCGACGGCAACCGTGCCGAGGTACGCCACAGCCCGCGCTTTGTCACGCAATCCATGCTGGCGCTGCGCGACGCTGCCATGGCCGGCGTGGGCGTGGTGCAGCTGCCCAGCATGTTTGTACGCGACGATCTGCGCAGCGGCACGCTGGTGCAGGTGCTGCCAGGCTGGGAGCCGCGTGCCGAGATCATCCACGCCGTCTATGCCTCGCGCCGGGGGCAGTTGCCTGCGGTGCGGGCGCTGCTCGATCACCTGGCGGCGGCCTTCAAAGCCATGGGCGAGGAATAGCGGCAGGGCCTGGCGCCGAGCGCCTGCCATTCACCTGCACGCGCTGTTTCCTTTTGGGCAGCGCAGCATCCAGCACAATGCAGTCCCGTCACGGCACCGAGCTAAAAACTTCAGTCCAACTCGCCGGTAATGCTTGATATACGGACGTAGCGCTAACCTTTTTAATAGCAAAACCCATGAGCATCCATAGCTTTACCCTGCCCTTCTACACCATTGGCGAATTTGACGGACTGAGCGGTGACGACACCACGCGCACCGCGCATATCGACTTTCCGCAGGCCTTTCTGCCCGTGGCCGCCACGCTGCGCTCCGCCCGCCAGTGGCTGCTGGAGCAGCATGCCGATACCGACATGGAATGCGCCGCCGAGCTGCCGCTGCGCGGCTTTTTCAGCTTCGACGGCCCGCAAGGCAAGCAAGGCCAGAATGTGGACAGCGCACAGCTGGTAGCCATTGACGACGGCTTTGTGCTGCGCACCAGCCTGGACAACGGCGTGTGTGTTGAAACCGATGTGCTGGCGCTGGACGGCATCGCCTGAAGCCGGGCGGATCATTTCCGCCAAAATCAAGCAAAAATAGCTGCCAGCCTTTTACATACAGGCGCTGGCAGCTATTGTTTTTTCGGGCTTACATCAGCACCGCTTCTATATCTTCGGCCAGCTTTTCCGGCTTGTCCTGGGGCGCGTAACGGCGCACCACCTGGCCGTCGCGGGCGAGCAGAAACTTGGTGAAATTCCACTTGATGGACTTGGTGCCCAGCACGCCCGGCGCTTCGCTGCACAGCCAGCGGTACAGCGGGTGCGCGCCATCGCCGTTGACCTCGATCTTGTGCATGAGGGGAAAGCTCACGCCAAAGTTCAGCTCGCAAAAGCTGGCGATTTCATCGTCCGAGCCTTTTTCCTGCGCACCAAACTGATTGCAGGGAAAGCCCAGCACCACCAGGCCCTGGTCCGCATACTTTTCATGCAGGGCCTGCAACCCCTTGTACTGCGGCGTGAAGCCGCAGGCACTGGCCGTGTTGACAATCAGCAATACCTTGCCCCGGTACTGCGACAGGGGCACGCTCTGCCCCTTGATGTCCATGGCTTCAAAGTCAAAAACGCTTTGCGCTGTGCTGCTCATGCGGCCCTCCCGTTTGGGCTGATGTGAAGCGACAAGCTTACGCCAAGCCGCAAAGCACCGATGCCCGGCACGCCATGCGTTGAGAACGTGTTGACCGCGTGCCGATGCCACCCTAGGCGGTTTTGCCGCCGGCGCAGTGCCAGCCGCCAAAATACCGGGGCTGTCTGCGTAGAAAAGACCGCCACCCCAAGCAAACTGCCTTGATTTTGGGCATTCTTTGCGCTTTCGCCAATCCGCAGCCCAGTGCTGCCCTGCACCGTGCGCCTGTCCGTGAACGATTTCAAAGAAAAACTGGTGGCCTCCATGGCTGCGCTATGGATGCGCTGGCGCGCCAGCGCCCTGGGCCAGCGCATTGCCGAGCTGCCCTGGTGGCGCCGCCTGCCCACAGGGCGCGAATGGCTGTGGTTTGCGGCGGCAGTGCCGGCCCTGTCCCTGCTTTATGTGCTGCTGCTGATTCCGTTCACACCCAGCATCAGCGATCTGCGCAAGGCCAAGCTGGAGCAGCCGGCGCAAATCCTCAGCGCCGACGGCAAGCTGATCGGCGAGTTCAAGCGCAGCAACCGCCAGTGGGTGCCGCTGGCGCAGATTTCGCCCTCGGTGGTGAAGGCCCTGGTGTCTACCGAAGACCACCGCTTCTACCAGCACCACGGCATGGATTTCACGCGCACCGTGGGCTCGATGATTCACACGCTGGGCGGCAATCCGCAAGGCGGCTCCACCATCACGCAGCAGCTGGCGCGCAATCTCTACCCCACGGAAATCGGCCGAGCGCGCAACCTCAACCGCAAATTGAAGGAAGCCATCACGGCCTTCAAGATCGAGGCGCTCTATACCAAGGACGAGATTCTCGAGACCTATCTGAACACCGTGCCTTTTCTCTACAACGCCTATGGCATAGAGATGGCAGCGCGCACCTATTTCGACAAGCCGGCGGCCAAGCTCTCGGTGCTGGAAAGTGCCACCCTGGTAGGCATGCTCAAGGGCAATGCCTATTACAACCCGGTGATGAATCCGGACCGCGCCATCTCGCGCCGCAACACGGTGCTGGCGCAGATGGTCAAGCGCGGCGAGCTCAAGGACGATGAGTTCGAGCGGCTCAAAAAACGCCCCATGCGCCTGAACTTCGAGCGCCAGGAAGAGCCCACGGGCATGGCTCCGCATTTTTCGCAGCAGCTGCGCAAATGGCTGATCGCCTGGGCCGACAAGAACGACTACAACATCTACACCGACGGCCTGATCGTGCGCACCACCCTGGATTCGCGCCTGCAGAGCTGGGCCCAGCAGGCGGTGAACCGCCAGATGCAGACGCTGCAAGGCATCACCAACAACAATTGGAACCACGCCGACGGCTGGAATGCCAACAACCCGCTGGTAGTGCAACTGGTGCGCGAAAGCGATGCCTTTCGCAAGCTCGTCAAAAACGCCAAGGCCGAGAGCCTGAGCGAGCAGGACGCCATCAAAAAACTGCTGGCCGACAAGAGCTTCATGAAGGAGTTGCGCACGGACAAGACGCGCATACAGGCCGGCTTTGTGGCCATGGACCCGCGTACCTCGGCCGTGCTGGCCTGGGTGGGCAGCCGCGACTATGCGCTGGATGCCTTCGACCATGTGGCACAGGCGCGCCGCCAGCCCGGCTCCACCTTCAAGCCCTTTGTCTACGGCGCAGCCCTCAAGGACGGCCTAAAGCCCGAGGACAAGCGCCGGGACGAGGCGGTGGAAATCGCTCTGCCCGGCGGCGAGATCTGGCGCCCCTCCGATGCCTCAGCCCCCACGGGCGTGGAACTCACGCTCAAGGATGCCCTGGCCTATTCCAAGAACACGGTGACCGCCAAGCTGATGCAGGAAGTCGGCCCGGCCTCTGTCATCAAACTGGCGCAAAGCCTGGGCGTACGCCAAAGCCCACTGGAGGCCGTGCCGGCTCTGGCCCTGGGTGCCAGCCCGGTCACGCTGCTGGAGATGGTCAACGCCTATGGAAGTCTGGCCAACCAAGGCGGCTATATAGCGCCGCAGCTGGTCACCCGCATCGAGAATTCCGACGGCGAAGTGCTGGCCGAATTTGCCCCGCCCAAGCCCCAGCAGGCCTGGGATGAGGAAGACAACTACGCCCTGGTGGACATGTTGCGCGGCGTGATAGACAAAGGCACGGGCCGCGCCATTCGCCGGCAATACGGCATACGCGCCGATGTGGCCGGCAAGACCGGCACCACCCAGGGCAATGCCGACGGCTGGTTCATCCTCATGCATCCGCAGATCGTGACCGGTGCCTGGGCCGGCTTCAACGATGCGCGCATCACCATCAAGAGCGATCTCTGGGGCCAGGGCGCGCGCAGTGCCCTGCCCATGGTGGGCGACTTCATGCACCGCGCGCTGGCCAGCCCGCTGCTCAATGCCAAGGCCCAGTTTGTCCAGCCCGAGTCCAGCCACTGGTGGGGCAATCTGGCGGATCGCCTGCGCGAAAAGCTGCAGCAATGGGTAGGTACCGACGAGGACGCCGGCAAGGACGAGGGCAAGGCTCCGCCACCCGCCAGACCGCAGCCCGCCGACACCCCAGTGGAAGTTGAGGAGAGCACGCCCGCCCTGCCCTCTTCCAATGCTTCGGCGGCGCCGCCGCCTGCGCAGGGCCAGGACGGCCCGGATCTGGATACCAGCCCGGGGCTGGCCCCGCCGTCTGCGCAACCCTCTCCAACGCCATCGCAGCCGGGGTCGTCCACGCCGCCCGGCTGGAGCGATGTGGGCACGCAGCTGCCACCCCTGGCTCCGTTACCCGTCCCGGCAACACCGCAGTAAGCGCTTGATTTCACGACAAAGGGCCAGGCTGCAGGCGCGCCTGCAGCCTTTTGCCCTACTGGGCTGTTGAGAAGCTGTTCCAATACCGGCCTGGCCTTGCCCTGTGCGACCTATCCGGTTCACCTGTGCGAGGCCTTCTTGCGCGCCCTCACTACCGTGCAGTGTGCCGCGCCGAACCGGAGCCTCCATGACCGCCAATACACCAACGCTCGTCACCTTCGTCATCTACCTGCTGGCCATGTTTGCCATAGGCTGGATGGGATACAAAGCCACTTCCAGCCTCTCCGATTACATTCTGGGCGGGCGCAGCCTGGGCCCTGTGGTCACCGCGCTCTCGGCCGGTGCCTCGGACATGAGCGGCTGGCTGCTGATGGGCCTGCCGGGTGCCGTGTTCGTGCAAGGCCTGTCGGCCTCGTGGATTGCCATAGGCCTGTGCCTGGGCGCCTGGTTGAACTGGCGATTTGTGGCGGCGCGTCTGCGCGTCTATACCGAGAAAGTGGGCAATGCGCTGACGCTGCCCGACTACTTCACCAACCGCTTTGAAGACCGCAGCAATCTGCTGCGCATCGTCACCGCCATGGTGATTCTGGTGTTCTTCACGATTTACTGCGCCTCGGGCGTGGTGGCCGGTGCCCGCCTGTTCGAGAGCATGTTCGGCATGGACTACCAGACCGCCCTGTGGGTGGGCGCCATCGCCACCATGGCCTATGTCTTCATCGGCGGCTTTCTGGCCGTGAGCTGGACGGACACCATCCAGGCCTCGCTGATGATCACGGCGCTGATTCTGGCACCGCTGATGGTCATCTACGCCGACGGCGGCGTGGGCGCCAGCACGGCCATCATCGCGACCGCCCGCAGCGGCGCCTTCGACATGTTCCAGGGCCAGACGGTGATTGCCGTGATCTCGCTGCTGGCCTGGGGCCTGGGCTACTTCGGCCAGCCCCACATTCTGGTGCGCTTCATGGCGGCGGAATCCCTCAAAACCATTCCCCATGCCCGCCGTATCGGCATGAGCTGGATGGTGCTGTGCCTGGGCGGTGCCGTGTCCGTGGGCTTTTTCGGTATCGCCTTTTTCGGCAGCCGCCCCGATCTGGCCGTGGGCGTGAACGGCAACGCCGAAACCGTGTTCCTGGAAGTCGCCAAGCTGCTGTTCAACCCCTGGATCAGCGGCGTGCTGCTGGCTGCCGTGCTGGCCGCCGTGATGAGCACCCTGTCCTGCCAGCTGCTGGTCTGCTCCAGCGCCCTGACGCAAGACATCTACAAAACCTTTTTGCGCAAGCAGGCCAGCCAGAAAGAGCTGGTCTGGTTCGGCCGCGCCATGGTGTTTGCCATTGCCGTTATCGCCATCGTAATTGCGCAAGACCCGGACAGCAAGGTGCTGGGCATGGTCAGCAATGCCTGGGCAGGCTTTGGCGCGGCGTTCGGCCCGCTGGTGCTGCTGTCGCTGCTGTGGGGTCGCATGACGCGCAACGGCGCCCTGGCCGGCATGATCGTGGGCGCCGTGACGGTGCTGGTCTGGCAGAACTACCAGTGGTTCAAGCTCTATGAGATCGTGCCAGGCTTTGCACTGTCCAGCCTGGCCATCGTCGTGGTCAGCCTGCTGGGCAAAGCGCCTTCGGCAGCGGTGCAGAAAACCCATGCCGAGGTGAACCTCGAGATCGTCATGCACGGCGAATAAACATCGCCGTCTGCTGGCAAAAAGCCCCGCCTGCTGTGCTGCCGGCGGGGCTTTTTTATGGAACTTGTCCCATCGCGACAACAGCCGCAGCGGCGTTTAACGCGTGTGGCTGATGCTGGTGTCGATGGTGCCAAACACCGTGACGCCGCTTTGGCTGCTTTGGCCCGATTGTGTGGGGGTGGTGCCTGAGCAGGCGGTCAGTGCGGCCGTCAGCAAGGCGGCGGCTGCCAATGAAATCCAGGTTCGCATATATCTCTCCAGTACGCCCGACTCGGTATTCGGGACCATTACCCCCATGGTAACCCCTAGAAAAATACCCCGGGTCGGCACAGTGGAGCTGAGGTATTTCAGAGTGTAAACACACTCGAAAATTGGTTGAATTTGTGCTCAAGCCCAATGCAATCAAGTGCATGAAGCTATCGAATCAGGAGTTATCTCAAGCTTCCAGATACAGCTGCGCCAGGCGCTCGCGCGCGGCACGGTCCACACCCAGCACCTCGGTCAGATAGCGGTCCACCGAGCCGCTTTGAGCGCGTACCACATCGACCGAAGCCATCAGATAGGAAGGCTGCACGCGCCACAAGGCGTCCAGCACCTCTTCGGACATGTTGCCGTACATCGACGCCGGACGTTTGAACAGCTGGTTGGTCAGCAGATAGTCTTCCATGATCTGCTGCTCATCCACACCCAGTGCGGTCAGCAGCAGCAAGGCCGCCCAACCCGTGCGGTCCTTGCCGGCCGTGCAGTGAAAGACCAGCGGTTCATCGCTGACCTGCAGCAGGGCAAAGAACTCGGCAAAGCGGTGGCCGTAGACGCTCACAAAGCTGCGGTAAGTGTCGTGCATCAGCTCCTCGGTGGTGCCTGCCGTCAACTCCTCGCCCTGGCTCATCATGGCCTGGGCACGCTGCACCACGGTGGGCTCCACCACCAGGGCATGGCGGGCAATGCTGGGCCACTGGTAGGCCAGATGCTGGCTCTCGCCCGAGCCGCGAAAATCGGCGCTGCGCTTCACACCCAGAGTTTGGAGCTGGGCCAGATCCTCGGGCGTCAGGTGGGCCAGGTGGGCCGAGCGATACAGCTTGCGCCAGTGCAGGCTGCGCCCGTCCAGCCCCCGGTAACCGCCCAGGTCGCGGAAGTTGGAAGCACCAGACAGGGCAATGGGGCGGCTGGGGTCTGGGGCCTCAGCGGTTGCGACCGAGGTCGCCAGCAGATCGTCGTTCAGTTGCATAACAAGATTTATAGCTGATTGCCGAGTAGCGCCTGTGTCGCAAAGGTCACCTCCGAAAAAGCAGCGGGCAGGCATGGGCAGCATCGAGCGGCACAGCCGGGCACAAAAAAGCCCCGTGCAGCTCAGACGGCTGCACGGGGCTTGATCGCACCGGTGGGCGGATCAGCTCACGTGCTTTCCGACAATGCCGGCGAGTTCGAACATGCTGACCTGATCCTTGCCGAACACCGGCTTGAGCTTGGCATCGGCGTTGATGGCGCGCTTGTCCTTGGCATCCTGCAAGCCGTTGGCCTTGATGTAGTCCCACAGCTTCTTGATCACTTCGGGGCGCGATGTCGCCTCGCCGCCGATCACCGCCGCCAGCTCGGCACTGGGCTTGAGCGTGGCGCTTACGGTGCGGGGCTTTTTGACGGCTGGAGTCTTGGCAGCCGTCTTGCTCGCAGCCTTGGTGGTTTTTGCAGCCGCTTTTTTGGCTGCAGCGCCCGTCTTGCTTGTGCCAGCAGCTGCAGTCTTGGTAGCAGCAGCACCGGCGGTCTTGCGAGCCGGGTACTTGCTTTCGCGCTGCTCGAACTCGAAGTTGACCTTGCCCGCAGCCGCATCCCAGACCAGGAAGGCCTTGAAGTTGCGGCGGGTGCGGTTGGAGACGAACTTCTCCAGCAGATCGGTCTTGCCTGCAGACAGCAGCTTGCTCATCTGCTCGCGCTCAATGGGCTGCTGCAGGATGATCTGGCCGCTCTTGAAGGTGCAGCTGGGCGTGGCCTGCGTCAGCGTGGGTACGGCCTTGCTGCAGACATAGTTGGCACCGTGCTCGAACACCGGCGAGCCGCATACCGGGCAATTGCCCAGGCTTTCCTGAGCCGAGAAATCCACCAGCTCGCCCGATTCTTCGTCGGCCTTGTCGTCGCCGAAGTCGAACTCGAACTTGTAGTTGCCGTTTTCCTCGTCACGCACGATGGTCACTTCGGCCACAAACGGCCAGCCGGCCTTGGAGCGGAAGCCGTCCAGCGGGCCGATGCGGCGGTCGCGCAGCAAGGCCTCGGCCTCGGCTGTTTCAAAAGTGCGGCCGGCTGGCGATTTGGTGAACGAGAAGCCGCAGCCTGCACCGTTGCCGTCTGCGCCCGTGCAGGCGTAGCGGCGGTAGTTTTCCTTGACCACGCCACCGCAGTTGGGACATGGCGTTTGCAGCGTGGCGTAGTCACCGGGAATGGTGTCGCGGTCGTATTCCTTGGCTTTCTTGACCAGCTTTTCGGTCATGGCCTGAATCTGCTGCATAAAGGCTTCGCGCGAGAGCTGGCCTTTTTCCATTTGCGAGAGCTTGAACTCCCACTCGCCGGTCAGATCGGCGCGGCACAGCTCCTCGACCTGCAGGCCGCGCAGCAGCGTCATCAGCTGGAAGGCCTTGGCCGTGGGAATCAGCTCGCGGCCTTCGCGCAACATGTATTTCTCGGTCAGCAAGCCTTCGATGATGGCCGCGCGCGTGGCAGGCGTGCCCAAGCCTTTTTCCTGCATGGCTTCGCGCAGTTCTTCATCGTCGATCTGCTTGCCGGCGCTTTCCATGGCACCCAGCAGCGTGGCTTCGGAGTAGCGTGCCGGCGGCTTGGTTTTCAGGCCCTTCACATCGGCATGGTCGGCGCGCGGCTGCTCGCCGGGCTTCACCGCGACCAGAGGCTGGCCCTTGTCGCCTTCCTTGGCGTCTTCCACCTCATTGGCGGCTTCCTTGCCGTAAATCGCCAGCCAGCCCGGTTTGACCAGCACCTTGCCTTCGGTCTTGAAGCTGTATTGCTCCACCTTGCTGATGCGGGTGGTGACCTGGTATTCAGCGCTGGGGAAGAACACGGCCATGAAGCGGCGCACGACCAGGTCGTACAGCTTTTGCTCGGCCTCGGACAGTCCCGATGGTGCCTGCAGCGTGGGGATGATGGCAAAGTGATCCGACACCTTGCTGTTGTCGAAAATACGCTTGCTCGGGCGGATGTAGTTGTCGTTGATGGCCTGCTGGGCAAAGGGCGCCAGATGGCGCATGCCGCTGGTGGCCAGCATGTCGAAGGTCTGCTTGGCCACGGGCAGGTAATCCTCGGGCAGGGCGCGAGAATCGGTACGCGGATAGGTCAGCGCCTTGTGGCGTTCGTACAGGCTTTGGGCCAGGGACAGCGTGGTCTTGGCCGAGAAGCCGAACTTGCCGTTGGCCTCGCGCTGCAGGCTGGTCAGATCGAACAGCAGGGGCGAGGCTTGCGTGGTGGGCTTGCTCTCTTCCGTCACCGTGGCGGGCTTGCCCTTGACGGCGGCGGCAATGGCTTCGGCCTGGGCCTTGTTCCACAGACGATCGGCCCGGGCTTCGGGGTCTTCGCTCTTCTTCCACTGCGTGTCAAACCACTTGCCCAGGTACTGGCCGGCCTGGGCATCGAACGTGCCGTGCACTTCCCAGTAATCACGGACGATGAATTTGCGAATCTTTTCTTCGCGCTCCACCACCAGCGACAAGGTGGGTGTCTGCACCCGGCCCACCGTGGTCAGGAAGAAGCCGCCGTCACGCGAGTTGAAGGCCGTCATGGCACGCGTGCCGTTGATGCCCACCAGCCAGTCGGCCTCGGAGCGGCTGCGCGCGGCGCTGGCCAAACCTTGCATCTGCGCGTCGCTGCGCAGATTGTTGAAGCCGTCACGGATGGCTTGCGGCGTCATGGACTGCAGCCACAGGCGCTTGACGGGCTTGCCCAGACCGCCCTTGGCTCCGCCAGCGTATTGCTCGATCAAACGAAAGATCAACTCCCCTTCGCGGCCCGCGTCACAGGCGTTGATGAGTTCGGTCACATCCTTGCGCTTGGCCTGCTTGACCACGGCGTTCAGACGCGTCTTGGTCTTGTCCACGGGCTTCAAGTCAAAACGCGGGGGAATCACCGGCAGGTTGGCAAAGCTCCATTTGCCACGCTTGACGTCGAATTCCTCGGGCGCCTGAATCTCCACCAGATGGCCGACCGCACTGGTCACCACATAGCTGTCCGATTCAAAGTAGTCATCGTGTTTCTCGAACTTGCCTGCCACAGGGGTCAGTGCACGGACGATGTCCTGTGCAACAGAAGGCTTTTCTGCAATCACCAGGGTTTTAGTCATTGTTTGTTCTCGTCGTCTTTAACCGCCTGCGCTCCGGTGTGGCGCTCAGGCTCATACAATCCGCTTCTCACGCGCGCGTACGCGCACATGTGTGCATATTCAAAGTATCAGAGAAATCATGCCCCGCACATCCCTGGCCCCTTCTGGGGGCCGCCGCATCCAGACTCGACGCTCCGGCGTGCATGGCAAAGGCGTTTTCGCCGTGCAGGATATTGCCGAGGGCGAGACGATTATTGAGTACGTGGGTGAAGTGATTGGCTGGCAGGAGGCACAGGATCGACACCCGCACGACCCCAGCCAGCCCAACCACACGTTTTATTTCCATGTGGACGAAGACCATGTGATCGACGCCACGCACCAGGGAAATTCCTCGCGCTGGATCAACCACAGCTGCGGACCCAATTGCTATACCGACGAGCAAGACGGCCGCATCTTCATCGTGGCGCTACGCAATATCGCGGCCGGCGAAGAGCTGAACTACGACTACGGCCTGATGGTGGAAGAGCGCTACACGCCCAAGCTCAAGGCCGAATATGTCTGCTGGTGCGGAGCATCCAACTGCCGGGGCACCATGCTCGCGCCCAAGCGCGGCTGGCGCCCGCCCATGCCTGGGGATAAATAGCATCTCTTGATGCCCCTCTCTGCTTCGCGCGAGGGGACGGTGCCTTCGCTGCGGGTCGGCCCTTGCCGGGCACTTGTGAGCTGGGGCATGCTTGTTTTAGCCGCCTGCGTTGATGCAGGCCACTTTATGGACAACTGAAATGACTCAGCCCATTCACTGGAATGCCGAAGCCCTGTGGCAGCACATTGCCCCCCAGCTGCCAGGCTTCAGCGTGGAAATTCTGCCCAGCGTGGACTCCAGCAATACCGAACTCATGCGCCGCGCGCGCGACGGCCAGACCGATCCGGTGCTCTTGATTGCAGAGCAGCAGACGGCCGGTCGAGGCCGCCTGGGTCGCCAATGGGTCAGTGGCGTGGGAGATTCGCTGATGTTCTCCCTGGGCCTGCCGCTGACGCCCAGAGATTGGTCAGGCCTGTCTTTAGCCGTGGGTTTGAGCGTGGCCGAGAGCCTGCAGCCCCAGCTGCCGGCCGCAGGCAGCAGCATTCCCAGAATCGGCATCAAATGGCCCAATGATTTGTGGCTGGAAGGCGATCGCAAGCTGGCCGGCATCCTCATCGAAACGGCCAGCTTTGTGGGTAGCCATCAGCACGATGTGCACGCGCCGCGCTATGTGGTGATCGGCATAGGCATCAATATCCGCCCCCGGCCCGGCGACGGCATGCGCACCACGCCGGCCTGTCTGCAGGAGTTCGATGCCGCGCTGGATGCGCCCACGGCCCTGGCCTGCATCTTGCCCAATCTGGTGGCCCAGGTAAAAAGCTTTGCCCACAGCGGTTTCGAGCCCCTGCTGCCACGCTTTGCCCAGCGCGATCTGTTGGCCGGACGCGAAGTGGTGCTCAGCGACGGCAGCACCGGCATGGCCCAGGGCGTGGCTGCCGATGGCGGCTTTCTGGTGCGCACAGCCAGCGGCGTGCAGGCGGTGACCAGCTCCGAGATCAGCGTGCGCCCGGCCAGCAGCCCGCTGCAGGCCTGAACCATGCTGCGACTCGTCTTTTTGCTGCTGGTACTGGCCAATGCCGGCTATTACCTCTGGAGCCACGGCCATCTGGCTGCGCTGGGCGCACAGCAGGCGACTCAATCCGAACCCCAGCGCCTGCTGCAGCAGATTCAACCAGACGCCCTGCGCGTGCTGCAGCCCGGTGAAGTCCCTGCTCCAGCCCTGCCTGCTGCCGTCAAGCCGGTGACAGAAGCTGAAAGCAAGCCGCAAGAAGAGCCTCAAGAGGATGTAAAGCCCCCCAAGACCGAGCCAAAAACCGAGCCCAAGCCCGAAGCCAAAGCAGACGCCAAGGAGGCCGAGAGCTGCTATCTGGCAAGCAATCTTGACGAGCGCCAGGTCAGCCATATCCGTCGCACCCTGGCCGCCAAACCCAAGAGCCAGTGGGAGCTGATACCCAGCCATCAGGGCGGTCGCTGGATGGTGTACATGGGCAAGTTTCCCGATGCCGAGTTTCTGGACCGCAAGCGCGTCGAGCTGCGCCTGATGGACATCGAATTTGACCGTGCCGGAGGCGCCCTGGAGCCCGGCCTGTCCCTGGGTCGTTTCTCCAGCGAAGAAGCCGCACAGCGCCAGCTGGCCACGTTTGCACGCCAGGGCGTGCGCACCGCCCGTGTGGTTCAGGAGCGCGCCGAACTGACCACCTATGCGCTGCGCCTGCCCAAGGCCACGGCCAGCTTCAAACAGGAAGTGACGGCCTTGCTGGGCAAACACCTGGAAGCCAAGGCCTTGCGCGCCTGCCCCAAGTAAAGCCCAGGCGAGCCCTAAACAAAAAGGCCTGCATTGCAGGCCTTTTTCAATGAAATCGACTGCTAACCCAATCAATAAATGGGCCAGCAGCTATCACTTTTAGTCGATCTGAATATTGGCGGCAGCAGCCACCTTCTTCATCTTGGCCACTTCGCTGGCGATCTGCTTGGTGAAAGCAGCGCTCGAGGTGCCCGAAGGATACAGACCTTGCGCGGCCATGCGTTGCTGAACTGCGGGGTCCTGCAGCGCGGCGACGATGGCTTTTTGCACACGCTCCACTTGTGCGGCGGGCGTGTTCTTGGGGGCCACCAGGCCGAACCAGGAAGGATCGTTGAGGTCGGGATGGCCGGTCTGGGCGTAGGTAGGCACATCGGGCAGCACGTCCAGACGCTCATGCCAGGACACGGCCAGGGCGCGCATCTTGCCTGCCTTGATGTGGGGCAGAGAGGCCGCAACCTGGTCAAAGTACACGGGCACCTGACCGCCCAGCACGTCGTTGATGGCAGGGCCGGCACCACGGTAAGGGATGTGGTTCATCTCGGTGCCCGTGCTCTTGAGGAACTGCACGCCCCACATGTGGCCGATGGTGCCGTTGCCAGGCGTGGCATAGGACACCTTGCCGGGGTTGGCCTTGAGGTAGGCCACGAATTCGGCAAAGGTCTTGACGGGGATGAGCTTGGGGTTGATCACGATCACGCCCGGAGCCTTGACGATTTCCGTCACGCCCACAAAGTCCTTGGTGGCGTCGTAAGGCAGCTTCTTGAACACGGCAGGGTTGACGCCGTGGGTGGACAGGGTGGCGATGCCGAAAGTCACGCCGTCGGTGGCACGGGCAATTTCAGCCATGCCGATGGAGCCGCCTGCACCGGCCTTGTTCTCGATCACCACGGCCTGGCCGCCCAGCAGCTTGGGCAGCACGTCCTGCATGTTGCGGGGCACCATGTCGGTGGCGCCGCCAGCAGGGAAAGGCACGATGATGCGCAGAGCGCGCGAAGTGTCCTGGGCCATGGCCAGACCAGGCAAAGAAGAAACCACGGCGGCCGCAGCAGCGGTGTGAATGAAATGACGACGTTGCATCAGAAAGGCTCCCGGATCCAATGAAATACCAAAAGCTTGCCTCCGGGGTGCGCACACCCTACGGGCAAGTCCTATAAAAATTCATTTTAGGGTAAGCAAGTATTTGCCTAGTACGCAGTTTCCGATATGCGCTGCGCAATAAATCGCACCGTAAACCGGGCACCGCAGGGGTTTTGCCCCGGATTGGCGTCTTCCAGCAGCACTTGTGCACCATGTTGGCGCGCAATCTCCTGCACGATGGGCAGACCCAGGCCCGAGCCGTCGGCCTCGGTACCCAGCACGCGGTAAAAAGGCTGAAAGACCAGTTCGCGCTCGGTTTGAGGCACGCCGGGACCGGAATCCTCGACCTGCAGCAGCAGCACCCGGGCAAAGTGGTCTGCCAGCACGCGCACGGTGACCACGCCGGGTGCGCAGCTGCTGGAGGGGGTGTAGTTGATGGCGTTGTCCACCAGATTGCGTATCAGCTCCATCAGCAGCGTGGGATTGGCGTTGAGCCAGACGCCGGGCGCGCCGGCCTCTGCGCCTTCGTAGCCCAGGTCTATGTGCTTGTCCATGGCGCGCGGCAGGCAGTCCAGCACCACTTCGGCGGCCAGCTCCACCAGATTGCAGGCCTGCATGGCCGGCACGGCGCTTTCGGCCCGCGCCAGCGCCAACAGCTGATTGACGGTGTGTGTGGCACGAATGCTGGAGCGGCCGATCTGCATCAGCGAGCGCTTGATTTCCTCAGGGCTTGTGCCTTCGCGCTGAGCCAGATCGGCCTGCATGCGCAGCCCTGCCAGCGGCGTCTTGAGCTGATGGGCGGCATCGGCCAGAAAGCGTTTCTGGGTGGCGATGGAGTCGTCGAGGCGCTCCAGCAAATCGTTGACGGAATCAACCAGCGGCACCACCTCCAGCGGCACATCCTTGTGGTTGATGGGCGAGAGATCCTCGGGCTTGCGGGCGCGTATGCGCTCTTCCAACCGGTGCAGCGGCTTGATGCCGCGCGCCAGCGCCAGCCACACCAGCAGCGCCGCCAGCGGCAGGCTGACGAATTGCGGCAGCATCACGCCCTTGATGATTTCCGTGGCCAGCACGCTGCGCTTTTCGCGGGTCTCTGCCACCTGCACCAAGGCGTGCTGCTCCCCGGGCAGCGGCATGCGCACCCAGATATAGGCCACGCGCAAATCTATGCCTTTGTATTCCTCGTCGCGCAGCAGCACCGTGCCGGTGGCGGGTGCATCCTGCATCTCCGGCGGTCTGGGCAAATCGCGCTCGCCGGCCAGATGCTCGCCCTTGGCACCCAGCACCTGGAAGAACACCGTATCGGAGTCATCGGCACGCAGGATCTCGGTGGCCGATTGCGGCAGATTGAACTGCACCTTGCCGCGCTGCACGATGACCAGCTGGGCCAGGGCCTGGGCGTTGTACTCCAGCGCCCGATCGAAAGGCTTGTTGGCCAGGCCCTGGGCCACCAGCCAGGTCAGCGCCAGGCTGATGGGCCACAGCAGCAGCAAGGGCGTGAGCATCCAGTCCAGGATTTCGCCAAACAGGGATCGCTGCTCACGCTGAAAGATCTTCATGGACAAGCGCTACGTAAGGTCAGAGGCAGCCAGCAAGGGCCGCCCCGCAGCAAAGGCTGCCGTCCCCTGGGGGAAGCGGTGCAGCCGCTCAGGGGGAAGATATTTTTTCAAGGCAATAGCCCAGGCCGCGCACGGTGGCGATGCGAATCGGCCCCTTCTCGATCTTCTTGCGCAGGCGGTGGATATAGACCTCGATGGCGTTGTTGCTAACCTCTTCGCCCCACTCGCACAGGCGGTCCACCAGCTGGTCCTTGCTGACCAGGCGACCGGCGCGCTGCAGCAGCACTTCCAGCAGGCCAAGTTCGCGGGCCGACAGCTCAATCATCTTGCCGTCAATCGTGGCCACACGGCCGGCCTGGTCGTACACCAGCGGCCCGTGCTTGATGGTGGAGCTGGCGCCGCCCATGCCGCGACGCGTCAGCGCCCGCACACGCGCTTCCAGCTCGGACAGGGCAAACGGCTTGGCCATGTAATCGTCGGCGCCGTAGTCCAGGCCTTGCACCCGTTCTTCAATCGAATCGGCCGCCGTGAGAATCAGCACCGGCAGCGCATCGCCACGGCCGCGCAAGCGCTTGAGCACCTCCAGACCATGCATCTTGGGCAGGCCCAGATCCAGAATCAGCAAATCAAACTCGCTGTTGGTGAGCAAGGCAGCATCGGCCTCGCTGCCGCTGGCCACATGGCTGACCACGGCACCCGAGCTGCGCAGCGTGCGCAGCAAGCCATCGGCGAGCACCTGGTCGTCTTCAGCAATCAGTATGCGCATGGGTTTGTCTCCTGGTTATGTATGGCTGCCGCAGGGCAGGCAGTCTGCAAATCTGCGGCGCCTTTGCTGCCATTGTAGAGAGCGGCTCGCCGTCTGCAGACCCAACCGGCAGCGCTTCAATAGCCTTCGGCATAGGCTTCCAGACCCAGAGCCACCACCGTGGCCACATCCTCGCCCACGGCCTCTCTGAATTCGGCCTGCGCCTGCGCGACCGCATCGTGAAAGGCTTTGAGCCAGGCCAGCCCGCTTTGCGTGAAGCGCACCCGCTTGGCGCGCGCATCGCGTGCGTCGATCTCGCGCGTCACCAGACCCCAGGCCTCGCACTGGGCCACCAGGTCGGCCATGGCCTGTTTGCTCATGCCGGCCTTCTCGGCCAGATCGGTAAGCCGGTCTCCGGCCAGCGACAAATGCCTTGTGATGTGGATATGGGCAGCGCCCACCTTGTCGCGCGCCGCCAGATTGGACAGTGCCAGCGGCACCTCCAGATCGCGCGCCATGAGCTGCAGCACCCGCGCATCGAACCGGCGCATGGCATGGCCCAGCAAGCGGCCCAGATGGGTTTGCCGCCAGGCATCGTCTGCAGGGGTCACGGGGGCGATTTCGGTCATTCTTAAATAGTAAGGCAAACTGACCAAATATTTCAACACACGGCGAATACAAGCCCATAAACTACTGTTCAAGCATCCAGTTCTGAAGCCAATACAGAGCTGAACCCAGACCGCCGCACCACCGACCCAGGAGCCAGATATGAACGCCACAGCCAAGTCCGCAGACGCCAACAGCGAAAAAGCCAAAGCACTGGCCGCTGCACTCGCCCAGATCGAAAAGCAGTTCGGCAAGGGCACCATCATGAAGCTGGGCGAAGGCGAAGCCATCCAGGACATCCAGGTGGTTTCCACCGGATCTCTGGGTCTGGACATTGCTCTGGGCGTAGGCGGCCTGCCCCGCGGCCGCGTGATCGAAATCTACGGCCCTGAATCCTCGGGCAAGACCACGCTGACGCTGCAGGTGATTGCCGAGATGCAGAAGCTGGCCGGCACCTGTGCCTTCATCGACGCCGAACACGCACTGGACACCGGCTATGCCCAGAAGCTGGGTGTGAACCTCAATGAGTTGCTGATCAGCCAGCCCGACACCGGTGAGCAGGCGCTGGAAGTGGTGGACAGCCTGGTACGCTCCGGCGCCGTGGATCTGATCGTCATCGACTCGGTGGCCGCCCTGACCCCCAAGGCCGAAATCGAAGGCGAAATGGGCGATGCCCTGCCCGGCCTGCAAGCACGTCTGATGAGCCAGGCCCTGCGCAAGCTGACCGCCACCATCAAGAAGACCAACTGCATGGTCATCTTCATCAACCAGATCCGCATGAAGATTGGCGTGATGTTCGGCTCGCCCGAAACCACTACCGGCGGCAATGCGCTGAAGTTCTACGCCTCCGTGCGCCTGGATATCCGCCGCACCGGCACTATCAAAAAAGGGGACGAAGCCATCGGCAACGAAACCAAGGTCAAGGTCGTCAAGAACAAGGTTTCGCCTCCGTTCAAGACCGCCGAGTTCGACATTCTGTTTGGCGAAGGCATCAGCCGCGAAGGTGAAATCCTGGACATGGGCGTGACCGCCAAGATCCTCGAAAAATCCGGTGCCTGGTATGCCTACAACGGTGAAAAAATCGGCCAGGGTCGCGACAACTCGCGTGAATTCCTGCGCGAAAACGCCGCGCTCGCCTTCGAAATCGAAAACAAGGTGCGCGACAGCCTGGGCATTGCCCTGCTGCCCGGCACAGGCAACAGCGATGCCCCCGAAGCCAAGCCCGCCAAGAACGGCAAGGGCAAGGTCGATAAAGACGGCGTGATCGCAGAATAAAACGCGCTGCGCACGGCAATGGCGCCTCTGAAACTGAGCGCGCCAGTTTTGAAATCTGGGTCTTGCCACCCTACCAATTGCCATCTTTGCGCAGGTTCGTCCTGCGCCTTTTTGTTTCTGGAGAACTGCTGACATGGGCTTTGCCAAGCTCTCGCTCAAGGGTCGCGCACTGAAGTTGCTGTCGCAACGCGAACACTCCCGCCTGGAATTGCAGCGCAAGCTGGCCGGGCATGTAGAGGAAGGCGATGACCTGAACGCCATTCTGGATGAGCTGGAAAAGCGCGGCTTCATCAGCGTGCAGCGGGTGGTGGAGTCTGTGATCCACAGCAAGGCACGCCGCTATGGCTCGGCGCGTCTGGTGCAGGAGCTCCGAACCAAGGGACTCGATGACGACACCCTGCGCAGCGCCGCCGAGCAGCTGCGCGATACCGAGTTGCAGCGCGCCCATGCGCTCTGGCTGCAGCGCTTTGGCAGCCAGCCGCAAACGCCGCAAGAGCATATGAAGCAGATGCGCTTTCTGGCCTCTCGCGGCTTCAGCGCCGAAATCGCCAGCAAGGTACTGCGCGGCAAAGGCTTTGAAGAAGAGTGAAGCCGGGCGGGCTAGCCCATGCGTCGGGTTGCCATCCAGCAGATCAGCGAGCCCAGCGTCACCAGGGTCACGCCCTGCCAGAAGCTCCAGCCCGGCAGCACCTGCAGCAACGCACTGGCCATGAGGGCCGAGAACACGGGCGTGAAATACGAGGCGGCGGCCATGATGGCCAGCTTGCCATGCTGGATTCCATGCTCCCAGCAGCTATAGCCCAGCGCCGTCAGTGCCCCGACCAGAAAGACCTGCACGCCCGTGGTCACAGACCAGTGCATGGACTTGTCGCCATCGAGCATCAGCCACTTGATCCAGAGCGCCAGAGCCGTCCACAAAACAAACAGACCCACCGCATTGAAGCCGCCGCCAAAACGCCGTGCCAGCAGGCTGTAGGCAGGCCATAGCAAGGCCGCCGCAAACGCCATGCCGTAAGCCACGGGATTGCCCTGCACATGGGACCACATGGCGCGCGCGCTGAAGTTGTCTCCCGCCAGCACGCGCGCCAGGCCCCACAGGCATAGCACCACGCCGGGCCATAGCCACCAGCGCGCTGTTTGCTGCTTGCACAGCACGGCCAGCACAATGGTCAGGCTGGGCCAGAGATAGTTGATCAGTCCTATCTCCATGGCCTGGGATCGGTCGTCTGCCAGGCCCACGGCCACCGACAGACAGATTTCGTACACCACGAACAAAGCGCCGCAGCCCCAGAAATACACGGGATGCATGGAACGCCATTGCCTGGGCCCTTGAATGCCACGCGTCAGCGCGATACACACGGCGGCCATCGAATAAAGACAGGCGGCGCCGCCTACGGCCCCCAGGGGTTCGGCAATGGCACGCATCAGCCCCACGGTACAACTCCAGCACAGCACTGCCAGCAAGCCTATGGCCGTGGCCCGGGTCTGGGCACTTGAAGAGGAGGAATTCATGGCGGGGTACTCTTGAATCAATAGCTGCTTGCGCTTTGAGAATAAGCGCAAAACCGTGATTTGACTGGGTATTTTGACTGGGGTGAGAAATTGCTGAGCGACCCGGCTGCGACCCGAAGATAGACCTGACAAGACATCAGGGGCGTTTGCAGGCTCTGCCATCCAAGCGCGGCGCGGGCCGTATAGTGCGCCCTCTTTCTTCGCCCCCTGCAGCGCAAACACCATGAAATCCTCCATCCGTATCGTCGACGTGGATCGACTCGAAACCTGGAGCAAATACAAAGCCGGCATGTGCGACAGCTGCGCCGCCAATTGCTGCACCATGCCGCTGGAAGTTCAGTTGCCGGATCTGGTGCGCCTGGAGCTGGTGGACCCGTTTGAGGTGGAAAACGTGGAGCCCAAGCTGATCGCCAAGCGCCTGCTCAAAGCCAAGCTGATAGACCACTACAACCCCAAGCACAACATCTTCACCATGGCGCGCCGCGCCGGCGGAGATTGCAATTTTCTCGACAAGAAGACCCGCCGCTGCACGGTGTATGACAAGCGGCCGGAAACCTGCCGCCTGCACCCCAAGAAAGGCCCCAAGCCCGGCTTCTGCGCCTACGGGAACAGAGCGCTTTCCTGAGCAGTAAAAAGCGCCTCAAAGGCTCTCAGGTCCGCGCCATGGCAGGCAGCCAGATGCGCGCCTGCAATCCGGGCTGACGGTTGTGAAAGCTGAGCTTGCCCCCGTGCAGCTGCACGATGGCCAGCACGCTGGCCAGACCCAGTCCGTAGCCTTCTCTTTCGGAGTCGGCACGAAAGAAGCGGGTGGTCATGTTCTCCAGCGTTTTTTCGTCCACACCGGGGCCCTGGTCCTGCACGGTGATCTCCACACCCGGCGCGCCGCCTTCGCTACCATGCTCGGCCGCCACACCGGCGTGCAGGCGCAAATCTGCACCATGCTCGCTGCCCGGAGCCGAGCCGTATTTGATGGCGTTATCCACCAGATTGGCCACGGCACTGGCGATCAGATCGGCATCGCCCAAGGCCATGGGCTCACCTTGCACATCGAGATGCAACACCCCTCCTGCATCCTCGACCAGAGGCTCGTAGAAATCCACCACGTCCACCAGCAAGGCCTTGATATCCATGGGCGCAAAATTCTGGCGGCTGGCACCGCTTTCCACCTCGGCAATCTGCAGCAGTTTCTCAAACACAATGCCCAGTTCCGCCACCTCTTCGGCCACTTTTTCCAGCACCGCAGACTGATCGACTTGACCCGCCTGCTGCGCATTTCTCAAACGCAACAGAATGCGGGTCAGCGGCGTTCTGAGGTTGTGCGCAATCGTGTTGGAGACGTGACGTATACCCTCCATCAGCTGCTCCAGCCGATCCAGCATGGTGTTGATGTCGCGGTTGAGCAAGGTGAACTCGTCATCGTTGCCTGTCACTGGAATGCGCTGTCTCAAATCACCGGCGGCGACGCGTGACATGGTGCTGCGAATGTCGGCAGCGCGCTCTTCCACCACGCGCCTGAAGATCAACGCACCGATGACGGCCATGATGCAGGCCGCAATCGCGGCCATCAGACTGGCTTGGCCGAACAGCTCCTCCAGATTGCGCTGCACCTGCATATCACTGCCCACGGCCAGCAGATTGCCATTGGAGAGTTCGGAGACGGCCACCCGTCCGACGATCAGGCGTCCGTTGCGCTTGACGGTCAGCTCACGCACCCCCATGGCGGTCAGGCGGCGCGGCGGAAACACTTGCGCATTGGCCATGATGGGCGTGCCCTCAGGGTCCATCAGAATCAGGATTTCCGTGTCGGTGTTCACGCCATCGAGCAGGGTCTGACGAACTTCAGCCTCCAGTGCACCCTGACCATACTTGGCCAGATGCTCGGTCAGGCGCCGCAGATGGTTCTCAGCTTGTTTGTCGAACTTGATACGCACCACGCCCACGGTCTGCACATAAAAGACCGACAGCACAATCGCCATGGTCAGCACCATAAGCGCGCCATAGCTGAGCGCCAACCTGAAGGCCAGGGAGCTCCATGGTTTGACGAGGCGCATCAAACCACCTCGGGCAGTTCGTGGGGCTTGTCCGAAAGGCTGTAACCCACGCCGCGGATGGTGTGAATGAGTGCCGGTTCAAAACCTTTGTCCACCTTGCTGCGCAGACGGCTGATGTGCACGTCGATCACATTGGTTTGCGGATCAAAGCGATAGTCCCACACCGACTCCAGCAACATGGTTCGCGTGACGATCTGGTGGGCATGCTGCATGAGAAATGCCAGCAGCCTGAATTCACGCGGCTGCAGCATCAGGGGCTGGCCTGCGCGCTCCGCACTTCGGCTGAGCAAATTGATGCGCAGATCGGCCACCCGCATCTCTCGCGTCGGTGCCGGAATTTGCGCGCGGCGCACCAGAGCCTCCAGCCGTGCCGAAAGTTCGGAAAAAGCAAACGGCTTGGTCAGGTAATCATCACAGCCGGCTTTCAGCCCTCGCACTCTCTCATCGGTAGCAGACAGCGCACTGAGCACCAGTACGGGCGTCTGTTTTCCCATGGAACGCAGCGTCTGCAAAATCTGCAAGCCGTCAAAGCCGTTGGGCAGCATGCGATCGAGAATGATCACGTCCCAGCTCTCGCCCACGGCCTGGGCAATGCCTTGCACCCCGTCGCCGCAAACGTTCACGTAAGCGCCTTGCTGGCGCAAGCCTTCAGCGATGTACCGCGCATTGAGCGCATCGTCTTCGATGATGAGGTAGCGGTACATGCGATGTCTGTCGGTTGCCGGTTGCAAACAGACACTATACGGGGATGCAGCCGCATCCGCAGCGCAAGTAAATGTGATGGAGGATGCGGGTGGATCGACAGGTTCTGGCAGTTCCACACAAACCTCCCCTCTGGCCAATCAAGGCCGCACTTGCGGCAGATCGCCGCTGGCCACACGCACTTCCCACTCGGCGTCCAGCATGTCCTTGACCAACTCCAGATGTTCCAGGCGGTGCTCGGTAATCGATGCCAGGGCATCCACCAGCTCCAAAATGGTGCCCTTGCCCAGCTTGTAGCCGTCCTGAGCCATCTGGTGCAGGGGTGAAATCTGGGCCAGTCCCACTTTTTCATAGTCCAGCACCGCGCTGCGACGGATACGCAGCTGCTCCAGCGCACGCTGCAGCTCGGACTGCGCAGCCAGCAAGGCGGCATCGCGCCGCAGCTCCGCCTGATCCGCCTCCACCTTGGCGCGGTCTATGACGCCTTTTTTGCGATCAAGCAGTGGAATTTCCACCTGGATGCCGACCTGGTTGAAACTGCCATCGAGGCTGTTGCGTATGCGGGCCACACCGACTGTGGGCGTGGGCAAGGCCTCACGCTCTTCCAGCCGGATTTTCTGTCTGGCCTGGTCCAGAGCCGCCTGCGCGGCACGCACCATGGGCAAACGCGTCTGCGCCTGATCCCACAAGCTGCCATAAGCAGCTGGCGCATGGGTGGCATCGGCCTTCAGACTACCCACCACGCGGGCCTGCCACTGGGGCAGATCGGCCAGCGCAGCCACGCGCGATGCAGAGTCTCGCAGCGCCGCCTGTGCCTTGCTTACCTGCATGGACATCTGGGCTTGCTGCAGGCTCAGACGCGCCCCGTCATAGCGGCTGCGCGTTCCGGCTTCAATCTGGCCTGTGACGATGAAGGCCGCCTTGTTCAGCTCTTCCTGCGCATGCTGCCATACCGCCAACCGCTGCTGGGCCACCAGCAGCTCGTTGAACACATGGGCGGCATCGTTCATGCTGCCGGCAGCTGCCAGATCGACATTGGCGGCGGCCGTAACCTCGCCCTTGCGCGCGTTTTCGATGCGCATGCCGCGCTGGCCAAAAATGGGCAAGGGCTGCTCCACACCCCATTCACGCTCGCCACGCTTGTTGCTGTAGTGCACGGAGGGGTTGGGGAAGGCCGATGCCGTGCGGCTGTCGGCCTTGGCCAGATCAAGCTGCAGGCGGTCTGCAGCCAGGCCACGCTGGTTTTGCACCACCAGGCGCAGATATTCTTCCAGGCTGACGGCCTGTGCCGGAGCCACCACGCCGCTTGCTGCAGGCAATGCCGACAATGCAGAGGGCTGAGCCTGGCTCCAGGCCACGCCGGAGAATGACGCAGCCACCAGTCCCATGGTCAGCCATTTATTCATTTTGTGCGCTTTCATCGCGTTCTTCCTGCGTCATCATGTTCTTGGGACCCAGCAGGGCATACAGCACCGGCAGCAGCACCAGCGCTACCAGAGGCAGAATCACCATGCCGCCGACAATCACCGAGGCAAACGGGCGCTGCGTCTCGCTGCCAACGCCCGTGGACAAGGCCATGGGCAGCAGGCCCAGCAGCGCCAGCAAAGCCACCAGGATGATGGAGCGCATGCGCTCTGCCGTGCCCTCGACCAAGGCCTGCATCATGGGCATGCCCTGGCGGCGAAACTCCTCCACGGAAGAAATCACCAGCAGCCCGGCCAGAGCCACCTGGCCCAGCAGCGCAATAAAACCAATCGCCGCGCTGATGGACAGCTCGATATGCGCCAGATGCAAGGCCGCAATCCCGCCCACCATGGTGAAAGGCGCACACAGCAAGATGATGCCGGCGCTGCGCGCCTGCCCCAGCGCACCGAACAGCAGGGCATAAACGATAAGCAGAGACAGGGGCACCACGATCTTCAGGCGCGAAGCCGCGCGTTGCTGGTTTTCCCACTCGCCACCCCAGATGGCCTGGTAGCCGTCAGGCAGCTTTACATGCTCCTTGAAGGTGGCCAGCGTGTCCTTGACAACCGAGCCTATGTCGCGCCCTTCCACGTTGAATTTGAGCGCCATGTAGCGCGCATTGCCTTCACGGAAAATGGAGGAGTTGCCGATCTTGATACTGACCGCACCTACCGAATGCAAGGGCACGGAACCGCCATCGGGCAAGGGAATGGCAATGTTGCGAATGCGCTCTTCATCCATGCGGTCCACATAAGGCAGACGCACGCGCACCGGCACGGGGAACTCGCCCTCCCACAGCGTGGTGGCTACATTGCCGGCCAGGGCCACTTCCAGCGTCTTTTGTGCCGTCTCCATGGCAATGCCTTGGCGGGCCAGAGCCTGGCGATCAAACTCCACATGCACCTGAGGCGCGGGCGCGTCCCGGTACAGATCCAGGTCCACCACGCCTTCAATGGGTTTGACCAGGGACACCGTCTGCTTGAGTATGGAGCGCAGCGTGGGGATGTCGGGGCCAAACAGCTTCAGGACCACCTGGCCACGGGCACCGGAAGTGGACTCTTCCACGCTGTCGCGAATCGGCTGGGCAAAGTTGAATGCCACACCGGGAATTTCACCCAGGGTCGCCCGCATTTCCTCGATCAAAGCCGGCTTGTTCAGCCCTTTGCGCCATTCGCCATGGGGCTTGAGTCGCACCAGGGCCTTGGCAAGATTGAGGGTCTCGTTATCGGTGCCTGATTCAGGTCGTCCTTGCTCTGTGGTGACCGTGATCACTTCGGGAAAGACTTTGAGCCGCATGCGCACTTCGCGCAGCACTTCCTGGCCTTTTTCCAGAGAGATGGAGGCCGGCATCTGCACCAGCACATAGGCATCGCCTTCATCCAGCTCCGGCAGGAATTCGGTACCCAGCCATTTGGCCGAAACACCGGCCACCACCAGCACGCTGACAAAGGTGATCAACACCATGGAGCGGCGGCTGGCCGCAGACAGCACCTTGCCTATCCAGTGCTGGTAGCCGTGCTGCATGCGGTCGAACACCTTGGGCTCATCCACGATCACATGTTGCGGCTTGAGAAACAGCGCGCACAAAGCAGGCACCAGACCCATGGCAAACACCAGTGCGCCCAGCAGCGCGAAGCTATAGGTCATGGCCAAGGGACGGAAGATGCGGCCTTCGATGCTTTGCAGCGAGAACACCGGAATCAGCGCGGCAATCACGATCGCCATGGCAAACAGCGTGGGCTTGGCCACGGCGACTGCCGAATCCACGATGATGTGGCGCATGTCGTTGGCAGTCTGCGGCCTGCGATGTCGCGCGTTACGGATGATGTTCTCGGCCAGCACCACAGCGCCATCGACCATGATGCCGAAGTCAATCGCTCCCATGGAGATCAGGTTCGCCGGCATGCCCAGCCAGTGCAGACCGATGAAGGCCACCAGCAACGACAGCGGAATGACGGTGGCCACAATCAGCGAGCCGCGCAGGCTGCGCAGAAACAGCCACAGCAGCGCCACGATCAGCGTGGCACCAAACAGCAGATTGTGCTGCACCGTCTTGAGGGTATGGCCCACCAGATCCGAGCGGTCATAGTTGGTCACCATCTGCATGCCGTCGGGCAAACCACCCTGATTGAGCTCTTGCACCTTGGCGTGGATATCGTCCAGCACCAGCGAGGGATTGGCACCGCGCTTGAGCAGCACAATGCCTTGCACCACATCGTTCTGGTCATCCATACCCACCGAACCCTGGCGCGGTGTATGCGACTGCGAGACACGGGCCACGTCGCCAATCGTGACGGGGGCGCTGCCACGCATGGCCACCACGACTTCCTGAATCTCCTGCGGCGTGCGCAGCAAGCCAATGCCACGAATGATCAGCGACTGCTCGCCACGGCGCATGAGGCCGCCACCGACGTTGCGGTTGGACTTGGACAGGGCATTGCTCACATCGTCCAGAGACAGGCCCAGGCTGTAGAGCTTGTCGGGGTCCACTTCCACATGGAATTCCTTGACGAAGCCACCAATGCTCACCACATCGGCCACGCCCTGCACCTGCTTCAAGACCCGCACCACATGCCATTCCTGCTCGGTGCGCAGCTGCGCCAGCGTGTGCTTGTCGCTTTGCAAGCGGTAGTAGAAGATCTTGCCCAAAGGCGTGTAATCGGGCGCCATTTCAGGCGTCACGCCGTCCGGCAGATTGGCTTGCGGCAGCCGCTGAGAAACTTCGGCACGGGCGTTGAAGCTATTGGCCTCGTCGTTGAAGACCAGGTTGACCATGGCCAGACCGAAATAACTCTCCGAACGCAGCGAAACCAGTCCCGGCGTGCCATTGAGTTCACGCTCCAGCGGCTGGGTGATCTGACGTTCGACTTCCTCCGGAGCCAGGCCCGGCGCCTGGGCAATCACGCCGACCTGCACATTGGTCACATCGGGGTAGGCCTCGATGGCGGTTTGCAGATAGGAGTACACGCCATAGATGGCAATGGCCAAGGTGGCGCAAACAGCCAGCAGGCGTCGATGAACGACAAACGAAATGAATGAACGCAGCATGTGTGAAAACTCCTGCCGCGATTACAGCAACTGCGCCGCAGCGCCATCCAGCAGCAGACCGCCACGCACCACAATCTTCTCGCCCACCTTGAGGCCGGAGATCACAGGCACCATGCCCCGAAATGGACGACCCAGGTTGACCGTGCGTGCCTCGAATCGGTTGCCGTCGAGCTGCACAAACACCACGCTGCGGCTTTCGTCCTTGATCAGCACCGCCGAGACGGGAATCAACATCTCATGCTGATTGGAAAGTTGCACGCCCACTCGGGCCTGCATGCCGGGGCGCAGTGCGGAGTTCTGCTCGCTCAGTTCCACCACCACGGCGGCACGGCGGGATTCCTTGTCCAGCGTGGCCCCCAGGTGGCGCACGGTTCCTTTGAGCGGCTTGGGCAGCTGCGGGATTTCCACCGTCACCGAACTGCCCAGGCGAATGCCGGGCAGGTCTGTTTCAAACACTTCGGCCACCACATTCATGGACTGAGGATCACCCACCATGAACAGCGCGGAACCGGGCTCTACCGAGGAGCCGACGATGGCTTTTCGCTCCGCGACAATGCCAGCACGAGGAGCACGCAGATCGATGCGATCAGCACCACCGGAGCCCAGCAATGCAGCCGTGCCCTGCGCGCGAGAAAGCTCTTGTGATGTCTCGCGCAGCTTGGCTTGCGCAGCACGCAGATCCACTTCCACGCCCACCCCTTTGTCGACCATGTTTTGCTGGCGCTGGGACTCGACCACCGCCACATCGTGCGCGGTCTTGGCTGCCGCCACTTCATAGCGCGTGCGCAGCGCATCAGGGCTGACCAGAGTGGCCAGCACATCACCGGCCTTGACCATATCTCCCACGTGCGCATTGACGCTAACCACGCGCGCCGTCACGGGAACAGAAACCGAGGCCACGCGATCTTCCACAAAAGCCACATGCGCCGGAGCCCAGGCTGTTTGCGCTCCGGTGGGATCGGCCACCACGGCAATCTCCAGCATCTTCATGGATTCAGGTCTGACTTGCAGCACGCCCTTGGGCAGGGCGGCTGCGGGTTTGGGCGCGTCTTCCCTGGCATTCGATGAATCACAAGCCGCAAGCAGAGCTGCAACCGCCATGGCCGCCACACCGATTGCCAATCTGAACTGAGCGCGCTCCGGCATATGCGCAGCTCGTGCAAATGCTGCAAGGCTTTTCTTCATCTCTTGACCCTTCGTTCTGACTTGAAAGTGAAGCGCTGCATGGCTAGGCGCTCACCACTCCGTGATGGCAGAAATCCTAAAAAACAGGCCTTCATGCGTGGGTGACGCCTTGATTACCGTTTGGTAAGCGCTTTGCTCATCAAGCCTCTCGCTTGCGGCAATAACTGTACATTCGTACAGTAAATTTGCTTTTTCCATCAAATCAGGTGGAATGCCTTGTTTTTAAGCAATCCACAGAAAGGCGCGTGCACTTTAGTGCATCAACTTTCGAGATTCAGAAAATTCCCTGTATTTTTTCGTACAAGAGTATTTTTTGCAGCATTCAGACTCCACTCGGCTCAACAAGCCCATGCTTGTAGAAAAATCTTAAAAAATGACTCTTATCCAATGAATGCATGTGGATAAAGCTATCATTTTTGATTTTCCAACGTTATCCACTCGGTGAACATCTTGGCAGTTCCGGCTTCATGGAACGCAGTTAGGCACTTTCTTACCGCCAGGCTCATACAAACAGCCTTCAACGGGGAAAGCGTGCACAACTTTCAGCTGCAAGCTCGCACCAAGCGAAGATAGAAAATCTGTGGATAAATCACATGTGATAGTGCAGTGCAACAGCATGATTTCCCTGGAACAAGCTTACCCACAGCACTGGAAAACTTGAGTCAACACCAACAATTCACAGTCAACTTGATTTTAGAAAAAGCTTTTTGTTCATAAAAATTTAACAAAATTTTCAACAAAGAAATCAACAGAGATATCTACAAGATAAGAACAGGCTTGATGCTACTTCACCCTGTGGATAATTTTCTTGACAACTGCCGTATCCAGAATCCACAACTAGAATGGATAACCAAGAAACAAGAGGTGGACAAACATCGACGATGCAGAGCCCGGAGCGAGGCTGACATCAGATGTATCACCCTCTGTAAGGCGTACAGGATCGCAGTTTTGTATGCTGTATTGCATAAGAAAAACAATCTTATTTAATACATATCAATGTACGAATACTTATAAAACGCCAAGGCAAAGTGTCTTTGCGTCCCAGATAACGCTGAAATGCATGAAAAAAAGTGGGCTCAAGAGGCCCTGAATTCCTTTGATACCGTGGTCGGAGCCATGCCAGGTTTCCGAAATCGTGAAGGGCAGCGAAAAATGGCCGCCCAGATCGCACAGACCCTGAGCCAGGCCCAGCTGGGAAAAGTGGATGAAGATGGGCCTGAGCCCAAAAAAGCCATTGCCGTCGTTCAGGCCGGCACCGGCGTGGGCAAATCTCTGGCCTACAGCATTCCGGCTATCAGCATGGCTTTGTCGCGCGGTACGCGGGTGTTGATTTCCACAGCCACGGTGGCATTGCAGGAACAGCTGGTGAACAAGGATTTGCCAGCCTTGGCCGAGAAGCTGGAACAGCCTTTCAAATTCGCTCTGGCCAAGGGGCGCGGCCGCTTTGTGTGCAAGCTCAAGCTGGAGCGCCTGGCCAGCACCGGCGAGACCCATGACGAAGCCGACGATCTGTTTGGCGAAGAGGAGGCTCAGGCCCGCGCCAGCCGCCCACAACACGAGCTGCAGGCGCGCATGCAGTTCTACAAATCCATGGCCGATGCGCTGGCAACCGAAGCCTGGAATGGAGACAGGGACGCACTGGAAACACCGCCAGAAGCCGAGGCCTGGAGCCCTGTTGCAGCCGAATCGGCCTCTTGTACCGGCAAGCATTGCCCGGCCTTCAGCAATTGCGTTTATTACGAGCGACGCAAGGATCTGGTAGCAGCTCAAGTGATTGTGGCCAACCATGATTTGCTGCTTTCGTCGCTAGGCTCCAAGCTGCTGCCGGAGTTGGACAACTGCCTGCTGGTGCTCGATGAAGCCCACCACCTGCCAGCCACGGCCCTGGATCAGTTTGCCGGCGAGATGGACTTGTCTCGTCTGGGCTGGATAGACAAGCTGGCCAGCCGCGCCCTGCGGGTCAATGCCGTGGCCGAGGTGGAAGAGCTGGCCGATGTGCCCAAGCATGCCAGCGGGCTGCGCCAGCAGATGCAGGAGATGGCCAGGCTGGTGATGGAGCAGTACGGAGAGGCTCTCAAATCGCAAAAGGACAGCTATGGCCCTGCCAGGGTGCGAGCCAACCGCGGGCTGCTGCCAGAGCCGCTGCTGGAGCCTTTGAGCCAGATTGCCCACCATGCCGACGGCTTTCTCGATGCACTGCGCGCCGTCTCCAAGGCCTTGCGGGCAGAGATCAAGGACAAGCCCGAGGAAGCACGCCGGCTGTCCACCATTTACGCCCAGGTCGGCGCCCTGGCCCCGCGCCTGGAAGCCATCTTCAACACCACTCAATTGCTGCTGCAGCAATCGCAGGACGAAGCTGACAGCAAGCCTGTGCCCAATGCCAAGTGGTTCACGCTGGAGGCGGATGGCGAATACATCGTCGTCAAGGCCCATGCCAGCCCGATACAGCCCGGCTCCACCCTGCGCCAGCATCTCTGGTCCCAGGTGCGCGGCGCGGTGCTCACATCGGCCACGCTGACCAGTTGCGGGCATTTCGACTTCTTTTTGCGCGAGGCCGGTCTTGCGAACGACGCGGCAGTCACCACGCTGGAAGTGCCCAGCCCCTTCGACTATGCCCGCCAAGGCACGTTGGTGGCCCGCGAAACGGTCTCAGACCCACGTGAGGCGGCCCGCTTTACCGAGGAGATGGTGGAGGCCCTGTTGACCGATCTGAGCCGCGTACAGGCCGGTGCGCTGGTCCTGTTCACCTCACGCGAGCAAATGCGCCAGGCGGTGGAGGCGCTATCGACCCATATGCGCAACCAGGTGCTGGTGCAGACCGCCCTGCCCCGCCCCACGTTGTTGGCCCGCCACCGCGATGCCGTGGAACTGGGCGAGCCTTCCATCATCTTTGGCATGCAGTCGTTCGGTGAGGGTCTGGATTTGCCCGGCGCCTTGTGCGAATCCCTGTTCATCACCAAGCTGCCTTTTGCCCCGCCCGACGACCCGGTGGGCGAAGCGCGAGCCGAGTGGCTGCGCAGCAGCGGCCGCAATCCCTTCAACGAACTGGTGGTGCCCGCCACCGCCATTCGCCTGGCGCAATGGGTGGGCCGGGCCATCCGTACCGAAGAAGATCAGGCCCATGTCTACTGCTACGACAAGCGGCTGACTGGCACCAGCTACGGCCAGCAACTGATCAACGGCTTGCCGCCTTTTACCTTGCAGCGTCAGCCGGTGCGATAAGCACTTGTGCAGCAGGCCGGTTCAAGAAAGATCGGCCTGCGGGCATGAGACAAGAGGTCTGGCGGCCTCAGCCTGCGTTTTCACGCAGGGGTAGCAGCCGGAGTCACAAAACGGCCGAAGCAGGCCTGAGACGGGCTTTAGTCAGCTCCTGCCCGCCTTTCCCCGCATGTCTTGCGTGCATGCAGATGAACCCAAGCGTTTTTGCTCACTATCTCGATAGCTGATCGCGAAATCGTGATGGGCTCCACGACTTTTCTTTGCCCAAATCAGAAGATGTTGCCGGTTCATGGACAACCAGCCCTGTTGCCTCTGCAGGTGTAAGTTTTCTAACAAAACCGACCTAAACATCGAGTGCTTCCAATGCTTGGTACTGGTCCCGCTACACAGCGCCTGATGTCCTGCGCTTCAAAAATCTCCAGCTGAAATCGCCATCGGGCTTTCCACCGGTGATGAAGAACTGAATCCGACATTGACGAAATTCAGTCATTCATCAATGACATGGGTGACTTTTTTAACCTGGGTAAAGACTTCAATCTTGTACTTATTCACGGAGTCTGCACATAAAAATTCAATGAAAACAATTACCTATAAAGATCATTGAATTTTTTTGAACACAAGTCACCCATGCTGGAGACCACTTGGATCGCCAAAGCAAGCATTTTCAATGCCTATGGCACTTACCCACCGCTGTGCAGAACATTCTGTGGATAACTACCTCTTCAACGGCTTTGCCAAAGAGATTTATCCCCAGCTGTTTTAGTGCAGGGAGCGCATCTTACGTCAAATTTTTCAGATGTGGTGCGTGTATTTCGATAAAGCCCTTGATTTCTGAAATTGCTCTTACGACAGCGTGTTTGAAGCGCGATACCGATGGCTGAAGAGCGGCTGTTTTCATGCTGAGCGGTGTTGGACTCTAGTTGTTCTTTAGAAATCTTATAAAAAAATAGTCGTAGTAATAGAGCATGGCTTTTTCTGTTGATAACTATTGAAAACCTATAAAAATCAAGTCAGTTTTCCAAGAATAAGCATGTGTGCAGAGGGCTGTTCCTGCTGTCTTGCTTCCATGAATAGTTTTGCTGAAATCATCGTTTCTGTGGAAAACATGAATTTTCATACGTAGATATCCACAGTTTTATACGAATTGGATTTTTGTTAATTAAATACCTTTAAACGTTGATATATATAGATATTTAGCTATTATTTTTATAGCTAATGAAGCAGATTACTGCGATTGAACACAAGGCATTGATCGGATGTGATCACTGATCAAGCGTTTTCCGTCAAACCGGAAGGCGCTTTTTTTTCCTAGCCCATGACTGCTCTGTGAAAAAATGCCTGTGGTTGTTATTCCTATTCCTAATTTTTTTAATTAGTAGTAATAGTAAGTACTAGACTTAAGTGTGAATAAGATAAAAAAACACTTAAAAATCATGCTGTTAGCATAGGTGAAAGTCTGTGACCGAACCCCAGTTGCTGCTGTCGCTGTTTTGGGTACAACTTTGAGATGTCTTCTCTTCCTGTGGAAAACATTGAAATAAGTTGATTTTTATCATCATGTTTATACACAGGTCGCTTGACCTCCTGGAGCCGTAAAAAAAGCCACCCGAAGGTGGCTTGAGCAGGACGGTGGCAATGCCGCTTTTAAAAGCTGCGGGCGTAGCGCAGCTGCAAAAAGTTTTCTCCCGGATTGGGATGCCGGATACCGGCGTTGGAGTAGTGCGCCAGCCGCAAGCTGATTTCGTTTTTCAGCTGTTCACCAAACAGATAGCCCACGCCGATATGGGTGGCAAAGTTGTAGCGTGTGGAGAAGGTGGTGTGATCGCTGATGTAGCGGCGGTTGCTTGCCAGGCTGACGCCCAGCCCGGCTTCGGCAAACCAGGGAGATTGGCCCATGGATGGACGCCAGCGCAGCACGGGTTGGGCTCCCAGAATCCAGGTGGCTTTGTCCTCGCCCTGATAGGGAGCAGACCAGCGGCTGACCCATAGATCCCAGTGGCCTGTGACCAGCCCTGAGCCCAGTTGCCAGCTCCAGCTGCGCCAGGGCAGATTGACCCCCAGAGTCCAGCTTTTGGCAGCATGCTCGGCCTGACCATATTGCAGGTAAACGCTGGTTTGCTGGATTGGGGCTGTTTGTGCAAAAGCTGTGCAGCCGAAAGCGCCAAGCATCAGGATGATGTGGCAGCCTGCTGTCTTTTTTAGCTTATTCATATCAACTCCCTCCAACGTTGCATCAATCGGTATGGAGTGCAGATAGCTTTCCCGGTGCTGGCTATTGCAACTGCTGTGGATATGAATTTAGGAAGCTGTGCCCAGTTTGGCTGTCAGCAAGCAGGGGACTCTGAAGTCAGCCAAGGTGAGGTGTCGCACGGAGCCATGAAAAAAGCCCCCGGCCGTTGGAGGCCGGAGGCTTTTGAGAGCAGGGCGAGCGCCTGGGCGCTGCCGGCTTGCTTATTTGGCTGCAGCTGGTGCGGGTGCCGGGCGTTCCTGTCCGGGCTTGCCACCATGATGGCCATGGTGACGCGGGCCGTGGTCCTTGTGCATGCGCAGGCTGGCTGCATCAAAGGTCTTTTGCTGGTCTGCGTTGAGCTGTGCGTAAAACGCCTTGGTGGCTTCTGCGCGGCGGTCCATCTCGGCATTGCGCTGGGCACGCAGTTCACGCATCTTGTCGATACGCTGGGGCGTGGTCAGCTTGGCAAAGGCTTCGCGGTCCATGCGGGCAGGGCGCTCGCCAGCGGGTTTCATGGTGCTGGCATACGTTGTCCAGGCTGCTTCCTGAGCGGCAGTGAGCTTCAGATCCGCCTTGAACTGGGTCATGCGCTTTTGCATCTGCTCCTGGCGATCGCCACGCTTGTCGCTGCGATGCTTGCCTTGTTCATGTGCGGTCTGGGTGGTGGCAGTTTTGTCGGCTGCGGGTGCTGCCGTCTGGGCAAAGCTGGGCAGGCTCAGAGATGCGAGCAGGGCCGTGGCAACAGCGGCACCGGTGAGAGTCTGGCGAAAGCGGGTCATATCAATTTCCTTTCAGAAGAAGTGCAAGCACTGGCCGCTAGTTCTTGCGCATCAATTGGCGTTCGGCAGCGGATGGGGCAAGTGTGAGCTGCTCATGTTTCTGCTGAGTGAGGTTTTGCAGCCGCTCTGTAAAGTAATAAGAAGTTTGCCCTGCTGCAACAAGCGCTTGCTTGGGCACAATGCATAGGTGGGCTGCCCGGGTTGTGACCGGATGCAGCCGGAATTTCTGCACAAGTTTGATTGAAGGTTTTTGATGTTCAAAAACATGATTGTTTATCGCATTGCCGAAAGCTGGCAGGGCGATCTGCAGGCGCTGGAAGATGCGCTGCAAAAAACAGTATTTGCCGAATGCGGCGCAACCCAGGAGCGCTCGGTAGGCTGGGCGCCGCCGCGCGGCGAGCAGCATGGACCGCTGGCCGAATCGGTGGCCGGCCAATGGGTGATGCGCTTCATGAGCGAATCCAAAATGCTGCCTGCCAGCGTGCTCAACCGCAAGGTCAATGAAAAGGCCGCGCACATCGAGGCCACCGAGGGCCGCAAGCCCGGCAAGAAAGAGAAAAAAGAGCTCAAGGACGAAGCCAAGCTGGATCTGCTGCCCATGGCGTTTACCAAGCAGGGCAGCATGTGGGTGTGGATTGATCCGCAGGCCCGCACGCTGGTGCTCGATACCAGCGCCCAGGGCCGTGCCGATGAAGTCGTGACCTTGCTGGTTGAAGGCCTCAGCGGTTTCTCTCTGGCGCTGGTGGATACGCAGACCAGTCCGCAGGCTGCCATGGCGCACTGGTTGATGACGCAGGAGCCACCTGCAGGCTTTACCGTGGATCGTGAATGCGAGCTCAAGGCGGCAGACGAATCCAAGGCCGTGGTGCGCTATGCACGCCATCCGCTGGATATCGACGAGGTGCGCCAGCACATAGAGCACGGCAAGCTGCCGACCAAGCTGGCCATGACCTGGGACGACCGCGTGAGCTTTGTGCTGTCCGAAGGTCTGCAGATCAAGAAGATTGCGCTGCTCGATGCGGTGATGGATGGCCAGTCGCAAGACGATGGCGGCTTTGATACCGATGTAGCCATTGCCACGGGCGAGTTGTCGCGCCTGATTCCCGATCTGATCGAGGCTCTGGGCGGTGAAGGCCGCACTGGGCTGGGCGATGGCCTGCCGGCTGCGTTGCAAGCGGGCTCACCCGCCGCCGAAACTCTGCCCGTGCGATTGGCTCAGGGCCGCCCTGCCGGCAAGGGAACGGTGACCGGGCCTGCGACCGCACCCGTGGATTTGGCACCCGAGGAAGCGCCGTTCTGAGTGCAATTCGAAAGCTATTGATTCAATAGCCGGTTGCGCTTTATTTGCCTAACTTATAAAGCAATATTGCATTGAGTGGCTTGTTGATCAAGCGCTGACAGCTATCAAATTCATAGACAGCAAAGGCCTGC